>NZ_BAAHBD010000047.1:0-157922 GCF_054776975.1 Spirosoma harenae | reverse complement strand
CTCAAACGACGGAAAAGTCATATTTTTCAGCGAGTACAAAGCTGTTAAAACCGTCTCTTCTCTTTTCACCCGCATCTGTCCACTTTCGGTTGACGATATACACCAAAAACTTGCGCGTTTCGATTTACTAAAAAAACTTACTGGTAGCACTTTTGCCAACCGTTTTGAGCCAGCAGCGTTTTGATAACACTCATCAAAAGTTGTTGCAAAACTCTTTCTTGGCAAGTACCATTTTTTGTAAATCCAGTTAGTTAGTTAGTTAGTTATGTAGATAGGTCGGGGTTAGGCCTATTTTTCGACCTCACAAGACCGAGTGGGGAAACCTACCCCGGCATCAATTAAAACCTGTATACTCATTATACATAACCCACTCCCGGTACTGTCGCCGAATGCTAGCTGATTAGGTAAATTATTTTCAAGTTATTAGAGCAGTCGATCCCACATAATATATCTTCCTTGCTAGATGAATGATTAGAGAAAACTATTTAAGTGGGAATAAGTGGTTTCTATTTCGATAGGATGCAAAAGTAGACGTCGTCAAGTAAAAGTAGAAATAACGAAGATGACTTATTTTTGTATATCGTCAACCAAAAGTGGACAGATGCGAGTGAAAAGAGAAGAGACGGTTTTAAACACGTTGTAGTTTCTGAAAAATATGACTCTTCCGCCGTTGGACCATCGATAGCTGCTTGATTTTTTTACGCTCGGCTACGATTTGGTCTTGGCGACCCCAGTACTCATCAGCGGGAAGTACATTATCCAACAATTCGTGATACTGTAGATGATTATAGTACTCCACCCACTCCGCTAACCGTTGCCTTAGTTCATCCGGACTATAATAGTGTTCCAGAAGCAGCACGTTTTTCATTGACCGATGATAGCGCTCAATCTTACCTTGCGTCATAGGATGAAATGGCGCACTGCGAATGTGCTCAATGCTTTCCCCTCTCAAATACTCTTTAAGATACCGAAACACATAGGCCGACCCATTGTCTGACAGCATACGCGGTCGCTGACCAACAGATAAACTGCTGGCATCAAGAGCTGATTGCACTGTTCGTTCTACGTCTGTGGCTTGCATGCCGGGGATAGCTCCCACGCTAAAATGTAGCGGGAATAGTCATCTAATACCGTCGACAGATAATACCAACCCCAGTTTTTGATCTTGAAATAGCCGGGCCGCCGGAGCGGTGAAGTCAGTCTGCCAAAGTTGATTGGGAGCGGTGGTCGGATTGTAGAACTGATCAGCCGCTTCCATGAGCCGATAAGCAGGCGTAGTCACTAAGCCCCGGCTTCTTAAAATATGGTAAACCGTTGACTCTGAGACAAACCGCTCCGGCGGCCCTCATTATCCACAATATGGCAGGCTAATTCCCGACTGGAAAGATCCGGACGTTCCAAAGCTAACTCCATAATGCGGCCCTTCTCAGCCGGTGGTAGCTGATTCCAAGCACTGTTCCGCCGATAAGCTGGATCAGCCAAGCCCTCATAGCCAGCTGTCAGGTACCGTTTATACCATTGATAAAATGTTGACCGATTGATACCTAACTCCTTCAAAGTAGCTTTAACACTCAGTGGCGACTGTTCGACTAATGTAATGATCTCTATCTTTTCCGATTGGGTCATGTGATGGTATTGATTAATCGTCGGCTTTAAGGCTTTTTTTTAATACCCTATTTTCTAGTCGGACCGCCGAAGCGGCTCAATTCAGCCACCAGCTGTTTGAGGGCTTCATTTTCCGCTTTGATGGACTGAACTTCAGGGGCAGTAGCTTCGCGAGTAGTATCGCCAGCCAATCGTTTTTTTCCGGCTTCCAAGAACTCTTTACCGCTTCGGCGGTCCGATCCAGCGATAATAAATATTGGTGTTAAGTCCTTCTCGTCGACAAATCTCGGCTACTGACTGTTCACCTTGCAAACCTTCAAGGACGATGCGTATTTTTTCTTCGGCGGTATATTGGCGTCGGGTCTGCCGTTGAATGTCTTTGATGATGGATAGCGCTGGCTTGCGCTCGGGGGAAGTGGCTTGAGTCGTTTTCGAACGGCTAGGCGGAGATTTTTTGGTTGAATTGGACATAACCGAGGTGATTTAGGTGAAACAATTTACTGAATTGTCTCTTCTCATTTTCACCCCTTTTGTCCACTTTCATTTGACGACGTACACTTAGCAGATAATGTTAAGTGCTTTTTGCTTTTGGTATAAACAAAAATCTTCACTTATTAAGATAAAGTAAGTATGATTGAGCCACGTTAATCAATTTGATTGTAGGAAATGGCGGATATCTATGTCGTCAGCCAAGAGGGATGAAAAATCAGAAGAGATAGTTTAGCAAATCGTTTCACTCAACTAACCTATATATGTCCATTTCCAGTTGACAACGAATAGCTAATTAACCCGAGTTAATTCTTACCGGATACACAGCTAAAAAGTCTATCTAGCAACTACGTAAACCTATTTTCTATGCCAATTAGTGAGCAATGGGCGTTTTTGATTCAAGCACTTAGTGCCTTGGCTTCTTTTCTCAAGCGTTGTTCATTAATTGTTTCAACTTATCAATCTCTTTCTGGTGTCGTTCCGATTTCTCTTCAGACCAATGCTACATAAGGTCAAGTCTTCGCTCTTTTCCAATTGCACGACATTCATTTTAGTCAGATTAACCCTTTCTTTGATAATCTATTTGAGAAAAGGAACGATAGGTAAATGACCATGCTGTATAAAGCAAACGCCCCTGCCATCAGTGGTTAGGGGCGTTTGCTTTATACAGCACATATATGGATTAATTGTCTTATTTAGACTCAAATCACTAGTCATAAGTAACAATAATCGCTGACCCTAACAGAATCAGCGATTATACTTAATCCATATATGTGTCCATAGGCTGTATGGGCAACCTATGACAAGTCCAGTATAGGCTTAAAATGCGATGAACGGTAACTTATTGAGTAGACGGTAGGCCTAAAAACAAAAACGACCGGCCAGTAGCCAGGTGTTTTTGTTTTTAGGCCATTAAGGCATGTGTCAAGTCGGTGTTTATCCAGATTGCAAAGAAGGTAACCAACATCCCTACGTCCAGGGAATCAGTTTGTATCTAGTAAGCCCCTTGAAAAGCACGTGTCAATTTGGCTATCTTATCCTCTTGACTTCTCTAAACGCATAGAATTTAGCATACATTGCTTGCTTTTTTACCTAATTGGCCGGTTCTTGTAGGTATATCTTCTTCTTCATGGCAGACAATCTATCAAATTCCGTTTCGTCGGTCGATACAGCTACAGAACCTACCGAATTTAACCGCTCACTGAGTCTGATCGACTCTACCCTAATTGTTGCCGGTTCCATGATTGGTTCTGGCGTCTTCATTGTTACAGCCGATATGGCCCGAAACCTCGGCTCGTCGGGCTGGCTGCTGATGCTCTGGGTATTAACCGGCGTTCTGACCGTCGCGGCTGCTCTAAGTTATGGTGAGCTGGCAGGTATGATGCCGAAAGCAGGGGGTCAGTACATTTATATTCAGCGGGCTTTCGGACCTCTGACAGGCTTCGTTTATGGCTGGACAGTGTTTATGGTCATTCAAACTGGTACAATTGCGGCTGTGGCCGTCGCTTTCACCAAATACACGGCCGTATTTATCCCCGCCCTCGGCCCCGATAATGTACTGTTGGCGCTCGGACCCGTGAAAATAACGCTGGGATCACTATTTGCCATTTCAAGTCTGGTATTGCTAACCTGGTTGAACAGTCGAGGGGTTCAGAGTGGTAAATTCATCCAGAATGTGTTTACATCAACCAAACTAATTGCCTTGCTCGGCTTAATTGTGATCGGTATTACGGTGGGATTAAGCCGAGGTTTGTTATCCGCTAATCTGTCGAATGCCTGGGATGCCAGCAGTACGTCGGCAACAGGTGAGGTGCTTCCATTGGCAGGCATGGCTTTGCTTTTGGCTTTTGGTACATCGATGATTGGCTCTTTGTTTTCGGCTGATGCCTGGAATAATGTGACATTTATTGCAGGGGAAATCAAAAACCCACGTCGAAATATTCCTTTAGCTCTATTTTTTGGAACTCTTATCGTTACGACGATCTATTTCCTCGCCAATGTTTCGTATCTCTCGCTACTTCCTTTGAAAGGCTCTCCAACCGCCACTGATATTATTGGCAGGGGTATTCAATTTGCCGAGGCAGATCGGGTAGCAACCGCTGCCGTTGAAACTATTTTCGGGAATGTGGCCGTAGCTATTATGGCCGTACTAATTATGATTTCAACATTTGGTTGCAACAATGGCCTGATTCTGGCGGGTGCGCGGCTTTATTATGCAATGGCAAAAGATGGATTATTTCTGAAACAGGCATCGCATTTGAATCAACACGCTGTACCTGGCCGGGCACTATGGGTGCAATGCATTTGGGCATCTATTCTCTGTCTTTCAGGCAGATACGGTGACCTTCTAGATTATTGTACGTTTGCCTCTCTCCTATTTTATATCGTCACCATCGCCGGACTCTTTCGGCTTCGGAATACTGAGCCAACCACCGAGCGACCATACCGAGCTTTTGGCTACCCAGTTGTTCCTGCGTTATATATTGTCGCCGGACTAACCATTTGTGCTATTCTTCTGTACACGAAAACCTTCAACACAGGTATGGGTCTGCTGATTGCAGGTCTGGGAATACCTGTCTATTTTCTGACTAAACGTAGTTGATAGATCATACTCACACTAACTCAGCCGAAATTAACGTCTGCTGCATATAATTGCTGCTGTGTACCTATTGTATACAGCAGCAATTGCGTTTACGCATAACTAATTGATTCATCCAGCCGTTTGTCTGTCAGATAATGTGACGAGACAAATGACAGATGTCCACGAAAATGAAACCCTTCGCCTGGAGACTTTCAGCGATGGCGTTTTTGCCATTGATATTACGCTTCTCACCTTTCAACTAAAGGCACCAAGTTTAAAAGCGGCCACCTCGAGTCATACGCTAGCCACGGCTTTACTGCATCAGTGGCCAAACTACATTGCTTACTTCGTCAGCTTTACGACCATCTTTATCATTTGGCTCAATCACCACCGGATGTATAACGTTATCCAGCGAAGTGACGCTAGGTTCATGTTTTACAATGGATTACTGCTGTTACTCGTCAGCATCATTCCCTTTACAACCTCTTTACTCGCCGATTATTTAAACACCCCTGCTTATACGCTTTCTTCGGCCCTATACATGCTCCTGTTTGCCAGCATTTCTGGCATTCTGTTTATCATGTGGAATTACGCGACTCACGACTTTCGGTTATTGAAACGCCCAGCTGTAGACGTACGCATAGATCCCATTCGAAAGAGCCATCTGATTAGTCTGGTTACCTATGGCTTTGCTGCCGGTTTATCGTTTTATGTTCCCTTTCTGAGTATTCTGGTCGGCCTGGCTATGGTTGCCTACCTGTCTCAGTTGAAATATCATCGTAATAAAGTCGTTTAATACTATAGTAGAACTATGGTAATCAAGTATTCTGTCCGCTCTCTTCTCGTAGCGTTACTCGCAGGTTGGATTACAGCCTGCACTAGTCTGGGACCAACAGCTAGTCTATTTCGCCCGACTTCTCCTCACGATGAGTATGGTCAATCACTCAAAGAGGCTAAACTCGATCGTACAGCACTTGGTACAGATTGGCTGTCAGCTGGCGAACGTGCTCTTCGCGACTCGTTGAAGATTACAATCCCTTATCGCGAAAGTGGCTATTTTTCAGCCAATAAAGCTTTTGCTGTCGGCTATCAGGTTGATGCACAACGAGGTGATCGTTTTTTGGTACAGGTTGAAACGCAGGGGCAAAAGACGACAAAGATTTTTATTGATGTATTCGCACTTGAAGACCGGAATCGACTCAATCTGGTTACAGCTTCTAAAGCCGATACGAATGTAGTAAGTTGGGAGCCCCGCAAAACCCAGACTTATCTTATACGCATCCAGCCTGAATTACTGCGAAGTGCTAACTATACTATTAACATTACTCGCGAACCAGCTTTAGCCTTTCCAGTGAAAGGCCGCGATAGTCGGCAGATCAGCAGTTATTTTGGCGTAGCTCGTGATGGAGGACGTCGGCGGCATGAAGGGGTGGACATCTTTGCGCCAAAAGGAACACCCGCTCTAGCTGGCGTTAATGGCATAGTTACGGGGGTTGGGACAAATTCTCTGGGTGGAAATGTTGCCTTTATCACTGATAACGAACGCAGTATTCGACTTTATTACGCACATCTTGACCGCTGGAATGTGACAGATGGTCAACGCGTATCGGTAGGTGATACTGTTGGTTTTATTGGCAATACAGGTAATGCTCGCACAACAGGGCCGCATTTGCACTTTGGTATTTATAGATTTGACGAAGGCGCTACTGATCCTCTGCCATTTATTCGACTCGGTCGCGGTCCGGCTAAACAAGGATTACTATCTGCTTCGCGTCTGGGCGATTCAGTGCGGGTATCAGTTGCTCGATCTGTAATTCGTTTGGCTCCTCATGGGGATGCCCCCATTCTGTGCGAACTGCCAAAATCGTCTGCTATGACTATTATTGGAGGAACGGAAATCTGGCCACGGGTCGAATTGCCCGACGGTTTAACGGGTTATATCGCAACCAATACTGTCGAATCAGCCAATCAACCGCTTCGACGAGTAACACTGCCGGTTTCTGGCAACTTACTCGATGCGGCTGATCAACAGGCTGGTGTTATCAATACCCTCCCTGTAGGCTCGACAGTTGACGTATTAGCAATGACAACTATCTGTCAATTGGTTCGTAGTTCGACAGGACAAACAGGCTGGTTATTCATGCCATTAGCCACTACTAAGCCTCTCAAAGCGACCGTTCGTTAATTACAGTTTAAAATATTGTTTAGATTTTATCTAAATTAAGATTTGCGTTTTATCTTTGTACGTTCATTTCCGTAACCATGACGAGTAACGTACCAATAACCTATCAGGAGATCTTTCGAACCGACAAAGGTGTTGTTTATCAGTGTGATGCGAGCTACCGCTTGATCCTGGAGTTTTGGGATACGCATACTCAATTTTCAGCGCGTGATTTTGCTCGTTTCCGTCGCATGGTTGAAACCATCGATATTCGGCAAATGGCGTTGAGTACAGCAGCTGCCGACGATGTGGAGATCTTGACCGTGCCTCAATCGGAACGTTGTTATGTATTAACGCTCTGCGAAGTTGTTCACTTACGCGAACTGCTCAATGGTGCCAAATTGATGCTGGAATTAAACTCTATGCTTCGGGAATGTGGTTGTACATTGCCCGAATAGCCATAAATAGACTGCTTCTAAATTTTCTGACAATCAACCGACTGCACAACAAGGGTCGGTTTTTTTGTGTTGTTTTGCTATACGAATTTCTCACCGGAAACGGTTACTTACTATGAAAGATCTAGCAAGACTACGCACCTCTATCAAAGAAAGCGTCGAGCTGGCACTGAACCAGCAGATACAAATGGAAATGGTTTCTTCATCGAAATATCTGGCTATGGCTGGCTGGTGTGATCGAAACGGTCTAGACCATACGGCTGGCTTCTTCTACAAACAATCAGAAGAAGAACGCCATCATGCCATGAAACTCTTCCATTACCTTTGCGACCAGGGTGCTACGGCTTATTCGCCCGAAGTTCCAGCCGTCGCTCAGGAATTCGACTCAATACGATCGGTTTTCGAAGGCGCTTTGGAACAGGAAGTTTCAGTAACGGATTCGATCAATCGCATTATCACTATCTGCCGTCGCGAAAATGATTATGCCACGGAAGAACTCCTGAAATGGTATGTTAAGGAGCAGATGGAAGAAGAGTACATTGCCCGTCGTTGCCTCGATCTGATCAATCAGATTCCAGCCGATCAGATTTACTATCTGGACAAAAAATTGGCCAGCGTCACCTACGAGGACAACGTATTTGAGAATTAACTGACCTATGATAAACTGTCGAAAAGGCACCCACTTGGGTGCCTTTTTTAGTTGAATCAACGCCTTCAACTAAGCCTATTCTTGTATCACAAACCAGTCAATATCGCTCATGCGCTCGTTGATTCCTGCCCCGTGTTTTTTATTGATAGTTGCGAAAACACTGCCAAAGCTGGAATTTGATTTAATTGTCAACCAGCAATTCATCCGCGAAACGATCCGAAAATAACTGAAGCCATAGACTTATTACCACTTTAGCGAAGGAGCTTGGCTGACGTCTTTTCCGGAAGCAGCCGGAGCCGATGCATTCCAGGAAGAATCAGGAACAGTAACCGCTTTAGCCGTATCGCAATCCTGTAGCCGCTCTTCTAATTCGGTAATCTTACTTTCCTGTTGGTTAAGGCTTCGCTTCAGATCAATAGTTGCATCTTCAAGCCGCTGATGCCGGTTGTATGACACGCCGAGCAATGCCATAACACCCAACAGCAGCACGAGTACGACTGCTATGAGTGAATAAACAACACCTCGACTTACGGCTGACATAACCAGAAACGGAAAGGCACAAATTAACAAAAAGCTAAGTCCATAAAAAAACCTGCCCTCCATTTGAAGGGCAGGTTTTTACTAAACGATTGAAACCTTTATCGGGCGGCACCATAATCCTGGCCAGCGCTCTCCGGGAAGTTCTTCATAATGCTGGTCACCGTCTCACGGAAGGCCTGATCGCGATCCCGTTCTTTATTCCGGTTATTCAATTGGCCCGTAGCCCAACCTTGCCAAACGATGTCATTCGTTCGAGCATCCAGAACGTTAATCACAACGCGATTCTCTTCGTATTGACGAGAATAAACGCCGTTGTTCATACCACCGCCGTACCACCAGGAATAAGGCGAATACATACCATTAGACTGGATTTGCTGGCGATCCTTAGAATCCATAAAGAACCGTACCACTAAATCCGCTTCGCCCTGCGTGACAGGCTTATAGCCACGAGCTTTCAGGGATTGATCCAATGCATCAGCAATCCGGCGTTGGTTCAGATTACTCCCTACAATTGGGTCTGCATTCCGTTGCCGGTCTGCTTCAATACGGTAGGTTGTAAACTGCCGAACATTCACTTTAGGATCGTAGTCGTATTTAACCGTAATGGCTGGGGCGCAGGACGCCAGCGTACCGACGACGAACAGACTAGTTATTATGCCTTTGATTTTCATGTATTTTGAGTCGTTAATTAGTATTTAACCGATTACTAAACGTTGGGAAAAGTGCCATTCGTATGCGGCAATTAAATAACAAGAAAAGTGCTTCATGCGTTTCAGTAACAAGTAATATTCTGGCAGCAAAGCATAAAGTTAATTCACTGACAATCAGACATTATTTTCACTTTAAGGATTTTTAACAAGGCTTTAATTGGGGCCGTTTTACTACCGAAGCAAACAAGGCACTATCATTTACTTATGCTTATTTCCTATGACGCTTTTCGATAAAGAACCGTTGCAACAAGTAGTCAAAAAATTTACGGATAAAAACAAAGCCACTACCCAATTGGGTAGTGGCTTTGGTACTAATTATTTATGCTAGACTAGGCGCTGGCCAGTGCTTCGGCACCACCCACGATTTCGAGAATTTCAGTCGTGATAGCGGCCTGACGAGTACGGTTATACACCAGACGAAGCTCCTTGAGCAGTTCACCAGCGTTATCCGTCGCTTTATCCATAGCGGTCATTCGAGCGCCATGTTCAGCTGCATTTGAATCCAACACCGCTTTATATAACTGAATCTTGATTGTTTTCGGAATCAACTCCGTAACGATTTCTGATTCTGATGGCTCAAAAATATAATTGATCGAATTCGCCCCGCCCGTTGGTGACTCAGCGGCAACAATTGGGAGTACTTGCTCAGTCCGAATAATCTGTACGGCTGCGTTGCGGAATTCGTTATAAATCACTTCTACAACGTCGTAGCGGCCATTGGCAAAGCCTTCCATAGCTTCTTCAGCAGCAGCCCGAACAGTCGCGAAGTTGAGCGAGCCAAAAACGTCAACATGAGCAGCGTTGACCTTAAAGCCGCGACGTTGGAATGCTTCAGCGCCCTTCTTGCCAATCGCCATAATTTCGACATTGCCCGAACGAGCCTGAGCCGAATATTTTTCATCGATTAACGCCAAGGCACCTTTTATCGCATTCGTATTGAACGCACCAGCCAATCCCCGATCCGACGTAACAACAATCAGGAGAACCCGGTCGATAATGCGGTTTTGCTTGTAAGGACTTTCTGATGCGGTTTCAGCCCCTGCCGATACAGTTGCGAGCATCTGGCTTAACTTCTGCGCATAAGGCCGCAATTGGGTAATATTTTCCTGCGCCCGACGCAGCTTCGCAGCCGACACCATTTTCATCGCTTTGGTGATCTGCTGCGTTGAGTTAATCGAGGCAATACGAGCGCGTACTTCTTTTAGACTGGCCATGTAGAGTCGATAGTCGTCAGCCATCAGTCAATAGTCGCTTCGCTAATTACTGACGACTAATGACTGATGGCTATTGACTAATTTTTAATAATTCGCAGACAGATCAGCGGCTACTTTCTTCAACGTTGCAGTACCTTCGTCGGTCAATTTACCGGCACGAAGTTCGTCCAGTACTTTAGGATACTGAGCGCTTAGCACCATAGCGAACTCGCTTTCGAATGCCTTCACTTTATTGACGGGCACTTTATCCAATAATCCGTTCGTTGAAGCGTAGATGATCGCTACTTGTTGTTCAACCAGAACAGGAGCGTATTGAGGCTGCTTCAGGATTTCCTGATTCCGACGGCCCCGTTCGATGGTCAGTTTGGTCGATGCGTCAAGGTCAGAGCCAAATTTCGCAAATGCTTCCAGCTCGCGGAACTGAGCCTGATCGAGTTTCAGCGTACCAGCCACTTTCTTCATCGACTTGATCTGCGCGTTACCACCTACACGCGATACCGAAATACCTACGTTGATAGCTGGGCGAATACCTGAGTTAAACAGGTTCGACTCAAGGAAGATCTGGCCGTCGGTGATTGAGATTACGTTTGTTGGAATGTAAGCCGAAACGTCACCAGCCTGGGTTTCAATGATTGGAAGCGCTGTCAGGGAGCCACCACCTTTCACTTTGTCTTGTAGACTTGGTGGCAGGTCGTTCATGTTTTTCGCGATATCGTCGTTAGCGTTGATTTTCGCGGCCCGTTCCAGCAAACGGCTGTGCAGGTAGAATACGTCACCTGGATACGCTTCCCGTCCTGGTGGGCGACGCAGCAGCAGCGACACTTCACGGTAAGCAACCGCTTGTTTCGACAAATCATCATAAACAACCAGTGCCGGACGACCTGTATCGCGGAAGTACTCACCGATAGCAGCACCCGTAAATGGAGCAAAGAACTGCATTGGCGAAGGATCCGATGCGTTGGCTGATACGATAACCGTATAGTCCATAGCACCTGCTTTGCGCAGTGTTTGCTCTACTTGCTTCACGGTCGATGCTTTCTGACCGCAGGCAACGTAGATACAGAATACGGGTTGACCTTTATCGTAAAATTCTTTCTGGTTGATGATCGTATCGATAGCCACAGCGGTTTTACCCGTCTGACGATCACCGATGATCAGTTCGCGTTGGCCACGACCAATAGGGATCATGGCGTCGATCGCTTTGATACCCGTTTGTAGCGGCTCATTTACAGGCTGCCGATAGATTACGCCCGGTGCTTTACGCTCCATCGGCATCGGGAACAGTTCGCCCTGAATGGGGCCCATTCCATCAATCGGCTGACCAAGCGTGTTTACAACGCGGCCAAGAATACCGTCGCCCACGTTTACGTAAGCAATCTGGTTTGTGCGCTTAACGGTATCGCCTTCTTTGATTTCGGAATAATCGCCGAGCAATACAGCTCCGACGTTATCTTCTTCAAGGTTCAGGGCCATCGCCTGAAGCCCATTGTCGAACGACAGCAATTCACCGGCCTGCACCTTCGAGAGGCCGTAGATACGCGCTACGCCGTCGCCGATTTGCAGCACCGTACCGACTTCTTCGAGTTCAGCCTCGGATTGAGTTCCAGCCAATTGCCGGCGGAGGATCGCTGATATCTCGTCGGGTCTTACGGATTCCATATATAACAGGGATATTTAGTTTGATTTTTCGGCCGCAAAGGTACGATTAAAATTTAATAAAATTACGACGAAACAAAGAAATAACGACTGAATGTTAGACTTTTCCAATACTGACCATCTAAGATCACCACCTTTGATACCAGTCGGGCAACCGTTCATCCAAATTCACGGAACTTTAAGCGGTCAAAATTGACATCAGCCAAATTTTCAGCTACTTTTATTTTCCTGATTCGCTATCAAATACGGAACTGTTCACCTACAGCTTGGCTAACTATTTTTTGGCTTAATTGCTACTATTTAAACTTTTATCCTATTCGTTCACGTTTCAGTAGTATCAATTTTTGTTTATATCCCGTTTCATTTTCGCATGAAGTTCAATCAATGGATGTTGGCCGGCGCTGTATCGGCACTATTAGTCGCAGGTTCGGCAACGGCACAAGTCAAAAAAACTCCTGTTAAAAAACCAGCCACCGGTCAGAAAGCAACCACAACGGCTACAACTAAATCCACCTCATCAGGCAAGTTAGTATCTGCCGACGATTCCCTGAGTTATAGCATTGGCGTAAGTATTGCTCAAAATATTAAACAACAGGGGCCCAAAAATGTGAATTCGGCCTTACTGGCTCAAGGCCTTGACGATGCACTAAAAGGTGGTGCCATGCAATTGTCGATGGAACAGGTTCAGCAGGTTATTCAGGGATACTACCAGAAACAGATGGCTGTCCGCAATGCGGAAAGCATGAAAGTATCGGAGGAGAATAAGAAAGCGGGCGCTGCATTTCTGGCCGAAAACAAAACCAAAACGGGTGTGGTAACAACCGGCAGCGGTTTACAGTATTCTATTGAGAAAGAAGGAACCGGTGCTAAACCAACAGCTACCGATCGAGTTAAAGTACATTACACAGGCAAGCTGCTAAACGGGCAAACATTTGATAGTTCGGTTGAGCGCGGTCAGCCCGCTGAGTTTGGCGTAACGGAAGTGATTAAAGGCTGGACCGAAGCCCTCCAACTGATGCCTGTGGGCTCAAAATGGAAGCTTTATATTCCATCCGATTTAGCGTACGGCGACCGGGGTGCCGGTGCCGATATTAAACCCGGCTCAACATTAGTGTTTGATGTTGAGTTACTTGATATTGTAAAACAATAACCAAAGAGCGAATGAGCGAAAGACTGAAAGAGTGGTTTACCAGATAGGTTTCGCTCTTTCACTCATTCGCTCATTCGCCGTTAACCTGGGTAATAATAGATGAAGAAGTATCTGGTGACTCTTATGCCCGTGCTGATACTGAGCTTTCAGCCGGATCTGCCATCGAATGGTGCAACAGGCGACGCTTCGTCCCTACAGACATTGCCTTCACAACCCTCACCAACCGAGGAACTAAAACCAACTATTTCACAAGAAAAAGTGGAATCGCTGGTAGCTAAGTTGCTGACTACATATCACTACCGAAAGGTTCGGCTCAACGATTCGTTGTCATCGGTCGTTTGGGATAATTACCTGAAAGAGGTGGATGGCAACAAAACCTATCTGCTGGCTTCGGATGTAGCTTCGTTTGAGAAATACCGCTATCAAATTGATGACGCTCTGATCAATGGCGATCTGACAGCCGCTTACGATCTGTATAATGTTTTCCGCAAACGATATCAGGAACGTAGCGCTTTCATTAAAGAGCAAATCAAGAAACCTTTTTCGTTTACAGTCGACGAGAGTTTCAATACAGACCGGGAAAAAGCTCCCTGGCCTAAAACGGTTGAAGAACAAAACGAACTTTGGACGAAAATCCTGAAAAATCAGGAATTGGAACTTCGGCTCGGCAATCGAAAAGATAGTGCTGTTACGGCTACAATGACTCAGCGGTATGCAAATCTTGATAAGGCGTATGGCCGGATTCGAAGTGCTGATGTATTCCAGATCTACATGAATTCTTTTGCGGAGGCACTTGATCCGCATACCAATTACTTCTCGCCTAGCAACGCAGATCGGTTTAATCAGGAAATGAGCCAGTCGCTGGAAGGAATTGGTGCTATGCTACAGGAAGATGGCGAATACATCAAAGTAACGCAGGTTCTGCCGGGAGGCCCAGCTTTCAAAAGCAATCTGATTAAAGTAAATGATAAGATTGCGGGCGTGGCTCAGGGCGATAATGGTGCTATGGTCAATACGATGAACTGGCAGGTCGATGACGTTGTCAAGCTTATCAAAGGCCCGAAAGGAACGGTTGTTCGCTTACAGGTTGTTTCTCCAGATGCGCTGGCGGGTGCCCCACACAAAGAAATTCGCCTGGTTCGCGAGAAAATCAAACTGGAAGAGCAACGTGCGAAAAAAGAAGTGATTGAACTAACGGATAATGGTCGACCATTCAAAATCGGCGTCATTAACATTCCGATGTTCTACCGCGACTTCGAAGGTGCACGCAAGCGCGAGGAAGGCTTTAGCAGCACAACCAGCGATGCGAAACGTTTCATCGACGAATTGAAAGCCGAAAAAGTGGATGGCATCGTAATCGACCTACGCGATAATGGTGGTGGTTCGTTGACAGAAGCGATCGATTTAACAGGTCTGTTTATTCCGAAAGGCCCTGTTGTTCAGGTAAAAGAATCAACTGGTGAGACCGAGGTATATGCAGATAAAGATGGCGGAAATGTGGTTTACAATGGGCCATTAGCTGTTTTGGTGAATCGCTTCAGCGCATCGGCTTCTGAAATTTTCGCAGCGGCTATTCAGGATTACAAACGTGGTGTTATCGTCGGTGGCCAAACTTTCGGGAAAGGTACCGTACAAACGCTGATCGATTTGAATCAATGGCTTCCGAAAGAACCTGAGAAAGTTGGTCAGGTAAAAATGACGATTCAGAAATTTTATCGGATCAATGGAAGTAGCACACAGCACAAAGGTGTTACGCCGGATATCGAATTACCATCTGCTTTCTCTGCCGAAGAATACGGCGAAAGCTCACAACCAAGCGCATTGCCCTGGGATCAAATCAACTCGACCCGCTACGACGTAGCAGCCGATTTGAACGACAAAGTTTTAAGCCGTCTTCGGGATCGTTTCGACCAGCGTCTTAAATCAGATCCTGAACTGAAAAAACTAGCGCAGGATCTGGCTGACTTTAAGAAAGCGAAAGAGAACACGGTTGTCTCATTACAGGAATCAAAACGCCGAAAAGAGCGGGAAGAAGCCGAGCGGAAACGTGCTGCTGCCAATAAAGTATCGCAAGTTTCGGCTCCCGTTGACGAAACCGGAACAACTGCTGCCGCTACACCCAAGAAGAAAAAAGATCTGTATCTGAACGAAGCGGGGCTTGTATTGGCTGATTATATTCTGGCTGCTAATCTGGCAGTAAACAAGTAAGTCGTAAGACTTGGATCAAACAAAAATCCCGCGATACGATCTGTTACGCGGGATTTTTGTTTAGTAACGAATCATCTCAACTTATAGAATTCACCGTGTGGTATTTTTTAATTAGACAAAGCGAACTCGAAACCTCTCAGTATCAGCAATTGCAAAAAATGGCCTCGTTAACGGAAGTCGAAATCTTCAATGAACCTTATCGTAACTGGTACATTTTTTCCGTTGAAAAAGCTACCTACCTAACGTTTATGAATGAACTCGACCGACAGGGTATTCCCTATGATCTCAATGCTGACCGACCTACACGATCTGAATTATTAGCGACTATGCGGTAAATTGAATTAGTGCGTTACTACTTCTGTTGTACCGATCACTGATAAATCAACCCGTTTAACTCGTCGAAAAAAGCGCCAGGTCAGCAAAACAGCAGCCATTGTTAAGCCAGATAGTAATCCAATCCAAATACCGATTGCATCCATACCCAGTGGAAAAGCTAGCACATAACCCAGCGGCAAGGCGACGATCCAGTAGGAAAATAACGTAATGATTGTAGGAACGTTGACGTCGGATAATCCGCGTAAGCCTCCTAAAGCCACAACCTGTACTCCATCGGAAAGCTGAAAGAATCCGGCTATTATAACCAGCGATGCCGCAATACGCATAACTGATAAGTTATCCCGAATATAGAGCGTCACCAGCCAGTCATTCGCCGTCAGAAAAATTACCGCCATTAGGCTCATAAAACTGATTGAAAGCACAAACGCAGCGATCCCAGCTCGCCAAATACCCTCGCGGCTACCCAGCCCAACCGCAGCACTAACCCGAATAGCAGCTGCCGATGAAATTCCTGTTGCCATCATATAGGTAACTGACGCCATATTGATCGCAATCTGATGGGCCGCTAACCGATCCTTGCCTAACCAGCCGACAATAACTACGGCAAGCGAAAATGTAGCGACTTCAAAGAAAAAGGTAAGACCGCCAGGAATTCCAAGTCGTAGAACCTCCCATACTTCTTTGTTAATAGATAAAACACGAAACTCAGATTTCAGGTACGGGGTAAAATGGCTGGAGCGATAGATATAAAGTAGCATTGCTCCTGCCATAAACGTTCGCGATAGTAAGGTTGCCATAGCTGATCCCATTAAACCTAGCTTTGGAAAAGGCCCAATCCCTTTAATTAACAGATAATTAAACAGGGCATTGACCAATAGTGCCGATAATGTAATCGTCATCGCAACCCGTGGATAGCGTAAGCCATCGCAGAGCTGACGAGCGCCTACAAACACCAGCAAAGGGAGCAACGACGCACTCAGGATCAGCATAAAATCGCGAGCTAAATTTGCCACTTCTGGAGCTTGTCCGAATAAACTAAAGTTGAATGCCAACACAGCGGAGAGTACACCGAGTACAAGGCTTAACAAGATACCAACCCGCAAACCCGCCCGAAATAGACGGTTAATGGCAGCCGGATCATTCTGATTATACGCCTTTGACACCAAAGCAGCCACAACCGTAAGTCCACCAACGCCTATACTCGACATAAGGAACGAAAGCGAGTTAGCCAGGCCAGCTGCGCCCAACGGAACTGCACCTAACAATCGCCCAACGAATAAATTATCCGTTACGCCCATCAACACAACACCTAATTGAGCAATGATAATTGGCACACTCAACCGAATCGTGTCAATCATTTCAATACGGTAGGTAGGCAAAAGCCATCGAAAAGTTGTAAACATAAAATCGAGAAAGAAGGGCTGTGCATAGCGCCTAAAATCCGGCTGCAAAAATAGCAGATTGCTGCATGTGCTTCGCGCTACAATTAAAGGGAGCAGTAGTTGGTACCTTATTCGCTGGGTAAGAAATCAACTAGATCAAGAAAACATATCCTCTGAAGTCAAGTAGCGAAAGGTCTAAATTGCCTTTAAGAACAGGCAATCGTTATAAAGCTATTACCGTTTAAGGGCCAGACAGTTTCCTTACTGTGGCAATCAACCTCTCTTTACCATGAAAAAAGCAATCAGTCGTATAGTAAAAAATAAAAAACTGGCCTGGGGCCTGGTACTAATCCCCATGCTCTGCTTAACAGGATCTCAGGTTGAAAAAGACCCGATTGATCGCCGTAGTAAGCGTATGGCTCCTGAGAAAGCAGCCCAGTTAGCGAAAGCCATCGAAGCAACGGTCACACCCGAACTAGCCGAGGGTCTTACGCTTAAATTATGGGGTGTCGATTCGCTGGTTGCCGATCCGATTGCTATTAGCATAGATGACAACGGACGAATCTATTATACCCGAACCAACCGCCAGAAACATTCCGAATTTGATATTCGCGGTCATCAGGACTGGGAAATCGAATCAAATCAGTTAAAGACCATTGAGGACAAACGCGCCTTTTTGCATCGGATTTTATCGCCCGAAAATAGCAAAAAGAATGAATGGCTAAAGGATATGAACGGCGATGGTTCTCACGATTGGCGGGATATGACCGTCGAAAAAGAGAATGTCTTTCGCATCGAAGATACGTCTGGCGATGGCGTTGCCGACTTATCGCAATTAGTCGTTGAGGATTTTCATGACGAAGTAACCGACGTTGCCGGGGGCGTATTAACCTACGGGAATGACCTATTCGTGGCTGTTGGACCCGATTTATGGCGCATGCAGGATAAAGATGGCGATGGCATTGCCGAATCAAAAACGTCTATCTCGCACGGCTACGGCATTCACGTTGGCTTTAGTGGTCATGGTATGTCGGGTGTGACGATGGGTCCGGACGGCAAGATATACTGGCAGATTGGCGATATTGGTTTTAGTGGAAAAGGGCAGGACGGAAAAAAATGGGAGCATCCGAACAGTGGTGTTGTCGTCCGATCCAATCCCGACGGCAGTGATTTTGAAGTATTTGCTTATGGCGTCCGTAATACCCACGAATTCGTTTTTGATGAATACGGCAATCTGATTAGCGAAGACAATGATGGCGACCATCCCGGTGAAAAAGAGCGTTTGGTATACATTGTCAATGGTTCGGATACGGGTTGGCGCAGCAACTGGCAATACGGCAAATACCGCGATCCGAACAATAATACCTACAAAGTCTGGATGGACGAGCAGATGTACAAACCTCGTTTCGATAAACAGGCGGCTTACTTCACCCCTCCTATTGCCAACTTCGTGAGTGGTCCGGCCGGGATGAAATACAATCCCGGTACGGCCCTGAGCCCGGCCTACAAAAACACGTTTTTCATTGCTGAATTCGTCGGGAATCCGGCTCGGTCAGGGATTCATTCCTTCAAGTTAAAGCCCAAAGGAGCCTCGTTTGAACTTGGCGAACAGAAAAAAGTATTGGGTAATGTACTCGCAACCGGAATCGATTTTGGCCCAGACGGGGCCTTGTACGTAGCCGATTGGATCAATGGCTGGGATACGAAAGATTACGGTCGCATCTGGAAACTAGATGATAAGTCAGGCGCTTCATCTGCCGAACGTCAACGGACCAAAACCCTGCTAGCCAGCGCTTTCGGGTCAAGATCCGAAACTGAATTGATTGATCTTTTGAAAAATTCGGATATGCGCGTGCGTCAGAAAGCGCAGTTTGAATTAGCGAAGCGGGGAGCCAAAGGAGCTGATGCCTTTAAAGCAGCGCTTCAGCAAACCGACAATCAATTTGCTCGTATTCATGCGATCTGGGGCATCAGCCAGTTGACCCGGCAAGACAAGCAATATGGTCAATTACTCCTGCCATTGCTTCAGGACAAAGACCCCGAAATTCGCGCGCAAGCCGCCAAATGGTTAGGCGATGTCCGTTATGCAGAAGCCGGTGCCGCGTTGATTTCGCTCCTAACCGACTCGTATAGCCGGGCCCGATTCTTTGCGGCCGAAGCACTCGGACGAATTAGCTACGAACCAGCCATCCAGCCAATTATCAAGTTTCTGGAAGCTAACAACGATGAAGATGCTTTCCTGCGTCATGCGGGTAGTCTGGCGCTGGCTCGTATCGGAAAATCGGCCCCTGTAGTCGCTCTAGCCAGTCATCCATCAAGAGGTGTGCGCATTGCGGCTGTGGTAGCGCTTCGACGAATGAGCGATCCGGGAATTGCGGCTTTTCTCGCGGATAAAGATGAATACATCGTTACCGAAGCCGCTCGCGGAATCAACGACGACTTGTCAATTCCTGAGGCCCTTCCTGCTCTTGGAAAACTGTTGCAAACAACCACTTTCACCAACGAAGCGTTACTACGGCGTTCCATCAACGCGAATTTGCGCGTAGGCACGCCCGAAGCCATGCAAGCACTGATTGATTACGCGCAAAAAGATGGCAGTCCTGTAGCGATGCGTTCCGAAGCGCTAGAAGCCTTGAGTACTTGGGCAAGTCCATCTGTTTTGGATCGTGTTGATGGGCGTTATCGAGGAGAGGTCAAGCGGGATTTGTCTGCCCTAAAAACAAAAACGGCCGATACTTACATAAAACTACTGGCTCATCCGGAAGTAGCTATCCGACTGAGTGCGATCAAAGCCATTGCTAAAATTAAACTGGCAGAAGCCTCTGAACCCTTATTTAAGCAGCTATCGACCGACAAAGAGGCCAGTGTACGTGTAGCCGCTTTACGGGCCCTGGCCTCAATGAATGATAAACAAGTCAGTAAAGGAATCGAAACTGCGTTGGCGGATAATGATAAAAGTGTACGGGTGGCTGGCCTTGATTTGTTGGCGAAATCGGATATGCCCAAAGACCGGATGGTAGCCCTTTTGTCGGAAGTAATTAGTAGCCGTACTACAGAAGAAAAACAGGCAGCTTTATTGACACTAGGTAAACTTCCCATCGCCAATACGCAAAAAGCATTCGATCAATTACTGGCGAAAATGTCAGCCGGAACAATGCCTGCTGAGCTACAATTGGAACTGGAAGAAGCGATCGAGAGCAGTCATTCTCCTCAACTAGCCACCCGGTACAAAGCTCTTACGTCAAAGCTATCACCCGACGCCTTGCTAGCATCCTATAAAGGAGCTTTATTAGGTGGAGAACCAGATTTGGGTCGACGGATTTTCTACCGGCATCAGACGGCGCAATGCATTCGATGTCATGCCTATAATGATCAGGGCGGCAATGCCGGACCGCGACTGAATGGCGTAGCCAGTCGATTGACTCGTGAACAGCTTCTGGAAGCGCTGATTACTCCAAGTGCTCGGTTAGCACCGGGTTTTGGAACAGTTGAGCTTAAACTCAAAAATGGCAAAACCGTAAATGGTATTTTGCAGGAAGAAACGAGTTCAGAAGTGAAAGTAAAGGTGGGCGATCAACCAGATATGGTCATTCGAAAAGATCAGATTGCCAAACGAACAACCGCTCCATCAAGTATGCCAGAAATGAGATACTTGTTAACCAAACGGGAAATTCGAGACGTGGTTAGTTTCTTATCGACACTAAAAAGTGACGAATAGTACGATTTATTAACCAAATTTTAACTTTCAAATAAATTAAGTTTCGGTATGATAATTGGTGGTGACTATGTGTATATTCGTATGTCATGTTCGATCACCCGTTCATATCATTTACGCTCCTGCTCGTTATTCTATTGACAGGCTTCTTTCTAAGACGAAATTTCGTTTTTAGAAAGAAGTGCCCTGTTTGCAGCGATGTGGATATTGATCGAATTCAACGTCCACGATTATTGAGGTCAGTGGGCTTTGTTCGAACGTACCGATGTCTTAACTGTGCCCATACCTTCAATCGCATTGTTTTGGGCAACACAAAAACGCAGCAAACTACTGAAAGCTAATTACTCAGTGTCTGTAGTTTTATAGACAGCCATGCATAAGCGACAATCGCTTATGCAAACGAGAGCAGTAACGCCAGACGCACAGAGAATTTTATCTAAACTTGGTTAATGCTACTGAAACGACTACAATTCATAGTCCACCATAGAGTCGTCATAAAGCGAGCCCTACTGCTGATAAGCCTTGGCTGCTTAGGCAATCAATTGGTCAGTTGTCGACAGGATAATAGCATACTTGAAGCAGCTAATGCCCCTGCTCAGAGGCCCATTGCGACAACCATGTTCTACATTAGCTCTGTCAAGAACGCGATCAAATTAGGAACTATCCTGATTAACGGCGTGACGTATAGCTACTCAGGCATCGATTCGACTACTTACAGCTATGACAACCTGGGTCGTCAAATAGGCCGCCGGCTTCTGCAACGAACTGTGTCAGAGCCTAACTCCCAGACAGACTTGCGATTTGAAAGCACGTATCAATACACCTATACGCCCACGACAGTTATTGAGCAAATGCCTGCCCAGCGAGTGGAAAACCCACTAGATGCCAGTCAGCTTCGGTATGCCAGTTGCTCGTTGCCTTATTTTGATCGTCCTAATGTCTTAGCTGATACTTTACGGCAGTATTCTCCTGAAGGGATATTAGTTGGATCTACTAGCATTGATCGGTCTGTTAATCCAAGATCCCCATTGATATACAGACGGGTTGCACTTGTCGATCAGGGCGATGTGGTGAAAATCACTTTGACCTACGACCAACAGACCACGCCCTATGAAGTCACTACGCTGAGCTATGACCGTTCGCATTATGGTCCCTTAACGACCCAGCCACTGCATGGTGAAACGAGTCGCCATGCCTTGCTGACTAAGGTGGTTACTAGCTACTGGGGGCTTCAAACGGATCGGTATACTTTCACCTATGCGAATGTTTATGATCAGCAAGGTCGTCTGGTTCAGCAAACCGAATCGTACCAGTCAGCAAACTCACAGCAAGCAGAGCTTCGCAGCCTAACTAGGTTTTATTATTAAGTAGCCCTGGAAAGGTGGGTGCTATTCGCCAAATCGAATGGGTGTCAGATGCTCTTGTTCTTCTTCCGTAAAGAAGCGCGATCGAATTAGAAAACGAACACCGAGTGGAATTTCCAGCGAAAAGCTGGCTCCTCGTCCGGGCGTAACGTCGACAGTGAGATGGGTATGTTTCCAGTAGTCAAACTGATCGCCTGACATCCAGAAATCGCAACCATCGATCTGGCCAAGCCACACATCTGAGGAGCCTATGATAAAGTCGCCAACCGCGTAACACATTGGCGACGAGCCATCGCAGCAACCCCCGCTCTGGTGAAACATGAGTGGGCCATGTTCAACCCTGATCTTATTCACAACATCAACAGCAGCCGGAGTGATATCGACTCGTGCATAGGTTTGAGTTATCATAAGGAATTGATTCGATTAAATTATTAATCATCTAACAAGTAAAAGGAGCATAAGAGAAGGAATTGCTCGCGCTTTTCGCTTCTCTCATGCCCTAACCTACTCTCCCTTAGCTGCCTGTTTAAAAGAACCCTAGTTTATTCTTGCTATACGAAATCAGCAGATTTTTCACCTGGCGATAGTGATTCAACATAATGTGGTGATTCTCTCGCCCAAAGCCCGATTTCTTATAACCACCAAAAGGAGCATGAGCCGGATACTGGTGATAACAGTTCACCCATACGCGACCAGCCTGAATGGCACGGGGAATTTGGTACAGTTCATGTGCATCGCGCGACCAGAAACCAGCTCCCAAGCCGTATAGTGTATCGTTGGCGATTGATATAGCCTCTTCCGCGTTCTTGAAGGTCGAAACCGATACAACGGGACCAAAAATTTCCTCCTGGAAAATGCGCATTTTGTTATTTCCCTTGAAAATGGTCGGCTTGATGTAATATCCCGACTCCAGCCCATTTCCAACCAGTCCGGCAGGCCCTCCCCCCGTTAGCACTTCAGCCCCTTCCTGCTTCCCAATATCGATATACGAGAGAATTTTCTCGTATTGATCGTTGCTGGCCTGGGCACCCATCATCGTATCTGGATCGAGCGGATGGCCGAGTTTGATTGCTTCCGTCCGTTGAATAACACGTTCGATAAATCGGTCGTATGCTTTTTCGTGAATTAGTAATCGTGACGGACAGGTGCATACTTCGCCCTGATTCAGCGCAAACATAACAGCCCCTTCAACGCATTTATCGAAGAATTCATCGTCGGCATCTACGATCGAATCCATGAATATGTTCGGCGATTTACCACCCAATTCCATCGTAACCGGAATCAGGTTTTCAGAAGCGTACTGCATAATCAGCCGTCCGGTAGTCGTTTCGCCTGTAAACGCAACTTTGGCTACTCGCTTCGATTGTGCCAGCGGTTTACCAGCTTCAGGTCCGAAACCGTTTACGATATTAACGACGCCCGGTGGAATCAACCCTTCCAGCAATTCCATCAAGACCAGAATAGACGTAGGCGTTTGTTCAGCCGGTTTCATGACAACACAGCAACCCGCAGCTAGCGCCGGTGCCAGTTTCCAGGTGGCCATTAGCAGCGGGAAATTCCAGGGAATGATCTGGCCTACCACACCAATCGGCTCTTTAATAATCATTGACACCGTATCGGCATCCAGTTCAGCGACTGAACCTTCTTCGGCCCGGATAACACCCGCAAAATAGCGGAAGTGATCGACGCAAAGCGGGAGGTCAGCCGCCATCGTTTCCCGAACGGCTTTACCATTTTCCACCGTCTCAACACGAGCCAGAAATTCCAGATTCTGTTCAATTTTATCAGCTATTTTCAGCAACATATTACTACGTTCTGTAGCCGATGTACGCGACCAGGCCGGAAACGCCTTATGAGCAGCGTCGAGTGCCAACTCAATATCAGGTGCTTTTGAACGAGGAACTCGGGCAATTAAACTATCATCAACAGGCGAGTTATTATTGAAATACTCACCACCAACTGGGGCTACCCATTTACCACCAATGTAGTTTTCGTACTGCGTCTTAAACTGCGGACGGGCCAGGATTTTGCTAGGGGCTTCTAAAACTTCCATAGTTGTTGTAGAACAGTTAAAATAGGATTTGTTACAAAGTTTGACAGAATTGTTCAACTAAGAGATGAGCAATTGTATCGTCGAACTGAACAATCCTATCAAAATTTTACTGGAAGCCTATGCCTATAAGTATATCTGACTTTTGTATGCGTTGGAGAATAAACCAGGGAAGCAATTAAGGCTATCTCACTATCGGTTTGGCCTTTTTGACGGGCATTCTCCGCAGAAGAATCTATTAAAACTTTGCAAAAACAATAAAAATTATGGTAAATTTAATAGTGACGTTGCTGAAAAAGTAATACTTTTCGTATTCCAACTTATTGCCATCCAATGAGTTATTCTTAAGTATTGCGGATTTGTTAGCGAATTGGTTATAGTTATGAAAAGTACGCAGGCTCCACCATTTGATATTGCCCGTCATCTGCATTCTCGACGTCTGGAACAGGAGGTCGAGAATCGGACTGCCTATACAATCGATACCGCCGAACTGAACATTTATGAAACGCATCACGTAGCGGAGAAGGTTGAGCTAACGTTTAACAGTCCGGTACTGGCCAGTATGATTCGGGGAAAGAAGGTGATGCACCTGCCCGATACCCCTTCGTTTAATTTTTTACCCGGCGAATCGGTGATTGTGCCTTCGCAGGAAACAATGCGGATTGATTTTCCAGAAGCACAACTTCAAAATCCTACACAGTGCCTGGCACTGGCTATCGATACGGACAAAGTTCGGCAAGTTACCGACTTACTGAACGATCGGGCTCCATTGGTCGATCAGCCACAGGGATGGCAATTCGGCCGAACTAATTTCTTTCTGACGAATGATGGACCTATTCATCAACTCATTGCCCGGCTGATTTACATTTTCACAGAGAACAACCGGGCGAAAGATGTCTTCGCCAATCTTGTTCTGCAGGAGTTAGTCGTTCGGCTAATGCAAACCCAGGCCAGAACATTACTGTTGAGTCCCGATTCGTCGTATTCGAACATGAATCGGTTGGCGCATGTGGCCCAGCATATTGCCAAAAATTTGCACCGAAATCTTCAGATTAAAGAACTGGCTGACGAAGCCTGTATGAGCGAGCCTACATTCTATCGAACGTTCAAGCAAACCTTCGGGCTTACGCCGGTCGATTATGTAAATCAGCAGCGCATTGATCTGGCTTCCAGATTACTACGTACAACTACCCGGTGCCTGGACGACATTAGCCTTCAATGTGGATTCAACAACCCAACGTATTTCATGCGCCTTTTTCGTCGGCAAACGGGATTCTCACCTTCCCAATACCGTAAGCAGTCGTAAATAACAGTAGGTAGTAATAAAAAAAGCTTCCTGGTAATCAGGAAGCTTTTTGTCGAAAACAGCAAGTACACCTTATAGCAATTTATTATTTAGAATAGGTTGTTCAGTAAGCAGTTGCCAGTCACTGGATGTAAATAGACGATTCATATCTTTCAGATCGTCAGGGTGATGTAAATCACTGCCAATAAAGTCAATGACACCTTCCTGCAGCAGATATTGCGCCTGTCGTTTCGGTTCAGCGCCATACCGCCCTGTCAGCGACATCCAGTTTAACTGGAATAAATACCCCAGTTTGTGAAGGTGCATAAGACTCCTCCGATCATCATGGAAGTAGCGATAGCGCTCCGGATGAGCTAACACTGGCGTATATCCCTGAATTTGAATTCTCCCCAATAAATTGTCCAGATAGTTTGGAGCCCACGCCCAACCCGTTTCAATAAGTAGATAACGTTCGGATCCAAAGGCTAAAAAATCATCTTTCTCGAGCAGATCGAAGAATAGGTTATCAATCATATACTCGGCAGCAACCTCTACTTTGAGTGGTAATTGATGGTTATCGAGCAGAGTTTGTAAATCTTTCTGCCCTTGTCGAATACTATCCGTTGAATTTGGGTACCGATCCTGACTAACGTGCGGAGTTGTAATAACTTTCTGAATACCCCATTCGGCTAGTTTGGTCAAACAAGTTACTATCTGGTCTGATTCCTGAACACCGTCGTCGAGACCAGGTAGTAAATGAGAGTGCATATCGACAGACCAAAAGCAGGTTTCTTCCTGTTGTTGTATTGCAGCAGCTTTAAAAGGCGAAAGAAATCGTTCCCAGAGTGATGGATAAGACATTCGTAAACAACGATTAATTAAAAACGAGCCGATAAACCCAAGTTACCACCAGGCGTTATGCCGAACCGGGCATTCTCTAATAGCACAACTTTCTTCGGTTTTCGGAGCTTTGAATTATAACCATTCACCGATTTTGCCACAATATCGTTTGACAGCTCGACCAGGCAAATCCCACTGATAAACAGTCCGACTCCAGCTAATAATTGAGGAAGATTTCGATGCGTATAGGATACCTGTACATCTTTAGGGTAGTAATCTGTAGGCGTTTTGATACCTTTCACCATGGCAGTCGACTCATATCCCTTGATTCCCATATAGCCTAGCCACACGCCCGATAAAGATACCAGAGGGCCGATAGGCTTCAATATCGTTCCCCAGGTGTACTGACGTAGATATTTGGGTTTTGGCCATAGAGTACGCATGACTGCGACAGTCGATAATCGGCGGCCATTTTTATAAATGGCTGTAGACATGAATTTGCGTTTTGGAATCAACGAATCATTCGGAGCTAAAGGCTCTAAAGCCATATCAGTAAGAGCTAACTTATCTGTTTCCTGGGTAAGTTTAGCGAGGGCCTCAAACTGAGACGTCTCTCGCAGAGATACCGGAGAAAGCACACTTGTTTGCGCGAATAAAGGCGTTGAAGCCAATAGGATAAAACCAAGTACTAGTAGTCTCATATTCTTAGCAGCTTAGTTGTTAGAATTGCCGTTTCACCAAAACATTAAGGCCGAAATTTTCTTTTAACAGGCCTGCATTATCATAGGCAATCGACGTTGTAAAAAGATATTTTCCAACTGGAAAAATTACCTGCTGTTGTACCGAAATTTGTTGAACATCAATAGGAATAGCGTAATAGTAATTTCCAAAGTTTTGACTAACGGAAACGCGAGTAAGCAGATCAATAGGTTTAAGCCGACTCATTATACCAAGTATATAAGCATCTACCCGATTGTTAATGATCCGATTCGGATTTGGGTCGATGTTTTGAGGCAACCCAGTCGTGTAGCGCAATGGCATGATAAAGGGGGTCCCAATGGTTTGGCCTTTATAGGTCCACCCATCAATGTATCGACCATTATTAAAATAATCCTCCTCTCCTCGCAATTGGGGAACTGTCGTTCTACCAGAAGTGATCGGCCCGCCCTGATTCGATGTTTGTAAGTATTCAAACACGACCCGCAAAACGCCATTTTCTACATTCTTTCGACTATAGGAAATACCATTTAACCCATCTGAAATATTATTCAGATAAAATAAAGCCCCTGCTTCGTAGAATGACTGCCGATAAAAGAGCCATTTACTATCTTCATTCTCATATTCCAAGGCTAAATCGATTGACCCCAAGTGGTTACCGACACGATTCCCACCTTCAGCCGATGCAGTGCCATCTGTTATTCTCAGTGTATCGAGCGTATATAACGACTTCACAGTGACCACATAACGATAGGCTTCCCAATCGGTACCAAATTTTGTTATCCTGACTCCAGTGTCAAACCGAGGATACAATAGCTGTCCTCCCCATTGCGCCTGGTGATTAAATCCGCCATAAAATTTAAATCGCCAGTTAGGCTTACCCAGGCGTACATACAAACTCTTTTGATGCAATAAAACGTTGCTTACAGAATCCCCTGTTCCAAACCAGCCGTGTGCATAATTACCTTTTATTGAGATCAGACCATTTTTTAGAATAGGGGTATAATTAGGTAGCGAGATTTCCACTTTGGGTACGGGCAACGCATTTCCCGACCAGATATATGACCCAGCACTCAGGGTAGAATCCACCAAACCGAATATCTCCTTCTTGCGTCCTGCGAATAATTCAAAAGCCCCGTATCTAATTTTACCATACAGCTCAGAAACCAGTATTTGGTTTATTGAGCCCGCGTTAAAAACAGCCCTGGCCCCATATCCATAAGAAAATCGTCCTTTATTTTTCTGCCCGTTAACGCGTGGTTCATAGTCTTTTTTAAGCTGCGCACGCAACGTAAACCCGTTTGACTCCAGAGGTATTTCACCAAACTGATTCGATCGAATCCAAAACGGATTTGTTTCTGATGTAGATAGATACGTTCCAGCCTCTAATTCGTAATGTGGTTTCTGAGAAGCTACCTGAGAGAAAGCAAGCTTAGTACATAAAAAGCCTGCCACTAAAAAGGAGACCTTTTTCAAATAAGTAGACATAAATAGCTTATAGAAAGGAACTGTATAATCTATAGGATAGGATTCGTGATCAAGGCTGATAATTAGATTTTTTCAATTTTTCAACCTTATTTTTAGTTAGATCTACGGATATGCAAATGTTCAATGATTCCAGTCGGATAAATACTGTTTTTCCCTGCGTAGAAACGACTTCACCTTCCTGATCCAGAAATGCTCCCGAAGTAATCCTAAGTCGATCAGTAGAGTTAAAATCAAGAATTTCAAGATTTTCGTGATCGAAATCGTTTAGCATATTCCTGATCAGATCAATCTCTTTCTGTTTTACAACAGCTGGTTTCTTCAGCCAGTGGAGGTAGCCTACAACCCCCGGAACACCATACACCTGATGCCGTTGAGACTCTTCCAGATTTACAAAGCAATATGATCGAAACAAAGGCTCTTCAATCAACTTGGTTCGATCAGACCATTTCCGTTTGACTTTTCGAAGAGGGCAATAAACATCAACTCCTTTCTTTCTAAGCTCTTGAGCAGCAAGCTTTTCTGATTTCGATTTGGTATAAATAACGAACCAGGGCATAATTTTCAAACGCTATAACAGTTACACAATTGAGTGGTAAAGAATTACTATCTAAACCGTAACTATGTAGGTTACAAAAATGATGCCTACTGTTATATACATACCATTAATATGCCTAATTGTAACCAAATTTCATTATATGCACCTTAAATACGAAATAGAAGTTGATTCCAACTAGGCACATGAACAATGAGTGCTAATCGCGCTATGGATAGTTATTACTTAGTTATTAAAATTATTTTAAGTTATAACTATTTAAAATCTTAAAGTGTCTAAACTTATCTCTAAGATTAGTAGTAGGTATCTCAACATACTTATTAAGTAAAACTGATAATAAAAATGTAGAAGATAAAAAAAGAAGATATTGTAATGCAATAATTATATAAAGCAAAAATTTATTACTTCCAGAATATGAAAAATGCTCTACAATAAAATCCAGCACAGGCAAATTAATTAAATATATAGAATAAGACACAACGCTTACATTAGTTATTAATTTATAAAACCAACCTTTGCCTGATTTCAAGTCGCTTAAATAAGGCAGCAAACATAATATGGCAATAGGGATTACGGTATATATAAAGACGCACGTAAACAATTCAAAATTACTTATAATCCATTTATTATAAAGAATCCGAATAAGCAAAACCAGTAGTAATCCCACTACCATAAAAAAGGTTTTTCTCATCAAAAAAGCCTTTTTATGGTAGTAGGCTAAATAAGCACCTAGTACACCATACATTAAACTATCAAGTCGTGTAGAAACATTCCGAGCATACATGGAATATGCATCAAAATTAGTCAAAGTATGGTCTTGTAAATATCTATAGTAACGAAAACAAGTTGTAAAACCAATAATAATAGCCGCACTCAACAGGATTGCGTTTTTTATAGAAACTCTCATAAAAATTACAAATGCAAAAGTAAAGATGGGCAGTAAAATATAAAACCACTCTTCTACACTTAAGCTCCAGGCCTCTGGAAAGAATCCAGAAATGCCTTCTGAAAAAAAATTCTGCGAAAATGTAAGATAACTAATCATGCTGACATCGGAAAAATTTTTCAATATCAAACATTTGACAATAAACGTAAGAATTAAAATGAAGTAATAGGTTGGTATTGTCCTGAACCATCGTCGAATCCAAAAATTTGAGAGGGTATTCCAAGATAAGCCATTCTGCTCAATCGTACGAATGAAAATACCGCCAACTAAAAAACCACTCAGCACGAAAAAAATGGTAACGCCATCGAAGGCAAATAGATAAAAGAACTTTCTTACACCAGTAGTAATTAATCTTGTACCGTGAGAGAATAGAACGAAACCAATAGCCAATGCTCTAAGTATATCAAGACCAAAAATACGGTTTGGTGATATATTTACAGTAAATATCTTTTTCATTCGTATAATATAACTAATCAAAAGTTTCGAAAACTTTCTTAGTTAAGAATCGTTTCGAAACTCCTACTGTATTCCTCTTAATTTAAAAAATAGGATATTTATCTAAAACTGTTATCCTGTGAAATCTCAGGAAATTAAATGGTCAAAAATTAGATGCAAAAAGAGTAAATGTACTTATTGACCAGTAAAAGAGAATCTGCTTTAAACTTAGGTTATACTCGAACATAGATAGCCTCAAAGCTGTAAATACATGCTATAACTGGCGTAACTCAAATAGAATTTATTGAATATAATTATTTCGTTATCAGCTTACTCTTGATCTCACATTGAGCATTTCTGCCCAGCGTATGATAATCTGGTGTTTGAATAGCCTAATAACGCTCCTTAACTTATCAGTAATTGGTGCAGTATATTTTAGAGCAGGAGCTTCTATATAAATGTGCAAGAAAAAAGAAATAGATATAAGCACAGGCGTCAATAGAAACAGATAAATCCAATGCTGAGTATTTGATAAACTGGCGGATTTATCGAATCCTACAATAAATTTAAAAAGCGTATAAAGCAGAAGTCCGTGAAATAAATAGATCCCATAAGAAAGCTGCCCGAGTTTTCTGGTTAATTGAAGTGATAAAAATCCAAAAATTGTATTACCATGTGTAATTAAGACGAATATACTAGTTATGATCATTAAGGGAATAACATCATAAGATGATGCATTAAAACGCTGATACAGTATAACTAATATACCAAGTAACAATAGTACTAAAATAGATCCCATCCAATGAGTGGATAACCGTGTAATTATCTTCGTGTTTATTAATAAAGATGCCAAAATGCCTCCTAAAAATGGAGTATATAAGATTAAAGCGAACTCCCAATATAAAAGCATGTACGTAATCAGAGATACAGAGATTAGCAATAGTATATATTTCGGACGTTTTTTAAAGAAGAGTAGTGCAATAATTGGTAAGCTTAGGTAAAAAACCCATTCATAGCGTAAAGTCCACATAACCTTACAAACAATAATCCATGTATTTTCTATACCATTTATATCGGGATCATTTTTTATAGTAAACATAGTCCATTTTTTCAACTGACTTGCCAACGACATCCATGACTGTCCCTCATTTAACCTAAATTTACTCAAACAGCCTATTATAAAAAATAATACACTAACAGCAATAATATAAATCGGAAATAATCGTACTATCCTACCAACATACAGTTTAAGCCAATCTATTTTTCTTTCAGTTATTTTATTACAAAGTAAAAAAGCAGTTATCATAAAAAACAGCTCTATACTAGTATGGACTACCTGAGCGTATAAATTAGTTGGTGGTACCGTCCACCTACCCGTTCTCAAGTAATAATACCAAGTTGAGCTATGAGAAATAAATACAATTAGTGCTAAAAAGAATTTTAAAGAATCGATTGCCTTATATTGAGTATCCGAAGGCTTGAACTTTTCTATTCTCCCCAGAAGGTGCATTGTAAGAAAAGCAATTGCTACAATACAGATACCAGGATATATGCTTAGAGGGCCAAAAATTTCAGTAAACATAATTTCTAGTCAAATAGAATATTATTGTTCATCAAAGTTTCCTCAGCCATATACTCCCACCCGTATTCTCTAAACACAAAGGCATATTTTTTTGAAACCACTCACGGTGAAAATACTCCATGAATGTGTTAAACATAACAATCTCATATTTAGGATTATTGGCGAGAAAAGCTCGTAAAAGGTAAGACTCATTCCAGCCAAAACCACTACTTTCCATTACCCAATCCTTTGGATACTCGAAAGGATAGAAAATGTCATGAAAATGAATTAATACGCCTTTTTTCAGTTTAGGCAAAATGGTGAAAACAACTTGGTTAACATCACTACCAACTTTGGAGACATGCGTAGAATCAATGAATAGGATATCGTTTTCACCAAGCTTCTCAAAAACACTTAAATTGATTTCCTGCAAACCTTTATCGTAGGTGACAGCGCGTTTTTGATCACCTTCTTTCATTAGACCATATAGTCGTTGTGGGTAAGGCTCAATAAATGTGAATTCAATCCGATCATTAAAAAATTGCTGATTGGTGTCCAGCATGACGGCCGAAGAAAAGCCCGAGCCCACTTCAATAATGCGCTTGGGTTCAAACGTCCGCATCATACAATGTAACATGATAGCATCAGAGTAACAGTACTGATTTCCAGACGCATTGTAATGATAACGTAGATCAGGGTGCTGCTCCTTTGTGAAGGGAATACTCGGATAAAGCTTGCTGAAATGCCCTAGTAACAGCATCTGACTAGCTTCACGTAAATTAATGTCCGGAAGCTGTCTTGGAAAATTAGCAAACAATTCATCCCGATGAACTAATTCGTTTTTATTAACCACAGGGCTGTAGTAATGGCCTGGTGGAAATCCTAAACCAGTTTGATGATAGAGTAAATTATAAGTATAACGAAGGCGATTTATGTGACGTGTAAAGGACATCTTAAAAATATATTAAGTGTATATAATAAGTATAACCTCAAACTTAGTGGTGAGCAAAATTTATACCTTAAGCTTACTCCGTACCAGATTTAGCCAGATTGCACGTCCTTCAAGGTTCCAATGTGTATCACCTTTTAAGTAGGGAGACTTTGGAGATTGTTTGAAAGCTTCGTAGGTATTTATTGTTTGCACTTTTAGATGCGAATTATTCTGAATTCGCTCGATCAAATGATTATAATCGTTCCTATCCGTCTCGAGAATACTGGCTTTATTAGGAATAATCGATAGAAAAACCTCATCAAATCCCAGCTGTCGATAATGATCAGCTGTCAAATTAATATTTGTCACTAATGTATCTACCTCATCGTCAGACAATTCAGAAAACGAAGAATTCTGAGTGAACTGTTTGTCTATATCCATATGGTAGAATATATTCTTTCGATCTGTCGACAGTTTAACTCTCTCATCTGTTCGATTAAACAAACCAAGAGTTAAGACGGCTTTTAGTTCTTTAAACCAGAAAACCCAATTGTAATTGAACAGAACAGATTCGAGTCTACTCTCAACCCGGACTCGGTGAAAAGTATACCCATATCGGTCGTTTATTTTTTCCAAAAAGTTTTTTTTTCGGATACGTATTTTACTGGCAGCTGATGGAACAAGTGGTAAAGAAAAACTCTGGCGCATTGTGCGTTCAATAGATTCAATCAACAAAATATTTCGCTTAGATGAATCAAGTCGAATTTTTGTAAACTGACTTCCAGTCCAACGGTCCCAGCGTTGATAACCGCTTACTTGGAAATCGGATTGATTTAGAAATAAAGGCAACGTAAAGCTATCACCTATAATATACAGATGAGTTGAAGAGGTATCACTTGATCGATTGGCAGTAGAATAAACAGGCCACGTTTGTTTGAATTGTGGTAAAGCTGAAAATTGATACAGATCTCCAAATCGAACTTTATCTGTGATTAAATCGAGCTCTACCAACCAACGGGATATATAAGTAGTTAGTCCAGCGCTCCATAAAAGGATGAAGAACGCTAAAAAAAAGTAACGAACTATAAACACCATATAGCTAAAAACAGGTATAACATATTCACAAATAAAAGTAAAGATCTTAGAAACGAAAGTGGTTGTTTTAATGTATGCATTTACATTTATAATCGATAGGATTTTTAGAGATTATTTTCTCTCGGCCTCCAGCAATATTTTTAAAATTTTAGCTGCAGTATTCCCATCACCATAAATTGGCATAAATTCAGTAGGATTGCATCTGGTATAGTAGTTAAATGCATCAACAATTCTACCAAAGTCTGCATCGACTAATATGGCAGAGCCATTTTCTATGATTTCTACCCATTCCGTTTCAGCGCGCAGAATAATACAGGGTTTTTTATAAAAGTAAGCTTCCTTTTGAACCCCTCCTGAATCGGTAATAATTAATTTAGCATATTGTTCTAACTGAATCATTTCTAAAAATGAAACAGGAGGCAAAAATATGATATTTGAATTTTCGTAAATGGATTTATAAAGGTTAGGATTTAATAAAACCTGTAATTGTTTTTCCGTACGAGGATGAAGCGGTATCACTAACTTGAAAGAATGCGTCTTGACAATTGACAATAAAGACTCGAAAATGACTCTAAGGCGTTCCGCATCGTCTGTATTCGTATTTCGATGAATTGTAACTAATGCATAGTCTTTAGACTGAAGTTGAAGCTTACTAATGATATCGGTTTGATTAGAAGCTAAAGCCGAAAAATATACGCTATTATCATAGGTAATATCGCCAACATTAAATATGGCGGGATTATCCATCGTGTATGGGGGCGTATTAGCAATCCGAAATCCTTCTTTCAGTAAATTATCTACGCCAGCCTGCGTAGGTGTGAAAAGGTAAGTTGAAGTATGATCGCATAAAATTCGATTGATCTCTTCTGGCATTATTTTATTATATGATCTTAATCCTGCTTCTATGTGAACGATAGGAATATGTAATTTTGAAGCAGCAATAGCACCAGCCAGCGTTGAATTTGTATCCCCAAACAAAATGATATAATCAGGAGCTTCTTTCTCAAGAATCTCTTCTAACCCTGTTATCATTTTAGCCGTTTGCGCTCCATGCTTACCAGATCCAACCTGAAGATTATAATTCGGAGCCGGAATATTTAATTCATTAAAAAATACGGTCGACATATTTTCATCATAATGCTGACCCGTATGTACAAGTATTTGTGTTATTTGATCTGAAAAATTTTCGCGAATAGCTCTGCTTAAAGCCGATGCTTTAATAATTTGCGGTCGGGCACCAATTAGAGTAAGCAGTTTCAGCATAAATAAATTACTAACTAAACTTTATCAACATATAAGTATTGCTTAACAACATTTTTTAAGCTTTGTAACACTAACTCTTTCATCCAATCGACTGGATTTGAGCTCCAACGTTGTGGGTGAAACGTGCACATTATCTGTTCGGGAAATTCATTATTCATCAACGTAGAAATCATTGTGCATGTGCTTTTGAAGGAATAAGGTAAAGAAGAGTCAACTTTATCTCGTACACTTACTTTATTCCCATTCCAGCGCCTACCAGTATCTGTCAGGTAGGCAACTTTGTTAAAATTAACGTCTAAATATGGCTCTCCTATAATGCCAAAGTCACGATAAGAATGAGTTTTCCATATATCTCGTGAATCATATTTAGAGGTCGGGCTTCCATGCATACAAATCGTAGAAACTGGTGCCAGACGACGTAATGCATTGAGGTTTTTCTCAAAATCCTGAATAGCATGAGCCACATTTCCTTTACAAGTGGTCAAGCATTCGTAGTGATAACCTACTTCATGCCCCATTTCAGAAATTTCTCGAATAATTCGCTCATTCCAGCTTGGGGGAGTCGCCCTGAAATAATAGACACCTGTAATATTTTTTTGCGATTGAATACGGGCGAATTTTAACGAGTTCTCTGGCTTAGAATCAACATCATGGCGAAGAATAACGCTTTTATGAAGATCAGTTGTTAAAAACTTTTCAAATGAGACAAAGCTATACCCCTTATGGTGAAAACTCTGTAATAATTTAATATACATATCGATCGTAAAATCCATTTTATTTTAATGTATATTAAACTCGAAATTCATCTAGTGGAGCTTGCTCTTTATATACGATATTATCGGGATAATTTAAAAGCAACTTAATTAAGAAAGATGTTAAATCTATTTTTTCTTTCAACATATATTGCCTTCTGACTGACCATATTTTCTTAATATTATCTTCCAACAAAAGTTCTCTGATTCTGTCCAACATGAGTTCAAATTGATGAGGTTGAAAAGAATAACACAATTGATACTTTTGTTCTAATTCATTAGGTATAGATAGTTTTCCGGCAAACGAATTAAGCTTCACAGCTGGGGTACCTAGCAAGGCGGCCTCTGTTGTCATTGTTTGACTATCGCCTACAAACAAGGTGGCATAATATAGAAGAGTATGTATTTTCTCCGATGAAACCGGTAATTGATAAACAGCTAATTCAGGCTCAATTTCTCGTTCAGTTGTAATGAAAACCTGTCCAAAACTTTTCAATAACTTAACAATTTCTATTTTTTGGGTAAGCGATAACCCGTATATTCCTGTATCATGGTGCGCTTTAAATGCATTAAAGCGCAAAACAAAAAATGGCTCATTTTTCTTAAGGCCGATTTCATCTAATACGGTAGGATCAGGGAAAAATCGATTTGGGTGCAAATAGGCAAGCTCGTGATAACTTGAATAAATAATCTGGTGCTTACCTCGTCTTTCATGTGCCAATGCACTAGGATTAAGTATGATATCAGCGTAGGAAATAAACTTTCCGGACATAGGCGCGGCTGTCAAATCATCATCATCTAACACAAATGACTTCATTGACGTCAGCTTTGAAACGATTGGTAAGACCATAGAAACACCTATTCCATAATTTACTTTTTCGGTCAATACAATAGATATTAATTTTAATAAGTGTATGAATTCAAAAATGTATTTTAACCATAAATGATCTTTTTTATCGCCAGTACTCACAAAATCGATATCATAGGTTCTCAATAAATCTGTAATTGATTTTACATTCTTTGCTGTAACAATTACGGTATATCCAACACGTTTCATTTCATCAATGAAATGTTTAAATAGGTGAACATGAGCAGGGTGATTAATATCTACTAAAATTTTTTTCATAACGGGTTTAAATGGGCCAACTAAGTATTTTTTTTCTTAGCCGATATTAACAGCCAGGGGCTTTGAGATTTCCAACGCTTCAAGTTCAATTTTTCCTCTATTAATACAAAAAAATCAACCAATATGCTATTGGAAGTTAAAGGCAAAGGAATCCAATTCATCCCTTCCATCGCATCAATCTCTAATTGACAGTCGGCAAGAATAGACTTAAGTTCATTTATAGAAACATCACTATATGAGCTCTCATCACTTACCCACCCTTTTACTCTTCGCATAAAATATCGCCAGCTAGACGTGTTTGTGTATGTAAAAACAATCTTGCCATCTTCATTTAATAGTGAGTGAATTTTCTTAAAGAAAAATTTAATATCTTCAAAATAGCACACAGCTTCTATGCAAATTATTGATGAGTATTTGTTATTAAACTTTTCATTTAAAAAATCATTACATACTACATTAATTTTTTGACTTCTCGATTTTAATATCTCTATAGCATTTTCATTAATATCAATTACAGTGATCGTATTTGAATAATTCAATAGTGGTATAGCAAATCGGCCAGATCCTCCAGCGACGTCTAATATATCTGTAGAATTGTCATTTAAATTATCTAATATAAACTGCAATTGCTTTCTAGACTTATACCGCCCAGTCCGGTTGTTATAAGCAGTCGAATACAAATAATCCCATGTGTATCCCATTATAGAATATCGATAACTGAATCCTTATTTTATCCGATTATTTTTCAACATTCGCTGACCTAATTTGAAACTCCAAGTTGTTAGCTTGTATAGGGCAGGAAATTGAGTACTTTCGTAGCGTCCATAATTTACCATTTCCCCTCCAAATTTCTTTTTATATTCTCTTACTCCATATGGCACTGTAGGCTTTCCGGCTCCCCCAAAATCAAAACGTTTAAAGCCATTTTTCTGCCCCCATTTAATTACTTCCCAAGGGAGTATATCATTCGGATGTTTGTTATAGTAATGGCTATATGACCCAGCATAATAGTCGTATAACGTATCGCCATAAGCAAGGCAAAGCATACATCCAATTATTTGTCCCTGCCAGTTTACCGTAAATAATTGAAGGCCGGCTGTTTCATCTGAATATTGCCACATAGCCTTGAAATAACTAAAATCAGGCAAAGGCAATTTGGCTTTATTGTAAACTTCGATCAATATTTTATAGCATGTATGCAATGCCTCTAATGACAGTTGTCTTTGAACAATACACCCTTCTTTCTCAGCTCGCTTAATCTCATTTCGTCTTTTTGTATGGATTTCCCTCCAAAGCGTTTCAACTGGCTTAGTCAAATCAATAATAATTGTCAAATGGTCTTCGAATACAAACCCATTTTGCTCAAATTCGGCCCTGATACTAGTTGTATTTTCTAAATTCCTGACTTGGGAATATATACTTATCTTATTTTTTGATTTAAATAATTTTAGAAGTGAGCTTACAATATGTTTATTTAAATCAGTAACTACAGGCCCTCCAATAAGTACATTGCGGCTGGTAAAAAAATCAATTAATGGAAGATCAATCTGTGTTTGCCTACAAAAAAGTAAAACTCCGTTTATTTTTTCTTCAAATTTTGATAATATATAAACCGGTTTATTATTATTTGACGAACGGCAAGCATGAAAAAAATATGGTGATTGAAAATAAAAAAAACCATTTAAAGAGCTTAGGAACGATATAATTTCTCTCTCGTTTTCAGCAGTTAACTCTTCCAGAATAATATAACTAGATGCCACACCTAAAACCACAAACTAAAATAGTATATACTTATACGTTTCATTTTGTTTCAAGATAATATTAAAATTCATCTCGTTTCTGTTAAGCGTAGATCTACTTTCCGTTTAAAATTAACAGATCTTGCTTGTACAAGATTTGACAATTTCGAACCAAACTTAATGGAAGGTATTTCAATATATATATGTAATACATAGGCAATGGCAATAATAACTGGAGTTAATAAACTTATACATAGCCAGTGCTGCAAACTAGAAAGACCAGAAGCGACTTGGTATTCTAAGATAAATTTAAAAAAAACAAAAAAAACAATTCCATGAAATAAATATATTCCATAAGAAAGTTGACCAATTCGACGACCTAGTTCATGACTCAAGATTCCAAAAAGGTTATTTCCGCAAGCAATCAAGACGAAAATTCCTGTCATGACTATAAAAGGGAAAATATTATAAACCGATATAAAACTTAAGGTAATTATTAAAGTTGCAATTAATAAAATAAGGCCATAGCTAGCGGCTTTGCTCTTTGCGAAATCAACAAAACCTGATGACCTGATTAAGAAAGACGCTATAATTCCACTTAAGAATGGAATAAAGTAAATAAAATCATAAGTAAAGAAATAGGTAAAATAAAAGCAGAGAAGCGCTGATATAATAATGGCGATAATATTATGCTTATGGTTAGCCATCAAAGAGTTAACCATTGGTAAGGATAAATAAAATATCCATTCATATTTTAATGTCCATGTTACCCCAGATACAATTATCCATGTATTCTGGATTCGATTTATATCAGGATTACCTATTAATGTAAAGGTAACCCACATAATTATTTGTTTTATTAGGACTATTCTTGGCAATGTGGGGTGTAGAGAAAAATTGCTTAATGTAGCAATAATTGATAGGATAATGAGTATGGCAACAAAATATAGCGGAAATAGTCTTAATATACGTGTTATATATAACTTTATCCAACTGGTTCTACTCATTAGCAGTTTATTACTAAATAGGAATCCAGTCATCATAAAGAATATTAGTATGCTGGCTTGTCCTAGCTGAGAAAATAGATTGGATGGCAGAGCTGCCCAATGATTTGTTCGTAAAAAATAGTACCAAACAGAACCATGTGAGATAAAAACCACAATTGATAAATATCCTTTCAAGCCATCTAGCGATTCATATTTAACTCCCTGTAATTTAAAGTTCCTATTTTTTGAGAGTACACTTATTGATAGAAAAGTTATCCCATATATACATATCACAGGCAATATACCGACTGGTGAAAACAGGCGATCAATTATTTTTTCTACGGATGGAAAATTCATCGTTAGCCTAACTTTAATTTTTTCTGTAATTAACGTGAGCGTATTTACTGCTATATTGAGTTGCTTTCTTATCAATCATATACTTTTTACTAACTGGGTAGTTTTCCAAAAACCATACCCAAAAAGTAGTAGAATCAATTTTCTCATCTAGCATTTTTCGCCTTTTCTGCTGAAAAGTGGCATACAGTTCCTTGTTTGTAAGTAACTCGTCAATTTTCAAAAGTAGCTTTTCTTTCTCGCCTAACTGTATACCAAAAGTTAAGCCATATCGATTCTCTAATTCGTTTAATACGGATATTTTACCCACGAAACTGCTATACCTGAGAGAAGGTACACCTAGCATTGAAGCTTCAACACTCATACTTTGACTATCAGAAACCAGTAATGATGCACTAGCCAAAATGTGATGCATATCAGTTGGGTCAATATTTAGACAATAGCATCTATATTTTTCTGTTAATTTACCCTCAGCAGAAATCCATACATCGTATCCATTTTCTCTCACTCGCTGTATGATCTCATTTAATAAATTTTCGTTTATTCCCTGTATCCCAATATCGTGATGTGCTGCCAGACGAGATAATCGTATTAAAGCATATTTTTTTGACATAAAATATTTTTCTTTAATCGTATTATCATGCGTAAAAACCGACGGATGGAGATATCCCAGCTTCATATAGCCTTCATAACCTACTTTTTTCGATTCCCATCCTCCGACGTCGCACACTTCCGGGCATAAAATTGTTTGCGTAAATGGGTATGTCAAATCAGCTAAGTGTTTGACAATTGGATAATCGTCTTCAATAATGGTAACTCGATTAATGCTTAATATTTTTCCTAATTGGGCTAATGCAGCATCTGTGCCAATTAATAGATCAGGTCTCTTTTTTAATAGGATCGGTAGAATAATTAGTATTCGATGGAATAAGCTTAACAGGATAGCTAACTTCGTGGACCCTCTTTCTTTAGGAAGAATATTTGTGTATTCAATACCGTCTTTCTTAATTAAATCCTCCAGTACATCTTTTGTTTTTATAAGAATTATTACCTGATTTCCTTTCTTTTTCGATAATCGCTTAATGGTTTCACGAGCAGACAGGTACTGTGCAGGATGGCCGAAATAAAAGAGGAATTTCATAGTTAATTTTTCACGTCCAATACTTGATTAGCGGTCAGTGTCATTGGTGTGAAAGCATATAGACGCTTCAATAATGGCTTAAAATCATGGGCTAGTTTTAACGTTAATTTATAATTAGATGGATAGTCGAATGTTTCCCGGATTGGAGCCGACCAGATCTCCTGAAAAACCTCATCCGATAAGTCTAGTTTTTTCTGAATATAGGCTCGTGTTTGTTCTAGCTCATTATCTGCTGCAAATGGCTGTTTTAGTTGATTTAAAGCTTCATCCCGCGTAATGGCATTACTTAACACCTGAGCAGATAAATTAATTTTTCGCTTATCAATGCCAAATTTTTTAGGTAGCCAATAGGCAATTGAAAATTTGGTAAACAAGTTTTCATGGTGATGACCACCGTAGTCTCTCCAATCATACCGCTCGATTAACAGTCGTTTGGCATCCTGCTTTTTATAGTCTAGGTAGTAGAATGGCCGAATATCTTTAATACCTTTTACCACCCCCGAATAAATCATTTTGGGCAACGTTAGTAAAGGGTAAGTTTTAAGCGGAATGCCAGACCCGAATGCTTTATGAATGAAAAGTAGTTGCTTCGCATCGGCGTAGGTCCATTCTTTGGGCTGCTTACCTTCTGACCTGAAATCATTACCCCGCAGTATATAACGGATACCCTCGGCTTGAGCCACACTGTACATAGTTGCCTTAATAGCGAGGTCGGTTGGTGTGTCAATCCAGGGCATTCCCGCTTTCATGTAAGCGATAAGCAGGTCCTTTATTTCCTCGTAGTCAATGACATACGTTTCCAGATCGATACCAAGCTTTGATGTCACTTTATAAATATTCTGGACAGCAATCTCGCTATTGAAGCCATTATCCAGATTGACGGCCAATGGTCGTAAACCGTATTGAACTGCCAGGTGAAGTAAATACGAGCTATCAACACCGCCACTTACGCCAATCACGCAGTCGTATGACTTATGTTTACCCGTCTCTTTTATAGCTGTAGTCAGCACCTGCCAATCGGCTAGTCCCTTCGCTCCTCTTGGGTAAGCGGCCATCATCATTTCCTGCAGTTTACAGAAATTCGAGACGCCATTTTCGTCAAAGGAAATGGTTGGAATTGTATCATCCCATACGCCCTTCGTACATACTCTCATGCTTCACCAAATAAGTTTACTAATTCGTCACTAGTGGGGTAATTGACCAGCACAGCCTTTCGAGGGCCATGATAGACAAACAATGAGCCTGCTGCGACAGCCGAAGCATGTGCGTTGTTAATGGCCATTTTAAGATCAGAGGGGCTACCGGCTCCACCGGATGCTACTACGGGAATCGTGACGGCGCCTGCAATTCTCTCAATAAGCGATAAATCGTATCCCTGCATCATCCCATCATGTTCGATTGATGTAACCAGCAATTCACCTGCTCCATTTGATTCCATTTGTTGGGCCCACTCTATTGGACTGAGGCCAGTAGAACGGCTCCCTCCTTCTGTGTAAACTTGTTGTTTACCTAAGAATTTTCGCTTTACGTCAATGGCTACGACAATTGTAGAGCTACCAAACTCTTCGGAGGCTATTCGAATAAAATCAGGATTTTTTACTGCGTACGAATTAATCACTACTTTCTCAGCGCCAGCGTTGATGAGTGCCTTTATTTCAGAAATTGATTGAATACCGCCCCCAACGGCAAAAGGCATGTTTGCTTCGTCGCCAATAGATCGCACTAAATCGAGACTAATACAGCGTTTTTCTTTAGTAGCCAGTATATCGAGTAACAGTAACTCGTCGGCTTTGAGATCATTGAATATTTTTACTGCATTAATCGGATCGCCGATATACTTATAGTCACTAAATTTTATCGACTTTACCAGGCCCTTGTTTTTTAGTAGAAGTGCGGGAATTACACGTGGCCTATACATATAATCAACTCTTTTACTGTCACTTACAGATTGATAAAATTTGAAATTATCTGTTCTCCCCAGTTATGACTCTTCTCTGGATGGAACTGAGTTCCGTAGATGTTCTTCTTAGCGATCGCAGAGACAAATGGATAATCGTATGTAGTCATTATCAGGACATCCTCAGGCTCATTACAGACCATATGATATGAATGAACAAAATAGAACTGTGCTTTTTCAGGGATGCCAGAAAATAAGCCTGACTGTTGAGTGTATATGCCTGAGTTCCAGCCCATGTGGGGAATCTTATAGGTTAGCTTATCGCTTACACTAAACCGTACCACCCTGGCATCAAACCAACCCAGGCCATCTACATCGCCCTCTTCGCTGGAACGAGCCATAAGTTGCATTCCTAAACAAATGCCAAGTATGGGTGTCTGCTCAACCAGCACTTTATAATTCAATACATCCCAAACGCCCGATTCTTTTAGCTTTTTTACACCACTCGCAAAATGACCCACACCTGGCAAAACCAGCTTTTCGGCCTTACTGATCTCATGTTTATCCGACGAGATACGAACGCGAGCCTGCTGACGCTCGAACTTTTTCTGCACAGAACGCAGATTTCCCATCCCGTAATCAATGATGATCGTATCTGCCTGATTGCTCATAGTAGTTGATAATAAACGTCTCGTATTTGCTTTGCAATCAATTGATTATCAAACTGTCGAATTTGCTCTCTCGATGCTATACGGCTCGGATTTACCAACACTCTTTGAAGTTTTGCAGCCACATCTACTGGATCGTACGAAGTGATGTAACACCCAGCAATATTGCCTATGGCCGAGCGAACATCTCCAACATCTGTCGAAACAACCGGACAATTACAGGCTAATGCTTCTTTAATAAATTGGGGGGAACCCTCGGAGAAGGAAGTCATTAGCGCTACATCGACCGCACTGAACAACAGTGCAACTTCTTCACGTGTATAATCTTTCAACTCAAGTAACTCAACCGACTCATTATCAATTATATTGACAGCCGCTTGAGCTAAAGGATAGTTTTTAACAGCTACATCGAACCCAGCCGAAAACAGAATATAAAGTTTATCTGGTGAAAGCCCTAGCTGGCAGCGACTGTGTTGTTTTTCCTGCGGAATGAATAGTTCAAAATCAACTCCACAAGGGATAATAGCCAGCTTCGCCCTGTTAGCCACAATTGCTTTTTGTGTAAGCCGATGGCTGATGTAGATTGTCTTATAACTTAATGTATCCGTAAATATGGATAGCAACCTTGACAAGGGCAGGTTTATATCTGATCCATGAAATGTAGTAACTACAGGTACCTGACGCTGTAAGTTAGCGAGCAGTCCTGAGAAGGCTACATGGGCATGAATACAATCATAAATCTGGCTTTTTAATTGGCTAACCAACTTAGTAAGACAAGACAAATAGCCTGCCAATCCTTTTCCTTTGATAAAAAAATAATCAAATTCCAGTGTTACATCCAATCGCTTTAGTGCCTCGACCTGATCATATATGAATGCCTGGTGTTTTTTAACATCAAAGGCGGGCGCATTCCCACTGCAAACAATCAGGATTCGCATAATCAGATTATGATCGGCCTGCCACTTTGAACAAGTTCCAACCAATGACAATCACTGAAACCAAGATCAGATAAGGAACATAGTATTTCTTATTTTTCTTATTCATTTGCGAAATACCATAGGCAGCCAAAACGGCTAGAAATGGAAGAAGCGGTAAGTGAAAGCGTTCGGATAATGCAAAGCCACTAGAAGCCAAAACAAAAATGTAGGAAAAAATAGCAGCTAATAATAAAATATGATACTTAAATCGCTTCTGTTTATAAAGGGCGTATAGCGCAATCATGACAAAAAATGCGTAGACATTGCGCGTAAAGAATGCACCGCCTAACATCATTGCATTGGGTTGATCAATATCAATGAGTGTCGGGAAAGGAGCCATGAGCATTAAAGGAAAAAATATACTTTTAGAGCCATAATGCGCTAATTTATTATTACCGTCTGTTCGTGTTGAATAGCTCCTGAGCTGAGATACCTGATTTTTATCACTGGCTTCAATATGTTCATTAATATCATCAGCTATCGGGGTGCCGACAATCATAAAACCTCCAGCTATCACTAAAAAAATAATTATAATACGCTTATACATTTTAGATACTCTGCTAGTTGTAAAAATTGCCGCTACTGCTAACGATCCTATTAAACAACCTGCCAATACAGTACGAAAGAAAAACAATAAACCTCCAGCAATGAATACTAACGCTATGTCATTGAACTGAATCTTTCTTGCACGAATAAGTTTATCAGATGAATAAATGAAGGCTACCCCTATAAAAACCATTTCAGTTTCTTTAACGTGCAGGCCACTATAATAAATTAAGTTCGGCATTATCATCGCAATAATTCCTGCCATTCGACCCGTAGCCTCATCAAAATTATTTAAAGCGATTTTATACGTCATGAAGCAAGTAGCAGCACCTAAGAGCGCTTTAATTATGCGAGGTATTATAATATGATCTCCCGCTAAATAATAGATATTACCTAGATAAAATGGATATCCCATATCGGCATAGTTCTTACCAACATAGTCCATATACGTGCTAAATTTCTCTTCTTGCAGTAGTTGAGCAAGCCATACACCCTCACTATGGTAGCCATAAGAATCGGCTGCTTCAAATTCAAAAGGTCTACCAGTTAAGGCTTCATAATAAAAGTAGCTAAATAAAATCCAGAGCAATCGAATAAAAAAAGCAGTCCAGAATAACTTAGTCTCGTACAGTTTCGTCTTGAAATTCAGCCATGACTTAGATACTAATTGAATAGCCATGAAGAATGAGACTACCTCAAATATATCAAAAGCAACCCATTGGATTTTCAAGGGTCTGTTAATAAAAATAACAAGACAAATTGTAATAATAATACCAAAATATACAATTGCCTTTGTTGTATAATATTTGGGAAGAAAAATTCTATCAGTAGCGGTCATCGTTTATCTAAAGAAACAGGATTAAAAAGTACAGTTAGCACATTTCTTTTTGTTCGTACTAGATAGTCAGTAAGGCGTACACCGATTATTTTTCTAAAAAAATATTTTTTAAGTTTTGCGCCAGTAGGCTGCCATGAACCTTCAAAGTGATGTATACAATATGTATTATTGGTAAGTGTAATTAAACCTGACCGGGATTTCGGGCAGAAAAAATCTTTCGGAAACATGTGCATACTATTTTTATACACCTGATAACTGTTTTTCAAGTTAAATCCACTAGCCGACATAATCCTGGAAATGATTTCGACATTTGTAGTCATATCATAAGAGTTATCGGATAATAGAAAGTGCTTGTTGTCATAATAATTTAGTTGCTCAGCCGCCCACTCATTGTATTGTTCGCTAGCCATAATTCCTGTCGGAATTTCTGTCTCGCTTTCAAATCCAGAAAAAGCAGGCAAGTGCAAAAGATTATCCAGACTTTTTAAGATTTCTACATCTGTATCCATGTACACTCCACCAAAGTGGTAAAGGGCATAAAGTCGAACATAGTCGGTAACGAAAGCGAATTTTCGGGCTTCATAGGCCTCTTTAACATAAGGGACACTACGTATGTCGAAGGTATCCTCATTCCAGAGACGTAATTCATAGTCAGGCAGGAATTTCTTCCAGGAATCAATGCACATGTGGGCCATTGCTGGCATTTCTCCCCTACCAAACCAACAATAATGAATTACTTTAGGAATCATCAGGCAGTTACTAGATAAGGCTGATTTTTTTCGATAATATAATTAACGATTCTCACGCAAGCCTTGCCATCGCCATAGGGATTATGCGCCCTCATCATTTCAGTATAGATTTCCCAATCATCGAGCAATAGGCTCACATTTGTTACTATACTATTCGTATTTGTACCAACAAGTTTAACCGTACCGGCTTCAACAGCCTCCGGGCGCTCAGTTGTATCGCGCATGACCAGGACCGGCTTGCCTAAACTAGGCGCTTCCTCCTGAATGCCCCCACTATCCGTTAAAATCAAGTAAGACGATTTCATCAGATAGACGAATGATAAATAGTCTAGTGGAGTAATCAGGAACAAATTGCGCATCCGCTCCGTGAACAGCAATCGGTTTACAGGTTCCTGCACATTTGGATTTAAATGAACAGGGTAAACAAAATCAACATCCGGGTAATTGAGTGCGAGGTGTTTGATAGCCAGGCAAATATTTGAGAAGCCCTCTCCAAAATTTTCTCGCCGATGACCAGTTATCAACACAAGACGCTTCTTATCATTGAGTCTGTGCACATCATATCCCCTACTCCGAATATCTTCTACAATAGCAAGTTCCATGCCCGAAATGCTGGAAATTTTGCTAACTGTACTTTTCAATGCATCAATCACCGTATTACCAGTTACGACAATCGATGAGTCGGGGATATTTTCGTTTAATAGATTTCGACGAGCCTGATGCGTAGGAGCCAGATGAAACGTCGCCAAACGGCTGGTTAACTGACGATTCATTTCTTCTGGCCAGGGACTATACCTATTGTTTGTTCGAAGACCAGCCTCCACATGAGAGACAGGAACATTCTGGTAAAAAGCCGCTAACGACACAGCCATAGACGTAACCGTATCGCCATGAACAAATACAATATCTGGCTTAAAATTTACGATTACCTGTCTCATATCCAGCAGAATACGAGCGGTAACATCATGTAAATCCTGGCCATTTTTCATAACGTTTAAATCATAGTCAGGAATTATCTCAAAGAGACGTAAGACCTGATCCAGCATTTCGCGATGTTGACCAGTCACACATACTGCTACCTCAAACAGATGATCATGCTGCTGAAACTCTCTAACAAGAGGAGCAAGCTTGATTGCTTCAGGCCGTGTGCCAAATGTTAAAAGTATCTTCAGCCTCATTGTAGTGCGTATTCCTTTTCAACCGCTGTTACGTTACTAATCGGAGTTTTAATAGTTGTAAATCTGTCTTTTAGCTTTATGAAGAATTTTTCATAATACTGATAAGAAAGATAAGCCAGAGAAATGGTAATCATAAAAACAATGGCAGCTCCAAACATCGACTTAGCGAATACACCCATTGATAATGGATTTAACATGGGTATCAATAATGTAATACACAATGGATGAAGAACGTAAATGCCGTAAGAAATCTGGCCTAAAAAAGAGCATATATTGTTTTCCAGATTAACAAGGCGATTTTTCACAGTTATCTGCCCCATAATAATAATTAGCGAAATTATAGAAGCAAATTCATGCGCTATTATCGATGGTAAACGTATAAGACCAAATCCTATTAAAAAGAAAACAGCCCATGAAGTACCTTGCGCTAATTTACTTGAGGAAATTTTGATAAAAATATGGTTTCTTTGATAATATAAAATAGCACCTAAAGCGCCCAGCACTGTGTTATGAAAGCGTAAAACACTAAGGATTAAATAAATCTGCGATTTTTTTCCAAAAAAGAAATAGCTACCAGTTTTTAGAGAAAAAACAACTAGGATAATGATAACAGTGGTGCTCACTAAACTACTATTTTTAATTTTCATGACTAAAGGCCAGAAAGCATAGAATTGTTCTTCTACACCTATAGTCCAGAAATGACCTAGTGGCATTACAGCAAATCCAAGAGAGAAAGGGACATAAGCAGTAAATAGAAGATACCAACAAATAGTAGGTGATAGAATTCTACTGAAGGAAGAATCATAAAAAGGCAAAAACAAACAAATAATTATATATAGATAATACAAAGGGCAAATCCTTAAAATACGCCTTATATAAAAGTTTTTAACATCGATACTACTTATTGCTTTCTCATTCAATAGCAGATAAGTAATAATAAAGCCACTGATAACAAAAAAAGTTGTAACAAAAAATTGGGGCATACGGAATATAAAAAAAGACGGTATCCCCAAAAGGTTGATTTCACTATCAATAATATGTGCAATTAATACAGTCAAAGCAGCAATTCCTCTTAGACCATTCAAACCTGGAAGATAAATAGTTTTATTATTCATTTTACATTTCAGATAAGCAAGTACCTAATGAACGAGTTCAACTACCGGAAGATCACTCTTTCTAGCTTTTATAATTGTAAATTTGTCTTTTAATCGCAAGAAGTACTTCTCAAAATAATTATAAGAAAGATGAGCCAGAATTATAGTAGATAGTAAAACAATTACAAAGCCTAGTATTGATTTAGCAAACGTATTTATCTGTAATGGTTTTAATAGAGGCAAAAATAACGCAATACAAAGTGGATGTATAATATAGATACCATAAGAAATTTGCCCTAGAAAACGACATATATTATTTTCTAAATTAACCAATCTATTTTTTACAGTAGTTTGCCCTATAATAATAACTACTGTAACTACCGCTATGACCTCATGGGCGATAATAGGAGGCACGTATAAAAAGCCGAAGCCAATAGTAAAAAAAGTAATCCAGGAAAATAGTTGTGAAATCTTACTCGAAGCGAGTATTATAAAAAGTTGATTTCGCTTATAATACAAAACGGCTCCTAAGGCGCCAATAACCATCGGATAGAAACGTAGGAACCCGGCAAGTAAGTATAGTTGTGATTGACGGCCAAACCAAAAATAAATCGCTATTTTCAGTGATAATAAGGTAAAATAAATAAATATAATACTAGGTATGAGTTTAGGGTTCTTTCGCTTCATTACCCATGGCCAAAAAGCATAAAACTGCTCTTCTGTTCCTATACTCCATAAGTGACCGAGTATTTCAATAACCTGACTGAATATAAAAGGAATATTAGAAGCAAAAAAAAGATACCAATAGATATGAGGTGACAATACTTGTTCAAATTCACGATTAAAAAAAGTAAGGCAAATGCATACAGCAATGAATAGATAATATAGTGGCCATATCCTTAATATTCGCCTTACGTAAAAAGCACCTATGTTAATACCTGTTTTTTCTTTCTCGAGCAATAATAAATAACTAATCAGGAAGCCGCTAATAACAAAGAAGTGCGTGACGTAAAATTGCCCTATCGGAGGAAATGGCTCAAAAAATACCAAGCCATAACTATCTATTTCTTCGATGAGAACATGAATTAATACGATAAACACAGCAGCAATTGCTCTTAAACCGGTTATGCCAGGAAGGTAAGTTAATCTAGTTGACATTTGCTGAGTTGTTGTACTTGATCAGGTTAATTAATAAAAAGGTTTTGGCTGTAGAGCCTAGCAATTTTAAGGCAAAATATATTTTAACCAATATTGTTGGCCACGTATATATAAATCTGTATAGAAACGGTTGCGTATCCCAATTAATTAATTTTAAAATACGATTAACATCATCAGTATATTTCCCTTGCAAGTGATACGCCATTAAGGAGCGAACTCTAAGTCCATCAAGTAGGGATTTAAGGGTAATATTCTCTTGTTTTTCTAAATAGCCGATATTAAATATAATATGTTCCTCTTTACGCCATAATCTATTGCTATTTAAGGCACGATTATGTAGATCGACATCTTGATTAGAATATGCTAATCTTTTGTTAACATAAGCGATTTTATTTTTAAGCGCAATCCGGACCCACAAATCAAAATCTTCACCAAATTTTATGGTAGGTTTAAAGCCATGCTCTTTATCAAATACAGTTTTTTTTACAACTACGAAAGAGCAATTTATCGGCACCCAGAATGTTCGGGCGTATACGTCAAAATAATCAATATATCCTGTTTCAAAATTCTCATCAACCCCGATGCACGCTCCTCTTTCCTGTTTATTCTTTACTACATAATAGCTTGAGCTATAAAGACCTGCTTCAGGACATTGAATGATCAGATTATGCATTTCCTGGAGAAAGTCTTTATGCCACCAGTCATCTGCATCAAGGAATGCTACGAAATCATATTTTGCTAGCTTTGCACCGTTATTGCGAGCCGTTGAAACACCAGAATTGGGTTGGTTAATGATGCTTAGACGACTATCAACATATTTACTGGCTACTTTTAAGCTATCATCTGTAGATCCATCGTTAATAATTAGTAATTCAAAATCCTGAAATGTTTGTGCAAATACAGACGCAATTGCTTTATTAATATAGTGAACTTTATTATATAAGGGAATAACAATTGAAAACATTATAATAATACGCTAAACTATTTATCAAGTTTTCTAAAATAGTATTCAATTCATTTCTTGGAAAACTTCATTCTGATATTTCTGAAGAAGAATTTTTATAGATCGAGTGGGTGATACATAGTTGAGATAATAATCTCGCGCATTACTTTCCAACGATTGCCGATACGCTACATTTTCTACTATTAATTCTATAGCTGCAGATATATCAGCTTCACTCCCCGACACTATATGAATATGTTTACCATGTTCTAATGGTTCTGGCAATTGATTAATTAGAGGAGTTGAAATGATGGCTTTTCCAAGTGCTAAATACTCACCTAGTTTCCATCCGTGGCATAATGCCCACGCCGGTGTGTTAAAAACTAGTGTAGAAGCTTTTATCTTGTTAATATAGACTTCTTTAGGAACCCAGCTATCCTTAATTATAAGATGCTGAAAGCATGGGTTTAGATTTTTTATTTTGCTGTATACGAATCCTCCTTCAAAATGTAGATTTTGAAAATTCATACAGGCATTCATAAAATTGGCCCGGTATAAATTTACGGTCTCATCATTGTTGATCCATTGATCACTAGCCCAAAGTGTATTAACTGAATATATATAATCTGGTATAGTCGTACCTGGGCTATAGTAGTCTAATGATACTTGTTTACTTTGTTTGTAATAACTAGATAGAAAGCTCTTAATATCCGTATATTTTTTCTGCGCACGAAAGAGGTTTTGCAATCCATACAACCCCGAATGTAATTTACTCCAGAGTTTAATACCAAAGCTAGGTGCTAATTGAGTGATTTTTTGATGATATTTTGCTGGTGTTTTTTCGGCATTAAAGTTTATTTTCCCATATACATCACACCAATCATAATCCATATCCTCAATAATAGAATCGTCGCTCCAGTCTATAACATATCTGTGGATAATGTTAGAGTTGCAGATGGTAAATTTTATAGCCTTGGTTTGCTTTAATCCTTGAAAATATTGACTTGAAAAACCGACGTTAGACTCCCCAAATACGTCGTATAGACCCTTGATGTAAAAGGCTGTATAGTCAATGTTCGATAGGGGATCTATATATACTTTCACTGTAGTGAGCACTAACTACTTAAGCACGCAGTTTATCTAGCTGGAATAATAGTCTATAGGTATTTAGTATCATAAACCAGGCCAATTTATTGCGCTTTAATCGCCTTATTATTGAACCATCTAAGCTGAACTCCTGATAGTCTGGCAGAATGCTATGAGGCAAGGTGTTGAAAAGAACCTCATTACGCTCTTTTTTGTCTAATTCAATGTTGCTGCTAATACCATTTGAATCAAACCATGCTACATCGATGTCACGATAAATTGCTTTCTCGTTATGGAGCCCCACAGCTATCAAATAAAATTTCCAATCAGACACAATTTTTAGTGATTCATCGTATAGCCCATAGCGTTCAAAGAGCGAGCGTTTTATATAAGTTGAAGAATGGTAAATGGTCGACCGGTACAAATCCATGAGCGTAATCTGACGACCGGCGTAACTACGTTCAATTACCCGTTTTCCATTAATTTCACGTACTTGATTACCGTATAGAATACTACATTCATCGAAGCCTTGTAACATCTGCTCCGTGACGCTTGGAGTTAGTAAATAATCGCCCGAATTAAGGAACTGACAATATTCGCCTTTAGATTCTTTTATTCCCTTGTTCATGGCATGATAAATACCACGATCAGGTTCACTTACCCAATAAGCGATTTTAGATTCGTACGCTCGTATAACCTCTAAACTACCATCCGTAGAACCACCGTCAATTACGATATATTCAAAATCGACTGAGGTTTGTTTGATTACACTTTCTATCGTTTTCCTCAAACCAGAGGAATTATTGAGATTGATAGTAATGATAGAGAGTTTCAAGTTATCAACAATTATTGTTATGTGAAATATATAATCGGCAAAAAATAATCTGCTGTTGAATTAATTAGGAGCCAAAATGTTTATTTGATCAAAACAATATTTGGTAAATAATTCAGAGCCTTTGGCATCCATATGTATTCCATCTACAAACAAACTATCCTCCCACATCCGGTTATTCCCATTTGCAAATTGATGGTTATGTTTTTTCACAATAGATTCAACTTTTTTGGTATGACCTTTTAAATCGTTAATCATTACCTCGTTTAATTTCGCTAGAGATCCTTTACGAACTGGCGACTGAAAAAAATAGAGTTTGATATTATTTTTAGAGCAATAAGAAGCTATACTGTCCAAATAATTATACTGATAAGCAATTGTCTTATTCTTTATGTATATTTCATTATATCTTCCAGGAGACATAATTAGATTATGTCTATTAAAATTTATAGCTCCATATTTATCAAAGCCCAAGTATTCATAAAAATTCACATAGTTCCTAGCTATTTTTGCTATTATAGTATTATCAAGATAGTATCGTAAATTAAACGTTTTGATATATACATTATACAACTCACCATTACTTACAGTTAAGTAATCTTTCAAAACGCTATAATTCACTTTCTTTTCGGTGGTCTGAAAGTCAGGTATGTTGCTGCCAACTAATAAAGTTTTAAATGGATAAATGTCATGTAATATCTTCAACAAATAATAGGTATCTCTTATAGACATACCCCAAGACGCAGCATTTAAGTAGGATTTCGTACTGAGTCTTTGCGTAATAACAGTTGAATTTAAATTATCTAAACTCATTGATGAACCTATTGATACTACATCTGCATTAAATTTATGATTACGTAGAAACTGCATTTTCTCATTATAGGAATAACTATTTGATAAATTTGGAGCAGCTATATCAGTAGATTTTATTTGATTTCTATAAATATAAATCCCTAATAGAAAAAAGCTCAACAGGCAGCTGAATAAGACAAATGCTAAAATATTATTTACAAATCTTCTCATATATCTTTACTCTAGAATTGAAAATAAATGAATTGTTGTTCAGGACCTGCAAAATATAATAAGGCTAATAGTATAACGTAATAAACTCCCCATCTAGCTACCCTAGGCAACTTGTATCCCAATTTAGCAATTGCATACGGCTGTTCACGTCCTATCCATTCAACACCCATAAATAGTACAATCAATAGGCAAGTTTCGACAGGTTTGACTTTGGGGATAGTAAACAAAGCTGGCGAGAACATTCTCTCAATAAAACTTATAGCATCAGGAATACTTTCAGATCTAAAAATAATATAAGCGAATATTGTCAGACAAAAGGTAATTATCATAGAAAACAATTCTTTGATAGTTGGCAAATAGCGCCCTTGTGCTACAATATCTAAATTAGTTTTACTCGTTTTCATTAGAATTGAAGGAATAACATAAACCGCATTTATTAACCCCCAAACTATGAAATGCCAGTCAGCGCCGTGCCAAAATCCGCTAAGTGCAAAAATGATAAATACGTTTCTAACTGTAATAAGTGTCCCTTGCTTACTACCACCAAGTGGTATATAAACATAATCTCTAAACCAGGTTGAAAGTGATATGTGCCAGCGTCTCCAAAATTCAGCAATATCTCTTGAGAAATATGGGAAGGCAAAATTCTTTAACAATTCTATTCCTAAAAGCCTGGCTGTTCCTAAAGCGATATCTGAATATCCAGAAAAATCACCGTAGACTTGAAATGCGAAGAATAATGGACCTAAAACTAAAGTACTCCCTTCGTATTCTTTATAACTACTAAATATTAAATTCACATATTCAGCACATTGATCCGCGATAACTACTTTTTTAAATAACCCCCATAAGATTTGCTTTAATCCGTCTATGGCTTGCAAATAGTTTAGTGATCGTGTTTTTTTTATCTGAGGTAGTAAATGATCAGTTCGTTCGATAGGCCCTGCAACTAATAATGGAAAAAAGCTAACAAAAAGTGCATAATCTATAAAATTCTTTTCTACTTCGATTCGCTTTCTATATATATCGAAGACATAGGATAAACCGTGAAACGTGTAAAATGATATACCTACAGGCAAGATTACATTTAACGTCCATGTATTAATCTCTACTCCAAATAAAGAAATGGCGTCTTTAAATGATTCTATAAAAAAATTACAATACTTAAAAAAACCTAAAAAACCCAGATTAATCGATACGCTCAGCAAAAACCAAATCTTCCTGACATGTTGGCGGCTCTCTTGAGCCATCTTCAACCCTGAATAATAATCTAGTAAAGTGGAGAATATGAGCAAAAAGAGAAATCGCCAATCCCAACAGGAGTAAAAAAAATAACTTACCACTAACAGGAATGCGTTTTGAAGTCTTAAGTTCTTATTTAAGACAAGCCAGTAGATAGCAAATACTATCGGCAAAAATATTGCGTAGCTTAAAGAGTTAAATAGCATTTTTACAGTTAAGTACTATTAGTGAATAAATTATTCTATTAAGCATATCAGGCAATAATATCTTTCAGTTTTTCCTCCAGCTTTATAAAGTAGTTATATATAATCTCAGGGGAATCTGGTAGCAGTTTTTTCTGCTTCACGAAAGAGTTGTATATATTTTTATTAGTATTGATTTTAGTTATTTCATTAATAACTGGCTCATTATCAGAATTTAATTTCAAAAAAAATATACAACTCTTATTAAGAATATCCGGCTCGGGGTTATTTTCGCTACCCCAATAGATAGGAATACATCCTGAAAATAGAGAATCAAATATTTTCTCTGTAACATATCCGGCAGTATTGGAGTTTTCTGGGCACAAGTTGAATTTGAAAGTCTTTAAATACTCTCTTTTATTTTCGCCAAACAAGTCTCTCAAATCAGTATCATTACTCATAAAGCTACTCGGGAAATTCACTTTGTCAATTTTCAAAATTTCATCAGCGAAGTATTTCCTATGGCCATAATAGTCGTTACGGCAAATAAAAGCACAAAATTTGCTGCGCGTAAGGTCGTTATCATTTATGGTATTAATGATATGGCATTTTTCAACAATATCCCCATAACTATCCTCCGGGTTAAATAGGGCCATGATCCAATATGGAAATCTCAAATAGTTTGGATGATCTATATAGTCAAAACCTAAGGAAAGACTAATGTCGTTGTTCTCGATTAGTAAATCTCTATATGGATACCAGGGAGAATTTTCTATATGTACATTCTCAACTGTATAGAATATTTTATAAGAACTGCTATTAAGTTTTATTGCCAACTTATTTCCGTTAACGCTAAATAGGCCTATCGTTTTTGAAATAGGCAGACAAAGCCTTTTAGATATGAAGCGGTATAACCAATGAGAAGTTACGTCATTTTGATAACCAGTATTATAATTATTTACAGCATGAATTTGATAGTTAAACAATTTGATTTGATGGTTTTTCGATAATTCATAATCATGGCAATACCTACGAATAGTTCTATACAATTCAACCGATTGATTTTTCAGGTTCATTATTTAATCTCTACAGCCTAATTTTCTTCTTAAATAGAATGACTAACTATTGTTTTCGAATAAAGACAGGAAAGCTATAGCGTGATTTCGTTTATTATTTTCATAATCCAAAGTTGGATCGGGATAGTTATTAGCTTCCATCTGTAGAATTGCGTCAGCTAGTTGCTCCTCACAACCTGGGTTGAAAAATATATAATAATCATTTTCTGGCAATTGCTCTTTATGGACTTTTATATCAGATAGTATAATTTTTTTATTTAAAGCTTTGGCATCTTCAACTACTGTACTCCAGCCTTCAAATAAGGAAGGTTGAATTACAGATATCGCATTTTTCATAATGCATAATTGTTCTGCTCTATCTATAAATCCAAGGAATTTTATATTATTTTCCAACGACTCCTCAATCACCATCCTTTTTAGCGAAGATGTGTAGGATGGGTTTCGATGATCATCTTCTCTACCCGAGAATAACACTAATACATTTTTTTTACGTTCAGTAAGTTCTTTAACTGCTTTAATAATCACTATTTGATTTTTATGTGCCCAAAACTGATTAGGCGCAAAGTAGTATGGTCTATCAATTGAGTATTTTCGAGCAATTTTATCGAAACTTAGTGATAAGATAGGTGGATGTGTAACACTGAAGGGAATAACGAAAACTTTTGCTTTGGAGTCTGGGTATAAAAATTTGAAGTCGTTCTTTGCATCTAAACTACTCAGCACCATTTTCTCTGCTTTATAAGCTTGCAGGATTTGCCGTTGTTTAATTGCGATCAATTCGTCAGTGCTAAAAAAAGAAGGCAAGTGCAGTTCTTGAAAATCAGCAATCCAGTAAGCCTTTTTAGAGTCATCAATCAAGCTAAAATATTCCCCAACTGGATTAGGGAAAAGCAGATCGAAATTATTAGGCAGTTTTGAGTTGGCTATTTTTTTCTTAACTAATCGTAAAGAAAAGGCGTTTACAGATTTTTCCCACAGTGACTGTTCTGATCTGTTTTTTAGAAAAGTCAAGTATGGATATTTTGTTTCATTTTTAATATAATTGAAATCTGTTTTTTTAGAAGAAATAATTGTGATAAACGGCTTAGTATTATCAGTCAACAAATTTAAGGCGTGAATTAAATTCAAAATATAATAGGTTCCACCGATCCATTTCTCATTATAGCTAAACAGTAGCCCTAAGCGTTTTCTCTGGCCCATTGTATGTACTTCTTTATACCTGAATCGATTGATGTTGAAGGAGAGTACTTATAAGATTGTAAGATTGATATGTCAGCCCGCCAGTTATTAGGATCACCCTTTCTTTTAGAGCCAATAAAGTTTATTTCCCCAGTCCAGTTAGCTTGTTTACAAAAGCATTCTACTAAATCCCTGATTTTGATTTCAACCCCATTTGCTACATTAATACTTTCCCCCTTAAAATCAGCATTTTGTATAATTAATTCTATAGCACACGCAATATCATGGATATAGATAAAGTCCCTAGTTTCGGTGCCATCTCCAAATAGTTGAACAACCGAACTACTTTGCATTTTACTATATAAGTCCCACAATAGTTGCTTTCTCAATCCTTCTCCATAAGCAGAAAAAATGCGTAGCGAGCAAGTTTTGAGATCATAAAACTGAGAGAATTCTTTACAAATGCTTTCAGACATCAACTTATGTAATCCATAAGGTGATATCGGACAAGGTGGCAAGGTTTCTTTAATTGGTAATATTGCTGGATTCCCATAAACCGCAGCGCTCGATAAATTGATAAATTTGCATTCTGAGTTATACTTTCTTATAGTATCAAGCAGTCGAAATACATTGTACGTATTTAGAGTAAAATCGCGTTGTGGATGAGTCAAAGAGTCTGGTACATTCGACGCACCGCTACAGTTGATACAAACATCAAATTGTAGAAACTCAAATACATCATGGAAATCAGCATTTGATGAATCAATTCTAAAATAGTTATTATTAGTATAATCAGGTATTACATCACATCCCCAGCAAATATTTACCCCTTTATCCAGGAAATAATTATATATATAAGAGCCTATAAATCCTTTAACTCCTATAATTAATATATTCATGTTTTTGCGCTATACTAGGCTACGTTTCTTGATATTATCGTTTTAATCAATTTCAACACAGTTTTTTTGGCTAAGCTTCGCTTTTCGGGATTGACAAACCGCTCAAACACATACCAGTCGAAGTAATTATCTATCTTTTGTGAATCAGGATGTTTCAGCGGAAATTTTAACGATATAGTGGGTAATATGCCGATACCCATACCCGGATCGAACGTGTGCGTTGCATTTTCATCATATCCAATGTTCGTTATCAGATTGACGGTTGGGATGATGCTATATGTTCCCTCGAACAATCGAGAAAATAACCACTGAAAATCCCATACATCATTACGCACGTCTTTGAAATAATAGTCAAACTCTCTTGAAAAATGATTGTACAATGCGTCGCTGGTTAATTGTTTCCTTACTTTTTCTTTTCCAGCAGGAGTCGCCCATTGGCTTGCAGTATAGTCGAAGTGTAGCCAGGCTCTTCGCCAGGATGCCCACCCCCAACTGAAGCCTACATTGGAAAACAGATAGGAATTGCGGCTAAATTTCCAGTTAACAACTGGATTCGTTCCACTGATCATCGAAATGCTGGTATCAGATCGGTATGTTTCGAGTAGCTCTTCGCAGAATGTAAAAAAGCTAGTATGAGCCAGGCAATCATCTTCCAGAATTATTCCTTGTTCTACATGCGCAAAGAACCACGAAATGGCCTCAGCTGGTCCGCGCCCACAACCCCGATTCTCATTACGAAAAAGCGTTTTTAAATCGCATGGCCAGTCTATCTGATTAATAATTTCTCTTGTGGCAGCACAGGCTTCAATATCACCTGGCTTATTTGGCCTCGGGCCATCGGCGGCAATAAACAACTGCCGAGGTTTAACTTTTCTAATTTGCTCGAACGACTTTTGGGCAATGCCGGGCCGATTAAATACAAGTAATAATATAGGCGTAGCGAGCATGAATGTTTATCTATCAATCATTGGGTTAAACGGTACTTTTACCGCAACTAATTTGCGGAGTTTCTTCACGACCTTATAGAAAAATACCAGCATCGTGTAGAGTACTTTCTGGTTTTTGTACCAAGCTAATATTTCCATCTCGCGCTCCCGTTTGTGCCAGTAATCGTAATCGGCTAGCACTCGTTTGGGTAAACTTTGATCCAGTACAGTGCTGATTTCCTGTATTGTATATTTGTTGGATTGTGAACTTTGTCCGTTCATGTCGTAGTAAGCCAGGAACTTGTTCACATATTTGTACGTCGCGTTTTCGAGTATGATGGATTTTATCCAGAAGGCATAATCGGCGTGCAAATGCAGGGTTTCATCATACATTCCATGCCGGGAAAACAATACTCGTTTTATTAGCGTCGACTGGTGACCTATGGTGTGTTTAAAAAAACTACGCATGGTTAGAGCCGGGGAGTATCGTACGGCCTCAAAGCGGTTGTTATCATAGCTTAAATACGTGTTAAAATAAATGATATCCTCGCCTGTACATTCACTGATCGCTTCCTTCAGGATTCCTTTGTTTAACCAATCGCCGGAGTTTAGGAACAAACAATACTCACCCGTAGCTCTAGCGATTCCTTTGTTCATATCGCTGTAAATACCAGCCTTAGGTTCTGATTGCCAGTAAGTAATGTAGCTAGTATATTCCTTGATTACTTCCTGGCTCCCATCGTCTGAATTTCCATCAATCACTATGTATTCGCAATGGCTAGTTAACTGAGACGTTACGCTTTCGATGGTTTGTCGCAAACCAGTCGCATTATTCCAATTGATGGTAATAATCGAAAGCTTCTTTTGCATACAACTGAACGTAACCGTAGCTCAGAAGTTTACTTTTGCAGTTCTACGTACGTATTAACTTTATCCTGATTGGCACGAGTTTCCAGGTCGTTCAGCACGCTATGAGTAGAGACTCCATATGTAGTGAACGTTATTCGGGAATAACCCAGATGGGTAGCCACTAGCCGAAGTTCTTCACGACTGTAGAAATGAATATGTCCCCACTGATCATAGCAATCCAGCCTCGCGTTGTAGGCCGATTTGTACGATGTTGGTCTGAAATAATGATTTTGCAGAACACCCTCCAGGCCAGGGAAACTCATCCGGAGCACACCGCCGGGTTTTAGTACCCGAAAGCATTCACTTAAAAAGGTAATCGAATCAGCCTGAGAAAGATGTTCAATAAAATCTTCACAGAAACCGTACTCAAAACTATTATCCGCAAAAGGCTGTCGGGAGGTAAGATCTAGTGTCCGAAAATAAAATGAGTCGACCGGATGCTGGCTGGCGTCAGGGATTTGGGTTTCACGCCAGGCCGCTAACAGTTCTATGGGCAACGAATCTACATTAACCCAATCGTTCAGCAATTTTGTACCGCAACCGTATTGAATCTTACTAAACCCCTTTGTATCAAGATAAAATCCTTCGTCTGTCTGGTTTGAAAACTTATTCTGTTGGATTTTCTTCAATTCATATCCTAATCCATTGACGGCGGTATGTAAACCTCGTTTGAGTGATCGAACCATAGTTTCCGAATAGTTTACCTTATGTACGTTTATGTTTCTCTAGTGTTAATTAAGCCGTTTCCCGATAGAAATAGCCTTCCGCCTGCAAAATCTCGCCCGTATCATAGTTGCGGTGACCAGCTTCCAGCAGCATGAGTTTGAATCCATATTCACGCAATAGGTTTACCATGTCGAACATAAGGGTTTCACCTTCGTACAAGGGTAATAGTGACAACTCCATCTGAAAGCCGCTAATTTTGTCCAGCGAACGCAGACATCCTTCAAAAACCTGTTTTTCATATCCCTGTGTATCAATCTTGACATACAATCGGGAATCGTCTGTGTAATATTGATCGATAAGCGAATCAATAGTCTGAACCGGCACATTGATTTTACGAAGTGAAATGGACTCTGGGGCACTTGCTACATGTACAGGCAGCACATCCAGGATAGAACTGCTGTAGGAATTTTGGGAAACATTTAGATGGGTTTCTCCAATAAAATTACCAATCGCAGTATGCACAACAGTCCAGTCTCCATCCTGATCAGCCGTAAATTTTGCCTGGAGAAAGGCGTCAGGCAGGGGTTCAAACGAAACGATTTGGCCAGTAAATCCCAATTTACGAAGTCGTTGTCCAAACTGGCCCGTATTGGCCCCTACGTCGAAAATCAAATTAATTCCGTATTTCCTAAGCAAATCAAGCTGCTGCCGTAACAGTGGATCTGTCGGCAGATGCAAAATATCGTACCCAAAACGCTGGGCGATGTTTTTCAATAATTTTCTCATCGTCAGAACAGACTTAATATTGTACGTTGCAAGCCACGTTTTAAGCGTCGACAAAAGACCCCTAATCGAATTATTCCAGTACGTTCTAAGAATTTGTAAACCTTATATTCACGGCTTTCCAGCCAGTGTTGCGATTGCCTTTCTAGTTTGTCAAAACGCTCATAATCAGATAAAAACAACGGATATTTTTCACGCAAAACGCTAAGCTGTTCCTGCCGAGGTAACATATTTGTAGCGGGATCACAACTAATACCGTCCATGTTGAAATAAGCTACAGCATCTTGATAATGAAAATAAGAGCTGTTCCTAACTAGAATTGCTTCTAAAAAAAAAAGCCAATCTGATGCTATTTTAAGGTTTTCGTTATAAAGACTAATGGTGTCAAATAAGCTCTTTTTTATAAAAGTAGCCTGATGAGGAAGTGTATTAAAAAAAAAATCTTTTGCGGTAATCTTTTCTGGGGATCTAACTAACCACTTTACTTGCCCATTTTCATTATCGTAGTAATAAATATTACCAGAAATTATATCAGCTGTAGGTTTAGTAGCAAAAACATTTTCAAGAGTATTATATGAAACCAACCAATCGCCTGAATTTAAGAACAAACAATAATTACCTTTTGCATGACGAATTCCTTTATTCATGGCGTGATAAATTCCATTATCAGCTTCGGAAATCCAGTAAGTTATTTTATCGGCATATTGATCTAATATGTGTAAACTATTATCCGTTGATCCGCCATCTATAATTATAAATTCAAATTGTATAAAAGACTGGCAGATAACGCTCTCGATAGTCTTTTTCAATCCAGAATCATTATTGAGATTAATAGTTATTATTGAGAGCTGGCAGTCCATAAATCAAAACTTGGTTTGATCAAGCCCTTAACTCTGCAAAATAATTGGTAGTGATAAATGACTCGCAGAATTCTTCATATCTATCGATAGGATATAAACCATCCGTTAATATTCTATATATATGATAATTTTTATTAAGCAAATAGTAAAAATCTTGAAAATAAGTCTTGGAATCTATATTACATCCACCAAATTCGAACTGAATGTATGTGATTTTTTTATTAGTTAGCATATTAGAAGCGCCCTGTAGTACATCAATTTCGTGGCCCTCTACGTCTATCTTCAAAAAGTCTACTTTATGGATATGGTTTTCTTTACAAAAATCGTCTATGGTGTCGAGTGCTATTTTTTCAGAATAAGTTAAGTCAATATCAAAATGATCGAGTCTGCGTTTATAAACACTTGATAGGGCCGAGGAATCTTTATCGCTATACAAGCACATTTCTTGTGGTTTAGCACTAAAGCCAATATTATAGGGATGGACATTAGTACTATTCTCTATGTTATTCAGAAAAGTCTGGAATGTTTTTTTAGAAGGCTCAAAAGCATAGATATTAGCCCTAGGCCCAAATACACTATTTAATATTTTAGAATAATGACCTACATTAGCTCCGACATCAAAAATCACTAATTCTTTATTTAATAAGGTCTTTTTGTGAACATAATTTACTACAAATTTCTCACCCGATTCTTCTGGAGAAGCACCATTACCAATATTCATACCTATTAACGAAATTCGATATAATCTTTCAAAAAAAGACTGATATTCCGTTTTACCAAACATTGCCAACAGAATCTCGTTATAACTAAAGAGTCGATTCAGCAATTTAACTATTAAGAAAATTTTAAATTTCATAATCAATAGATTGTGCTTAAATATTGCTGAATAGTTGTCTTAGTTTCTAACTAAAACAATAATCATTTTATTGAATTATACTTTTTAGTAGTCTTTTGAATTGCTTCATAAGCTTTACTATTTCAACTTGGCCAAAAAGCATCTTTTGCACTTCAACATCAGCGTTGTAGTTCCTTATGATTCTATCAGGATGTCTTAATGGTAATTCTAGGTTATATGTAGGCAAATTAGCAATACTGTTATCTGGATTTTGAAAATGAGTACCGTTCTCACCATGTCCGATATTTGAAACAAGGTTAGCCTTAGGAATAATAGCTAATCTTTTGTGCTTCATACTGTGATAATGAAACTGAAAATCCCACATATCCTGTGGTTGTTCTCTATATAAATAGTTAAATTTTTTTTGCCACCACAAAGCAAACTTTTTATCAGGAAAAAGAAACTGTAATAGCTCACGTTGGTTTACGCTATCCCAAGAATCTAGTTTAAAATCAAAACCAGTCCATGCCCTTTTCCATGTTGCCCACCCCCAGCTCGACGGGAATACAGAAAAATAATAATCCTCCTCTAGAAACATTGGTTGAGTAGTTTGAAAATTATTTCCAGAGATAGCAGATATCGAATGGTTGTCTCTGTATTTTACTAGTAATGCGTTACAAAAGTCAAAAAATGATTTATTAGGTAGGCAGTCATCTTCCAGAATTATGCCCTCGCTAACATGTTCGAAAAACCAGTCGATAGCTAAAGAAGGCCCCTTGCCACATCCTACATTTTCTTGCCTAAACAACGTTTTAACAGTACAGGGCCAATCTATTTGTTGAAGTACCCAGGCTCTGATTAACTCACATTTTTTTTTCTCTTCCGGGATATCATGCCGAGGGCCATCTGAAGCAATGAATAATTTCTCTGGCCTGTACTCTCGAATAGCTTGAAAAACTTTTTTTGTTTCTTCGATTTTATTAAAAATAATAAATAAAACTGGTGCAGAATACTTATTCATTTTAAGTTAAGAAATTCTTAAAATCTATTTCCCTACTTGACTTAATAGCAGTGAATAGAAAGGTGTGATATCGTAAGATAAAGACCTAATTAAATAACTTAAAGTAAAGAGTGATTTCTTTTTAAATTCACCCTTGGCTCGTTTAAGATATTCTATAGCAATTGCTTTCTTGATAATATTATTATATTTTTTACGATTCTCTAAATTTAAATATTTCAAATGCTTGATGTAATTTTTATAGCTCAAATTACTATTTGTAATACTATTGGAATGTCGTCGATATACACTCATTGTTTGTTTCATACAATAAGCATTACCATGCTCACAAAGCCTAAGAAACAGAACTATATCGTAAAATAGAAATTCATTAATATAGTTAAAATCAAAACTAATATTGTTTCGAAAAACAACAGATGCGGTTGCTATAATCCAGTTAGATAGTATCTCTTCGCCTACATATTCTCTATCTTCTAAAACACTAAATATATTCTCTCTGTAAGGCTGACCTGTATATTGATGAGCTTCAATTGCTTCATGGAAACACATGCTAAAGTTTGGATGTGCCTCCATGAAATCTACTTGCTTTTGTAATTTATATGGATCTGTCCAATAATCATCACCTTCGCAAATAGCTACATATTTACCAGCACAAGCTTTTATATTGTCAAAGTAATTATACTTTAATCCCAAATTCCTATCACGAAATCTAAGCCTAATTATATTCGGATAAGTTCTTTGATAGTGCTCTAGAATTGTACGCGTAGAGTCTGTACTAAAATCATCACAAATAACTATCTCATAAAAGAAATTAGTTTTTTGCATCAAGACGCCCTCTAGAGCTTGTGTAATGTATGATTCATGGTTATAGGTAATAATATTTACACTTATTATAATATCATTTTTATTCATTACTATTAAATTCTAATCCATTCAGATGGCACAATATCATTTTCTGGCAGGTTATTAAACCACTTTTTCGGACTTATAATTACTTTAGTTTCATTTTCATTTAACCATGCAGCCCACCAGCTAAATGTACTATTTGCTATGATATTATGTTTACACTTGCTCATCAGAAACATATCCTGCCAACTTTCTGAACCCTTATTCCAATCAACCAAAGTGTACTCAAATTCAGTAATATTATCTTTAACCCAATCTTTATCGTCACTAAATATGTAATACAACGGTTCGTTAACAGTTTTTTTTATCAATTCAATTGCTTCTCTATAATAATCTATCGTGCAAATATTATTAAATTCCTCATGTTCAGTATAATCTCCACGTCTTATATGAATACTTATCGAATTTATTTTTTTTACTTTTTCTAATGCGTCTTTCGTTTTAGCATTAAGCAGGTTATAATTAAATTTATACAAACATCTTATATCGTTTTTAAATGACTCAAAATACATTTCTGATTGCCAAAACCCTTCATAAATAACAAAAGGATAGGGAGTTAACATGATATCGCTAACATATTTTACACCAGGTTGTATTTTCCTCTTATATATTTTTCTAATTAAATTATTACTGTAAATTTTATTTATCAACTTATAATAATGTATTGAACGTGTTGTAATAGCTGGAAATATCTTATCTAGCTCGTATCCAGAGTGATGTTTGTCTGTTTGAAAAAAATCTATTTCAACGTACTCAAACTTCCTTCTCTTTGCTAAGACAAAATAAAAAGCATAAGTAAACATTTGATTACCTAAGCCTCCTGTAATTAAAACTATTTGCATTGATTATTACTTAAAAAATCTTCTATATATATTATTTTTCAATATAATATTTTAGAGTTTTTTTAGCTACATGAATTTTATTTAATATTTTTAATTTATAGAAATAAGTTGGTATAATCTTTTCAAACCAGAATTCATTATCGTGAATATCAAAATCATTTCTATACCAGGCATGGCAACCAGTTGGCAGTTTATTATTATTCAATTTAAAAGAGTCTTTAGGGAAACTTTCAAAGGAAAATTTTATAGCTTCTAGTTTATGAGGCAAATTGTAATTATTCCTATTAAATAATAATAAAAAAATTACATCCTCCGGCCAAAATTTACTGATTAACTCTTCAACAAACGCTTCATTATAAGATATAGCATTTATGCAGGCTTGTATTTTTCTTAATGAGAAACCTCCATTTAAGAAACAATTTTTCAATTGTAAATCTACGCCAAAATCACTCTCAAACTTTTTCAAAATCAAGTCGTTTGTTTTTTCAGATATTGGAGCACCAATAAAATCATAATCTTTTTGCATCCATTTTATTAAATCATCAGTAAAAACATAAGCATCAAGCTGGTATATTAACATATAGTCAAAGCTAATAAAATAATTATAGAATTTTATTGAGGTAAGTAATTTACTGTAGGTATATATATCTATAAAATATCCTTCAGGCAAGGGCATCTTTTCAATAAAAACATTTTCTTTTTTAGCTATTTTATCATATAATAACAAATCAACATTTTCAGGGTAAACCACGAATAAGCTATGCCTTTTAAGAACTTTCAAACATCTAACAAATGACAGTTCTTCAAAATGATTTGGTATTGATTTATAAATCGGTATTACAATTACAATTTTCTGAGTATTACCAACTGTCATTTTATTAAAGAGCACTACTAAAAACAATTAATAATTGATAAGTATACTTATAATAAGTAAACAAAAATCATACTCACAAATTTTGCTTTTCTATTTTAAAGAAAAGCATTTAACATATTTTTCATTATTTTAAATGGTCTTATTATTGAGCTACCTAGTCTATAAGACAATGTTTTATTGATCAACAATTGTCCTTCATAATTGGCATGTGATAACTCTTCTGGTATTATTAGTTTATTATTTTCTGAGTAATTAATGATTGAATATGGTAAATTTAATTCAGAGCTATTCGTCGCAATAGCTATATTGTATTTTGGCTCTAGTGTCGATTTTTGTCCTTGTTTGTTAATTATGATAGGTTTATGATATGCATCGCTTTCTCCGTCGAGCGCAATCATTGATCCTACAAATATTCTTTGACTAAAGAAAAACGATTTAGTAAAATTTTCATTTATTAATTGTTTGAATTCTTCGTAATAAAGTTCCTTTATATGGAAATGATTTTCGTTTTCAGTTTTATCAGTGAAATTCAATTTATCAGGAGACGATATAATTAGTATGCCATCTTTTTTCATGACACGTTTAATTTCATCAATCATATCTTTATGCGCGTCAAGATGTTCAATCGTTTCAAAGCTTACGACTAAGTCAACGGAATTTGCTGGCAATGGAATAGAGGTAGCCTCACCAACGCGAAAAACAATATTTTCTCTTTTATATTTTTGTTTAGCGAATTCGATAGCTTCCTCGCTAATGTCTACGCCATAAACGCATTCAGCATGTTGCGCTAAAATATCAGTACCATATCCTTCTCCTGATGCTATATCTAAAACAGTTTTATGTGATAAATCAAATTGATTAATCACAAAGTAATACCTATTCATGTGCTCGCAAGCTATCTCACCAGCTAGTGTTGGTACATATCGCTCTCCGGTCCATTCCATAGTCTGTCGTTCTATTTTAGTTAATTCTATTTTAATTATTATATCCTGCATCTTTCAAGTTGAAATCTATACAGGATTGATTTAAATACGATTTAATTATTTATTAGCTTTCTCTCTTCCCACATCAAAAGTGGGCGAACTAAGCCTGGCAATTTCCCTTTATAGCTTTCATTACGCGTTAATGTATTCGAGTTTTCTAATATGCTTAGCTTTAACACATTCAGTTCGTGAAATAGCAATTCAAAGGGGTCATATCGCATACAGGCAAAACTAAATTCGATCAAATCATTTTGCAGTAAATTAGCAGGTAACCACACTTTAGTCGAATATAATCCTTTTTTCAGCTTTTTTCTTCGATCAAAGTTCAAGCTATCATGAGATGAAAATAAATGTACTTCTGTGCTGTTAAAAACATTAATCCCATGTGTAAAAAAGTCAACATCTTCCATTATTTCATATTCAACACATAATCCAATTTCCTGATCTATAAATGCATGATCTATTATTTCATTAGCTTTATTTATTATATAGGCTTTTCTTAGTTTAATCGTATCATTACCAGGGGCATTCATCCCTAACCATTCTTTTTTGGTAATTATCTCATCTTCCAGAAAATATTCTAATAATACGTTTTTTACGCTATCATTTGCTACTATTTCGCCGTTTTCCAATAAGAGTGCTCTATTACATATGTCAGTGATCATAGTCATGTTATGACTAACAAATAAGACTGTTCTTCCTTCATTCTTATTTACATCCTGCATTTTGCCAATAGCCTTTTTTTGAAATTCCGCATCACCAACTGCAAGCACTTCATCTACAATTAATATTTCAGGATTTAAGTTAGCAGCAACGGCGAAACCAAGTCGTACAACCATTCCACTGGAATAACGCTTTACAGGAGTATCGATATAGCGTTCACAACCGGAAAAATCGATTATTTCATCAAGTTTCGAACGTATTTCATGTTTAGTCATTCCTAAAATAGCGCCATTCAGAAATATATTCTCCCGACCCGATAGCTCTGGATGAAAGCCTGTTCCTACTTCTAGCAAACTACTAATACGGCCATCAAAATCAACCCGCCCTGTGGTTGGACCCGTGATTTTTGATAATATTTTTAAGAGTGTTGACTTACCTGCTCCATTTTTACCAATGATGCCAAGTACATCACCCTGTTTTACCTCAAAATTTATATTCTTTAGTACCCAAACATATTCGCTATTACCTTTGACACTTCGATTATTAGTTTCTCCTATTTTCAGGAAGGGATCTTCTTTTCCCTGTAGTCTATACAACCATCTCTGAAAGTCCTCACGAACCGTTCCTGTTCCTATTGAACCTAAACGGTATTGCTTAGAAAGATTTTCGATTCTAATAATAGGTTTCATCTATAACCTAACTTTATTTTTCTGAGAAACTAGTATAAAAACCTTGCTCTATGCTCTTCCCCCTTAAATGTATATTTTCAGATTTGAATGATGTACAGGGAATTACTTGATCGTAGCATTGATCCGTATCCAGTGGATAATAACATTTTACTTTGTCGTCAATCATAAAATAATTAAATCTCTTCGTATCTAGTGCAACAAGTGGGTAAGGCACTATTAATCTGTTTGAAATATTTTTGGCAAAATGCCAGGGGTGAAACCAATTGCTTTTCAAAAAAAGTATGATAACTATTGTTGATAATCCATAAAAAGCATATTGGCTATATTTAAATTTTATATTGGATGCATTTACTGACAATGATGTAACAGACAAAAAGAAGGCAATACAGTAGCGAAGACTTGGGGAATTTATAAACATGAATGCGATTCCTGCTATTGATACCAAAATCGCAAGTATGTAGTTTGGCTTTAGTGCAATTCTTCTCAAAAGCAATTGGATAACGAGTACCAATAATGTAATGCTTGTGATAAGAATAACAGCCAGATCTAACTTTGTTTGGTTGAGCAACCAGGCTTTTAACCAGAAAGTGCTTCTAGCCTGAACTGGAATGTAATAATCTTTAATTATTGTTTTTTGATGGATTACATTTTCTATCGGGACTTTCCAGTCAAAAGAAAATAAATCTATATAGGGAAAAGGAAATAATAGCCAGCCGGTAATTATTACATTTTTAATTAGCCATGTACCTAAAATAAAACTACTAAGTATAGTAGTCAGTATTGCTTTCCTCTTATTGTGCCAATAATATTTCAACAGTAAAGCATATAGTGCTACTAGTAAAATTGGGCCAGCAGATAGTTTCACAGTAATACAATACACCGATAAAATAAGTATTGGGAATATACTATCTTTATTAGCGTCAATTTTAATAAGCGATAGCAGTATTGATACTAACAGAATGTAGACAGCTATATCATTTGATGGCGTTGAAACATGAATCCAGAAATTCTCAATGAAATAATACACTATCAATAGAAAGCAAAGTGCATATATATAATATTTATTCGAAGTTGCTTTATCAATTTCTGAGAAGACCCAAATACTAAAAAAGAATACTAATGTAAAATTGATCGAATAAACAGGTTGGTGAAATAATGAACTAAGTGAAAAAATTGCGTATAAAGGAAAAATATTAAAATTATAACCAAAGAAAATATTAAGATGAACCAACCCTTGTATGGCTGGGTATTTCTGCGCCCACATTATGCTTGGCACATGATACAATGCAGCATCATAATGTAATGATGGTGAATACAGAGATTGAAAAAAAGTGATTATAATAAAAATACAGATTATCGAAAATATGATTGGACTATTATTTACAGTCTGTTTCAGTTTTCGGAACATATGAGCATAATACATTCTCAACCATTCCCTGTTTATCAATAGTAATATAATCAGCGTACTGACAAATAGCAAAATAGTTATATCATTGATTGGATAAAGAATTGAGATAAAGGTAAATAATCCATTCGTTACTGCCAGGCCGACTAAAAAATCAAAGTAATAAGATATAGACCATTTTGTTAACTTTTTAAGTAACGCTCCAATTGTAAAAAAGCAGAAGCTACAAAATAGAAAAGACGTAAACTGTGCAATCATAACGTATGATATTCTACTTTTTATCTATTAAACAGTATCCATGAAATTCTTTTCTGTACGATTAAATATAATCAGTCCGAGTAGTAGCACAATTATTGAAAATATTGTGGAATAGGCCAGTAATAACCACGAGAATGTACCTACACCAAAAAAGCCGAATTTGAATGTTTCAATAATCCCTGTCATTGGATTGCATAACATAATAAATCTATATTTTTCCGGCACAGACGATAATGGGATAATGACCGGAGTTGCATACATCAATAGTTGTACGCCTAACTCAACTAAGTGTTGTAAGTCGCGATAGATTGTCGTCATTGCTGAAATGATCATACCCAAGCCAAGTCCCATCTGCCCCATCGTCAGAATAAGGAGTGGCAATAGAAAAAGTGTAGCGTTTGGATATACATGATCGCCTTTCAGCAGGTAATACAAATACATGATCAGAAAAAGTACTAGACCAATGCTAAACTGAATTAGATTGCTGACAATAATCGATAGTGGCGTAATAGCTCTGGGGAAATATACTTTGCCAAACAACGACGCATTGGTTGTAAATGTATTTGAGGTTGCACGCAGACAACTGGAGAAATAAGTCCATGCAGTAACACCAGCCAGGTAAAAAAGCATTGGAGGAATACCATCTGTTGACAGTTTTGCCATTCCACTAAACACGATTGATAGTATCAATGTCTGAAAAATTGGCTGAATGAAAAACCACAGAGGACCAAGGATAGTCTGTTTATATTTAGCCACAAAATCGCGTCGTACGAACAGGATTAGCAAGTCGCGGTATTGCCATATTTCACCCAACCGTAGGCTGATCAGGCCATTCTGAGGAGTTATTGAATTAGCGTATTTATTTTCGTTGGCTGTCACTCGTTTTCAAAATATAAGTGTAACTGGTTTGTAGCCAATAGCTTTATGCAGCTAATCGATATCGACGATTCAGTGCCATTGGATGATGTTCTCCCCGAAGCTGATTTATGTTAGCGTTCCGAATGACATGCACTATCTCGATTGATGGATACGCTTCAAGAAGGCCAAATCCGTTGCCTGCCAAAATTTGCTCGTAACTTTTTGTATGCAAATCCGTAAATCCATCACTAAACTCTATTTCCTCGCCTTCCATTTTCAGTGAGCGATATGTTTGTCTGTTATTTAGCTTGACGGATTCCGGAAGTGATTCATAATCAGTACTTAAAAACCATCGGACCCGAGCCTTTTCCAGCTCCAGATAGCCTGATGCCGTATTGCGTTCACGGACATGAACAATATTCTGATGCACCTTTCCAAATATCCAGGTAAGCATGTCAAAAAAGTGAACGCCTATATTCGTAGCAATGCCTCCTGATTTCGCATCGTCTCCTTTCCAGCTTATATTATACCATTTGCCACGAGACGTAATGTAGGCCAGATCAACATCATATATTTTGTCTGTCGGTCCTTCATCTATTCGTTTTTTAAGACTAATGATACTGGGATGCAATCGAAGCTGAAGAATATTCTGGACTGTTTTGCCCGTTTCAATCTGCATCTCAGCCAATGCATCAATATTCCAGGGATTGAGCACAAGTGGTTTTTCGCAGATCACCTCGGCTCCGCTCCGCAAACCAAATCGAATATGTGCATCGTGCAAATAGTTCGGACTACAAATCGTGAGGTAATCAATCGAATTTCCCTGACGCCGTAGTTTATCAATCTGCCGGTCGAATCGCTCAAATTCAGTAAAGAAATCGGCGCTTGGAAAATAGCTGTCCATAACACCTACTGAATCGAATTTATCAAAAGCGGCTACCAATTGGTTCCCAGTATCTTTAATGGCCTTCAGGTGGCGGGGAGCAACAAATCCTGCTGCTCCAATAAGAGCAAATTTTTTCATTTTAAGATGAGTGGATTGTTAGACTGTTGTAGAGATTTTACCATTTTTCAGTTCGTAGATTATCCCGCTTTCCGGGCAAGCAGCAAGCCCATTACTATCAAATACTAGTCGATGTCCGTATTCGCTGATCCAGCCCAGTTGTCGGGCTGGATTACCAATTACCAATGCATAGGGGGGTACATTTTTCGTTACGACGGCCCCCGCACCGACAAAGGCATATTCACCAATAGTATTCCCACATACGATGGTTGCGTTCGCGCCAATACTCGCGCCTTTGCCCACATGCGTTTTTTCGTATTGATTTCTACGATTTACAGCGCTTCGCGGATTGGAAACATTTGTAAATACCATAGATGGCCCAAGAAATACGTCGTCGTCGCAGCTAACCCCTGTATAAATCGACACGTTATTTTGAACCTTGACATTATTCCCCAGTACAACTTCTGGCGAAATCACCACGTTCTGACCGATGTTACAGTTCTTACCTAATTTGCAGCCCGGCATAATATGGGAAAAGTGCCAGATCTTAGTGCCTTCGCCAATCTGGCAACCGTCATCAATAATCGCAGAAGGATGGATAAAAACAGTGTTTACGGATTCAGGCGAAGTACTCACAAACAGTTTCGGTAATATAGTTTAACTGAGATTCCGTCAATTCAGTGTGCATAGGCAGCGAGATGACCCGTTTGCATAAATCATGCGTAACGGCTAAGTCACCAACAACTCGGCCGAGTCCACGATACGCTTTTTGACTATTCAGAGGAGATGGGTAGTATACCATTGTAGGAATACCTTTTTGCTGCAGGTAATCTTTCAGACCATCTCGTTTGGTTGCCGGTACTTTTAAGGTATATTGATGAAACACATGCGTAGAATTTGCCATTCGATAAGGAATTTCTACGGCATCAATATTCTCGAACGCTCTATCATATACGTCGGCCACTTGCTGGCGTGTCTGCGTGTAAGTAGGCAGGTAGTTCAGTTTCTCAATCAAAATAGCAGCCTGAATAGAATCCAGCCTGGAATTAACGCCAACTATTTCGTGGTAATACTTCTTTATCTGCCCATGATTAGCAATCATTCTGACAATACCTGCCAGTTCATCATGATTTGTATAAACGGCACCGCCATCTCCAAAGCAACCTAAATTTTTAGACGGGAAAAACGAAGTTGTACCCAGATCACCGATAGTACCAGCCGCCAGCGAATCACCATCGCTGAACGTATAGGTTGCACCAATTGCCTGTGCATTGTCTTCCACAACGAGCAGGTTATAATCTGCGCAGATACTCATAATACCTTCCATATCAGCGCATTGTCCAAACAAGTGAACGGGAACAACCAGCTTCGTCTTCGACGAAATCGCTTGTTCAACAAGCGACTGATTGAGCGTGAAAGTCCGGGAATCTACGTCCACCATAACTGGCTTCAACCCAAGCAATGCAATTACCTCAGCCGTAGCTATATAAGTGAAAGCAGGCACGATAACTTCATCGCCTGGTTTTAGTCCCAGAGCCATGATCGCAAGTTGCAATGCATCAGTACCGTTAGCACATGAAATAACCTGCTTCACATTCAGATACTTCCCTAACTGCAGCTCAAACGTACTTACCTGTGGACCTTTTATAAATGTTGTGGTATCGATACAAGCCTGAATTGCCGCATCGACTGTTGGCTTAATTTTGAGGTATTGATTTCTCAAATCAACCATCTGTATTTGCTCAATAAACTTATTCACTATCAGGTACTTGTTACAATTGGCCTACTTACTTCGTGCCTTATGAATCACTATATTTTTTACTATTCTTAGAAAATATACTAAGTCTGTTTTCAGCGGAGCCTGGTCATATTGCTTAAAGTAATTCATTTCCGATGCCACAATTTCCTCGAATGTTTTAGGCATATCAGCATAAAAAGGAGGTAGCAAGCCAGGCTTATAGCCATTTCTTAATGACTGTACGTCTTTAGGATATAAGCTTAAATAATGTTCACTAATTGGTCGAACACCAATTAATTTAATATCTCCCCGCAAAAGATTAAAAAGCATTGGTAACTCATCAATCCAGTATTTACGAAGTATTCGTCCACCCGTACTCACTCGAAAATCATTCTTAAACTTACCACCCGTATCTAATCCATTCATTTTATGGATATAATCCTGTAAGTATTCAGCATAAGGATGCATCGAGCGAAATTTATAAATCGTTATTGTCTTTCCACCTTTACCCAGTCGATTCATTTTAAATAAAAAACCTTCACAGGGTTGAGATTTTGATGCACTCGGATTCTCAAATACATTGATTTGTGTAACAATTGTAGTTTCAATACCCGTATCGACGATATCAACAATCTTGAAACCTTTGTAAATAAGTCGCCCTATTATTTCGGCTTTAGACATATCTACAGGAATAGAAAGCAGCCTACATATTTTTCGAAAGCCTTTTAATTTGGGAAGGAATCGCCTGAAGAAAAAGTAAATAGGGTAATAAACGATAAATGAAGAGAAGGTGAACTCATTCTGGATTCGGCCCTTAATATTTTCAGCGGTAATGGTTGTAAAAGCAAAATAACTATTAAACGGAATTTTTCGTCTAATTTGATCGAATAATAAGTTGGGATTGTGCGCTTTAGTCAGAAAATCATCAACGAATAAGTGCTCCGAGTCTTTAAGTGATTTTAATTCAATATTATCGTTTATAGAAAGAAGCAGCCACGAATTGATATCGGCGAATTTTTCTAAGTAATCAATTACCGGATTTTTTACTGGTATACCACTATCTAAATTATAGTTCAGCCGAGTAAACTCCGCTTTGGAAAAATCAGCTCCGAGTGAACTACTATCTGCGACATTTTGCTGACTGTAGGACATGGCGCGTTTTATTATAAATTAGGAAGGTAATCAAACATACGCCAATATATGTGAGGCATGTTTGATTATTAGAACTAATAAGCTAATGATGTACTTATGATTCTTTACTAACTAGCTTACCAATCCAGCTTTTCTTATCATCTTCTGTATAATAGTCTCCTTTAGCATATCCATATCCATATCCGTATGTAGAGGAATTTTTATAGTTTACGGCATTGAAAATTATATTCATAGATTTAAACACTTTCTTATCTACCAGATCCTTTATTGTATTCAAATAGAGTACAGGTGTTTTTTCATGGCGTACTAAATAGAAGCATACGTCCGTACAAGGTTCTAAAAGTATTGCATCTGTTACTAACCCTAAAGGTGGAGTATCAATTACAATATAATCGAATGGTTGTCTTAACGTTGCGATTAATTCCTTAATCCGCCCTTTGCTGATCAATTCCGACGGATTGGGAGGAGTTGGACCACTAGGAATGATATATAAGTTTTCAATATTAGTCAGTTGAATAATATCGGAAAGGCCTAACTGTCCTATCAAATAATTCGACATGCCAGTCGAATTATTTGCCTGTAAGTATTCATGAATTTTAGGCTTCCGCAAGTCCATTCCGAGTATAACAACTTTTTTGCCTAATAAAGCCAGCGATGCAGCAATGTTAAGGGTCATGAAGCTTTTTCCTTCACCACTTATTGAGGAAGTAACCATGATTGTTTTACCAATACTATCATGGGTATCAAGGAATAGATAGCGCATATTCGACCGCAGCATACGAACCTGCTCGCTGACGAAACTCCGACTTCTTATATCGATAATTTCTCCTTTCTTCTCTTTAGGTTGAAGGCCAACTTCGCCAAAAACTTTTATTCCAACTTTTTTCTCAATTTCTTTTTTTGACTGTACAGTATTAGTCAACGATTCCTTCACTACGATATAGGTAATAGGAACAATTAAGCCTAGCAAAAGTGCTATTAAATAGACAGTACCCGTATTTGGTCTGACTGGTAATTTGGTAGCGTACGGTTCATCCACAACCCTACTGTCCGTGACTGTAGACGCATAGGATAAAGAAGTTTCTTCCCGGGTTTTTAAGAGCAACAAGTACAGGTCTTCTTTGATATTTGCCTGGCGTTTAATGCCAACGAATAATCTTTCCTTCCGTGGAATAGCTGACAAAGCGTTCTCAAAGCCAGCATTTATTCCCACTAAATTTGCTCTGGACGCCCGTAAAATCCCTCTTTGTTTATCCAGCGTCTCTTTCATAGCTTGTTTAGTACTCCTGATTTGAGCATTCAATGTTTCCAGAGAGGGATTTCCCGCTTGAACAGTCTGAGCCAATTTGGATCGCTCCACTTCCAGATCACTTAGTTTTGTAATGTATGAGTTCAAAACATTATCATTTGCTCCCATCATGGTAGCCGGCGTAATCACACCAACCTGAGGGCTAGTTAAATACTCATCTACTACATCTAATAATTTTAATTGAATATCTATTTCATTAATTTTCGAGTCATTATCTTCAACTTTCTTCAAAAAAGAATTGGCCTCATCGCTTAAATCGACTACGCCCTGTGTCTTACGGTAATTTTCGATATTATGTTCAACGTCTCCTAATTCTGTCGTAATTAACTTTAATCGCTCCTCAATAAATCGCAATGTATTAGTTGCTTCTCTATTTTTATCCTGCAGTGCTGTAGTTGAATATTCGTCCAGCAATTTTTTTAATATATCTTTCCCTTTTTTAGGTATTGGGCTTTCGAGGCTTAATAAAATAAGGCTACTTTGAGGGTTTAGCAACGACACTTGAAGGCCACTAATAAAACCTTGTACTAAATTATCACGATCGTAAAATGTAACTTTTGTAAATTCCTGACGTTTATTGATAACGCTATCTCTAATAGAAACATTTAACTGTCCATATTTTGTCTTTATTGGCTTGCCAAAGTTATAAACGCCTAAAGCAATTTTCTCAATATCTTGTAATTGATAGGTACTATCTGAAACCATTTTAATGTAAACAGGGCTAATATAGGCAAGATCTGTTGGTGAAGTATTTTTTACAATAAAAGGGCTATTGGTATGCAATTCAGTATCACGAAATTTATCTTCTCGCCAGTAAGAAACGGTCAGATTAAGGTCGTCGATAACTTTACCAGCAAGTGCTCTTGACTTTAAAACTTCTATTTCATTCTCAACAAGCTTATTTTTATTATTCATAGACAACTTGTTAAGAATGTTGTCATTCAGTTTTTTATCATCCTTAATAAGTATTGTTGCATTTACTTTATAGATAGGAATATATTTTTTCAGATAAATATACGCATACGTAAAACTAACGATCAAAGCTAGTGCGATCCAATGCCAATAGCGTAAAATCTTAAAAATATAATGCAGGACACCAGTGCCCACTTCTTCTTCTTCTTCTAAAGTCAATCCGTCGTTGTTCATTGCTGCAATTTATTTTGTAGCTGAATAGGCTGTCTTAAAAGTATATATACCAGTCAGACTAGTATGGGTTATTTAAAGTCTAGAAAAGGCTAAGTACGTTGACAAAGCCGTCGTTAAAACAGATAAATAAAGTGTAATTCTTTGTGATACTGGTATTTTTTGTGGGGTTGGCACAAGTTTATATTTAGTAGGCTCAACGTAAATAATATCTTCGTGCTTGATATAATAATATGGCGACGTAAACACTTCTCGGGTTCGCAAGCTTACTATTCCCATTTCGCGTCGCCCATTTTCAGTTCTAATAATTTTTATACTATCTCTCTTTGCAAAAATCCCCAAATCACCGGCTGCCGTAATAGCATCAATTATTGTTGTTTGGTCGTTCGACAAATTAAATGTTCCTCCACGACCAACTTCGCCTATAACTGTGAATTTGTGATTTATAAATCGCACATTCACAGCTGGGCCTTTTATCGTCTTTGCAATCTCTGATTCTAGTTTAACTTCGGCTTGCTGAAGAGTTAAGCCGGTCAATTTTTGCTTTCCTATGTATGGCATTGAAATGTAGCCTGAAGAGTCAATAGGATATCCTATTAGTTGGCTCCCTCCTGTTCCGCCTGGTGTATAGGTTGTTTGTGGTAATGAGCTTGCGTTATAAAAATTCAGAACTTCGTTTGATTCTTTACTTAGACTGGTAACAATAATTCCTAGCACATCGCCTTTTTGAATTCTGGATACCGGAGGATCAATCGTCTTTATTTGAACAGGAAAAATCGTATCATTTTCTACGTCCTGAAAATATTCTAACTGGGTAGGATTAGGTGGTATAGACGCACAGGATGATAAAAATAAAGCTACCAAGCAACTAACAGCAAGAACTCTTATTTGCTGCAAATACTTAATTTTATTAGTCATGATTGGTTCTATGGATTGAGAATGTCTTATGGATAAAAATGTGTTCACTATTACAGCTTCGCCCGTTCAGTCCCATTTTGTTCAGTGACTTAGCGAAAAATGTTGTACCTGTTGTATATAATACAGGGCTTATGTCGATTTCTGTGCTTAAACGATGATCTGAAGACTCTACTGACTGTGGTATCGATTCCCTTTAAACCTGTCTGGTAACCACACTTTTAATAGAACCAACTCATTTGCAGTTATATACTATTAGAAAGCCGGTAGTTACCTTTTATCCTATCTCGATTCCTCTATCAGCCTAGCACTTCATATCACTTAAGTTACGGTTACATGCTGGAGCCACTTAAGTACATGACCTCTAGCTTAGTAACATTTACGCATATGCAATAAGCGAACCAAAAAATTTGGGGAATAAAAAAAAAGGCTGATAAAGTGGGCATTTTTTACCATAAATGATAATAAATAAATATTTACATGTTAGTGCATTAACTGCGTAATTTAAGAGTGGCCTTGCTTGTGTAATCCACGATTCTTTTTTAATTGGATTATATCTCTTTCTATTATGTACAAAAACTGAACGATAGTAGACACAAACGGTTTATTTAATTCCGACTTTGTATCGTTAGAGACAAACCAGACAACTAATTAGGCTGAGTTTTGTAGACTTTATGTTTTTCTAACTGATTTCCCGTAAATGGGAATGGCATAGTAATTGATTAAAGATGAGGCTTTTCTCTTACTACACTATCTATAAGTTCTCGATAGAATTTACCTGATATAATAGCCTGACATGCCTTCTGTTCCGTATTAATACAGATGTATTTGTCTTTAACGGAATGGATCATACTGATTTACTAGAGCAGTTAGCTATCTACGGTGGCGAAAAAACCATCAAAACCGCGTTTCCCTGGCCTATTTATGACGAACAGGATGTACAGGCCGTAGCGGATGTAGTCCGCAGCGGGCAATGGGGAAACCCAGATTGTGCGGGGCTGGTAGCAGAATTCGAGCAGCAATTTGCTGACTATTGCGGTACTAAATACGCGCTTAGCTGCGTCAATGGATCAGTTTCTCTTCGATTAGCTTTAATCGCCTGTGGTGTAAAACCGGGCGATGAAGTTATCGTCCCTCCCTATACATTTATCGCAACGGCATCGGTCGTATTAGAGGTTAATTGTGTTCCGGTATTTGTTGATATTGAGCCCGATACCTATAATCTTGACCCATCCGCTATTGAAGCGGCCATTACCGAACGAACTAAAGCAATTATTCCCGTCCATTTTGCCGGATTCCCCTGCAACATGGACGCTATTATGGCTATTGCCCGTCGACATAAACTGCGGGTCATTGAAGACAGCGCACATGCACATGGAGCTGAATACAAGGAAAAAAAACTGGGTTCCATAGGCGATGTAGGAAGTTTCAGCTTTCAATCCTCTAAAAATCTGACATCAGGCGAAGGAGGAATGGTCATTACGAATGATGACGCTTTGTATGAAACCATGAATTCGTTGCGGAACGTCGGCCGGTTGCCGCATGGGCAATGGTACGACCATTTTAATCCGGGGTGTAATTACCGAATTACTCAACTTCAGGCTTCTCTCCTTAGCCAGCAACTCAAACGGCTTGACGAACAGACCATCACTCGAGATAAAAATGGCTTATATTTGGATAGTTTACTGGCTGATATCAAAGGCATTACCCCATTAAGTCGAGGCAATGTAGCTATGCGGCACAGCTATCATCTATACATTTTCCGGTACGATAAAGCTTATTTTGGCAACAAGTCAAAGACCGAATTTGTGACTACGCTAGCCGCAGAAGGCCTTCCCTGTTCGGGTGGCTATCCACATCCGCTTTACAAGCAACCCGTTTTCCAACAGAAAAACTGGATGTGCTACGCCATTCCCGATTCTGTCGATTATTCGCAGACGTATTGCCCGGTTGCCGAGCGAGCTTGCGCTGATGAGGCCATCTGGATTTTCCAGCATGCCATGTTAGGATCCCGAAATGATATGGAATCATTTGCCGAAGCCATTCGCAAAGTCCAGCGCGCACTCCAATAATATACTCCAGATTATTCCTACCCTTATGAAATTAGCGGGTTTCAGACTTTGGTTCTGGTCGTTCTTACCATTCCTACTAATAGCCATTCATTCATCTATAGCTCAGCCCATTCCGCTTCAACGAGCTGTGATGTTGGTATCGTCGTCGATTCCATCGCCTATGCGAGAAACCGCTCCACAAATGCTGAGCGAGGAAATTGCCAAACGAACGGGTATTACATTAGCCACTACTACAAGCTGGCCCAGAAGCAATCCAGTTTGTATAGCTTTTGTACTCTCGACAGACAAAGACCTACAAGGAGTCTCTGTTCCCGCTAATCAGGAGAAGATTCGGCCAGAAACAAAGCCTGAAGGATTTCGAGTAATTAGTGATGTTACGTCGAAAGGCACAACGCTTTGGATTATTGGAGCTGATGCAAGAGGCATTCTGTTTGGTACGTCGTGGGTGCTCCGGAATTTATTAATGAGTCCTAAACGGCTTGAATTGGCTTCGGCAATTAATGTTGCGTCAGCTCCTGCGTATCCAATTCGAGGTCATCAACTGGGCTATCGGACAACGGCCAATTCATATGACGCCTGGACGGTGGCGCAGTTCGATCAATATATCCGGGAGCTTGCCATTTTTGGTACCAATGCCGTTGAAGGCATTCCGTTTCACGAGGAAGAAAAACCCAGTCCGCATTTTAAGGTGCCAGCGCCTGAGATGCGGATAAAGATGAGCGCGATCTGCCAGAAGTACGACCTTGATTACTGGGTCTGGACGCCAGCTACGTTTGCGCTCACGGATGCCACCAAACGAAAAGCAGAACTTGATTTACACGAATCATTTTACAAAGCCTGCCCTCGTCTCGATCATATTTTTGTCCCCGGTGGCGACCCCGGCGACAACCATCCAAGGGAAGTTATGCCATTCCTGAAAGACCTGCATACATTGCTCGTAAAATACCATCCGAAAGCAAAAATCTGGCTTTCCCTGCAAGGCTTCAGTGTAGAACAGGTCGATTATTTTTATACATACCTGGCTCAGCATAAGCCCGATTGGCTGGCAGGTGTGGTACATGGCCCGAGTAGTCCTAATCTGGCCGAAACTCGCTATCGACTCCCCAAACAATATCAGATTCGGCAGTATCCAGACATTACCCATAACGTTCGTTGTGAATTTCCAGTCGCTCATTGGGATCTGGCCTATGCGCTCACTCTCGGACGAGAAGCGCCCAATCCAAGACCCTATGCCTTTGCGAAACTCCAGGCTACCGCAGCTCCGTTTACCGACGGATTTGTATCGTACTCAGATGGTTGCCACGATGATGTTAACAAGGTAATCTGGAGTATGCGTGGCTGGGATGCCGATAAAGACATTCACGAGATTTTGGCGGAATACGGTCGTTTTTTCTTTGGCCCGAGCCTGGATGCCCCTGTAGCTGATGGTATTGCGGCACTCGAACAAAACTGGAATGGCCCCTTAGCCGAGAACGGGGGTGTCGAAGCAACGTTGGCCTACTGGAAAAAGTTGGAAACCGAAAACCCAGCATTACGATCTAACTGGCGTTGGCAGATTTTTGTGCTACGGGCCTATTACGATGCCTATACCCGACGTCGATTACTCTACGAACAAGCGCTTGAGCATAAGGCTAATACCTATTTAGCCCAGACTGAAACTATCGGCACTGAAAATGCAATGAAGCAGGCACTCGATGCCGTGAATCAAGCAGATACGAAACCAATCTCTCCAGAGTTAAGACAGAAAATAGAAAGTCTTTGTGCTGATTTGTTCACGTCGATTGGCCTCCAGACAAGTGTTCCGAAATACAAAGCCAAAGGCTACGAGCGAGGTGCTCTGCTGGATTTTGTCGATTACCCACTCAATAATCGCTGGTGGCTGGCTGATGAAATTGTTAAGATAAAAGCCATGAAGTCAGGCGAAGAACAGATAGCACGTCTGAAAGAAATCGGTACATGGGAAACTCCGGGCAAAGGCAGTTTTTACGACGACGTATCAAGCATTAGTAAAGGCCCGAGGGTGAAAACTATTTCTGACGATGCAACCGACATTGCCTGGTGGAAAGATGGCTTCAGCCGCACTCGTCTGTCATCCCAAACGTTTCAGCGCTGCCCCGCTCTTGATTACGATAATCTTGCCCCAGGAGCCCGCTATATCATCCGGGTCGTTGGGTTTGGAGAAGCATTATTACGCGTGGATGGACAACGTCTGGAACCGATCGTTTACCATCGCGAAGCGGATACGGTTAAAGAATGGATTGTCCCGCTATCGGCCACGCAGGACGGTCGTATCAGTGTTACATTCGATCAACCTGAAGAATCACATCTGAACTGGCGTCAAAACTCGCGCATTTCCGACATCTGGCTGCTGAAAGAAACGCCGAAGGAGTGATTTACTCTTTCGGCAGATACACATTCACCGCCGGATGCATGGTATATAGTCGATACATAGCACCATCAGGAACGAGAATACCACTGGAGCTATTGTTGCTCATAATGGGATTACCAGCGTATTTTTTCCAGTGAATCAAATCGGTTGACATCGCTACGTTGGTCGACCATTCATGCCAATCTTTGAAGGCCGATGCATGGTAATAGCCATAATAACGGCCTTTGTATTTGATAATCTGATTCATCGCTACAGCATGTCCATCGTAGGATTCAGGGCCTTTTTTCAGGACGGGCTCGTCCTGCACATTCGTCCAGATTTTCAGATCTTTTGAGGTTGCCAGCCAGACAGCCTCATCCTTTCGTTCGTAAAACAGATACCAAACGTTATTCTCTTTCCAGATAGCAGGTGTTCCATAAGGACCCTTGCTTAACGGTTTTCCATCAACGTAGCGAATATCGAGTGGCCCACGTTCCTCCCAATGAACCCGATCTGTTGACGTCATTAAATGGGCTATATCGTCTTTCCCTTCCGCGAACATATAGTACGTTCCCTTGTCTTTGACGACTGACATATCCTCAACCCAATTTGCCGTATGAATGGGATTTCCGGCATAGCGGGTCCAATTTAACCCATCCTTCGACGTAGCATAACCCAGAAATTTCGGCTGGTCTTTTCCGGCTTTATAGCCCGTATACCACAGATGATACGTATCGCCTTCATGCAGAATATAGCCCCGTTCGCGAATTTTCTCATCCCAGGTTTCAGTATCAGTTCCCTTGAAAACGGGATTGCTTTTATAGGGTGTAAAATTCACAAGCTGATCTGGGAATTCCGGATCAGCATGGTACACTGTCACTTCATTAGATAAGCTATAGCTTATCAGAAAACCTAGGATAGGAAGCAGGTATAAATTTTTCATTAACGATAAATTTTAATAGCTATAAATCAGGCCTTTGTAGGTTAAGTAAACTTCCTGTATAAGGAATATAAATCATTAACCGTGACGTCGCAGGCTTATTCGCATCAAACGGACAAAGCTATACTAAAAATGAAACGCGATGATACGTTGTGGAAAGCCATTTTAGAAGATGTGTTTGATGATTTTCTACGTTTCTTCTTCCCAAATGCCGATGAACTGTTTTATCTGGATAGAGGCTTTGAGTATCTTGATAAAGAACTCGAACAATTATTCCCACCCGAGCAGGATACGTATCAACTCCGCTACGTCGACAAACTGGTGAAAGTCTTTACTCGACAAGCCAGTAAACCTGTCGAGCAGTGGATTTTGATTCATATTGAGGTTCAAGGTTACAGAGACCCTCACTTTGCGGAGCGGATGTTTCAGTATTACTATCGCATTTTCGATAAATACCGACAACCGATTACGGCTATTGCCCTTTTCACAGATAGTCACAAAGGGTATCATCCAAGTCGTTATGAGCAATCCTATCTGGGAACACAGTTGAGTTATCGATATAATACGTACAAAATTCGTGACCAGAACGAAGCCAATTTATTGGCTAATCCAAATCCATTTGCGTTAGTAATCCTAACGGCCAAAACAGCGTTGAAAGCCGGTACATTATCCGAAGATGAACTACTAAATTTGAAACTAAGCATAGCGAAAAGCTTGTTAAACAGCCAAATAAGTAAGAATAAAGTAAGGAGTATATTGAATTTTCTTCGGTACTACGTTCGCTTGGAAAACCCAGTAGTGAACAGTAAGTTTGAGAAAGAGATTGAGTCAATAACGCAAAGCAGTAAACCGATGGGTATCGAAGAATTTTTGTTAGATAGAGCGAAAAAAGAAGGTCTTAAAGAAGGACTTGAAAAAGGTTTAGAACAAGGAGTCGAACAGGAAAAACGATTAGTCGTAGCTAGCCTGCTGACAAAAACTGGCTTTTCCAGCGAACAGATTGCCGACATTGTGAATGTACCCGTTGCCTTTGTCAACCAGATTAGAAAAAGCCTTCCACCTTCATCTATTTAATCCATTATCTATTTCCCCGCCAAGTACCGATGACGATATTCGAGGGGTGTACAACCCTTTATTTGCTTGAATTGTCGGGCAATATTTTTGGTATCGTTCAAACCCAAATCCATCGCAATTTCAAAAACGGCCTGATCGGTTTCCAGTAATTTTTTTGAGAACTTTTCAATCCGCAGATTCTGGATGTATTTGTAAATCGGATACCCTACCACCTGCTGAAACCGCATCTCCAGCGACCGTCTGGACAATGGAACCTGCTTTACCACTTCATCGACCTGTAAGTTTTTATCGATATTTTGGTGGATGTATTTCAGCGACGACGCAATGTACTCATCCGGCGTCGCGTAGATATCAGTCGATTGGCGGGTAATGATCTGCGTAGGTTCAACCACAATGTCGTAGAATTCCGTTATTTCCTTTCGAATCAACTGATCCAACAGACGCGCAGCATCATAGCCCCCTTTTTCAGCGTCCTGCACAATGCTCGACAATGGCGGATCGGATAATTCGCACAGGGCTTCATCGTTATCAACACCCAATACAGCTACTTCTTCGGGAATTCGAATACGCGAATGTCGACAGGTTTCTGTGATGTGCTGGCCCATTCGGTCGTCGCAGGTTAGAATAGCAATGGGTTTCGGAAGCGACGATAGCCATTTACTCAAGGAGCTGGGTTTATAGTACCACAAATCGCTCGAGCTGTATTCTTCGTGCTCAAAATAATGCACCATGCAACCCGCGCGCGACACCCGCTCATCGAATCCCTCCGCTCTCTCCCGCGACCAGACAATATGTTTGAATCCATAAAACGCGAAATGCCGGAAGCCTTTTCTAAGAAAGTAATCGGCAGCCATAGCACCTGTTGCACGATGCGCGCCCGTAATGTTCGGAATTTCAGTAAACCGTTCTTTGAAATCCTGTGCAATGACGGGAATTCCCGCTTCAACTATTTTCTCGACGCTGCTATCGTTGTACAATTGCCCAATAATACCATCCGCTTCCCAATCTCTCGCCCAGTTCAGAATCCCATCAACCCCCAACGTTTCGCGGTGAAAAAGCGGCATCTGACAAAACACCCAGGGGCCGTGCTCACGGGCATATTTCGAAATCCCTTTCAGCAGGCTCCGACTGTAATCCTCCGCAAAGTCGATGAGTAAGATGATCTTGTGCATGAGAGAGAATGATTGAATGAGTTGTTGAATGATTGAATACAAATCGAAAACTCCTATTCAATCATTCAACAACTCATTCACTCTTTAACTTAATTGTCGCGTTTGTTACCAGCGGTTTAGCCCAGACACCGATGCTGAAAATGTAGCCGAGTGTTAGCAACATAACCAGCATAGCCCAACGTAAGCCGACCCATTCGGCCAGGCCGCCGATGATAAGCGGAACAATGGCTCCGCCAACAATTCCGGTACACAAGATACCAGAAAAAGTACCATGATGCTTTGCTACAGAATTAAGTGCCAGCGAAAAAACAATCGACCACATCACCGAAGCAAAAAAACCGGTACCAGGCAGTGCATAAAGCGCCAGTTCTTTAGACCCGAATAATCCCAGTAATAGCAGAATAATAGCTCCGACGGTGAAAATCATTAGTACTTTCCGGCTGTCGGCAAGTTTGAGCAGAACTAAACCCAGGATACAGCCAATGGTCATCAATCCCCAGAAATAGGCAACGGCTGTAGCCCCATCGGTAGCCGGATCTACACCGTGGTAGAGTTGCAGAAATTTAGAAATCCAATTTGCAATGCCCTGTTCGGTGCCAACGTAGGCAAAAATTCCGGCAAAAAATAGTAACACGGTTTTGTCACGCAACAATTCCGTTAATGTTCCACCAACCTCAATCCGTTCGTCCTCGTTCAATTCAACTTTTGGGAATTTAATCAGGGCCACTACCACGATCATCAGCAACGTAGTCAGCGCAAATACCCAATAGAGCGATACCCATTCAAAATGTATGGGCACCACATTATTGAGCCATTGAATCCAGAAAGACGTATTGTTGGTATGAATGTTCTGAACAAAATAGCTATACAGCAGCGGACTGAAAAAAGAAGCGGCACCGGAAAAAAGCTGCGCCAGTACCGAATTGAAGGCAAAATGCTCTTCTCCACCGGCAACACGCAGTAATGGATTGATGGCTACCTGCAACATCGCCATCCCGACGCCTATGGAAAAGAGCGAGACCAGTGCCACCGAAAATTTTGGGATCAACGCGAAGAGCAACGAGCCTAGCAAAGCAAGTAGAAAAGCTCCGATCAGCACAGGTTTTTCGCGGTATTTCTCGACCAAAACCCCCGACGGTATGGAAACACTATACGCTACAAAAAATGCAAATGGCAGAAACCCCGCCAGACCGATGCTCAACTGAAAACTTTCGACTAAATCAGGAATAATTGGCCCCAGAATGTTAGTTAGAAACGAAATAACGAAGAAGATTAACAGAATCAGGATAACGATCAGCGTATTTCGTTTCATAACATGGGGTATAGGGATTGGGACAAAAGGCTTACTTTAGAGCTTCTTGAACGGCGTTTCCGACGGTACCGCTCGGCGGGAGAATGTGCAATAAACTGGCAATGGTAGGGGCAATATCTGCAATCGTGGTGTAACGTAGGGTCTCGCCTTTGTTTACGCCCCAGCCAAACAATACGAACGGTACGTGTGTGTCGTAATGATACGGAGAACCATGATTAGTGCCAGTGCCGCTATTATCGATCCAGCCGGGTTCGGGAATGAGTTGAATATCGCCACTGCGTTTAGCGTGAATCATATTTTTATACAATTCAAGCAGGTGCGAATTCAGATTAGACGTACCTATACTTTTCAGATTCAGTACGTCGGCAATGCCCGGCATGGGAAGTAGAGCCTCTCGAACTACCGTATAAACCGCATCGACAGTCAGCTTCTTTTTCGCAAGTGCTGCCCGATTCAGATACAGTTGTCCATTCTCGATGGCTTCTATGTAATCGACATTCCCAAAGGCGGCTGTCAGGGCTTTATTGATGGCATCATTTATCTTTTTCCCGTTCAGTAATCCCGCCGGTAAATTATGCTGCTTCCAAAATCCGGGCACGTCCATCACACCGTGATCGGCAGTCAGAAATACAGTATAATTATTCTTGCCTACCCAGCCATCCAGAAACGAAAATAGATCCGCAAATTCCAGATCGAGACGCAGATAGATGTCTTCTTCTTCAACTGAATTTGGGCCAAAGGCATGACCGATTCGGTCAGGCGTAGAGAAGCTGATGGCTAGAAAATCCGTCACGTCTCCTTTACCCATATTTTCACCTTTGATAGCGGCAATCGCCATGTCTTTGGTCAGGGTGTTGCCCCCCGGCGACGATAGTACAGCACCAAACACATCGCCCGACTTACCAGCCAGATCATACGGGAACACGGCTTTGGTCGAGCCCGACAATTTAGCTTCGTACGGCTGATCGTCGGGTGTACTTTCAACGTATTGACTAAGTGGCAAAAGTGTCTTCCAGCCTTGTTTAGCGTATTCGGCAGGAAGTTTACGGGCGTTCAATTCCGACACCCATTGCGGTAAATCAGGTCTATAGTACGTACTGGTAACCCAGTTCCCTGTCTTGGAATCGAACCAGTACGCGCCCGATGCCGCATGACCTGCCGGTAAAATAGAGCCCCGATCTTTAACGGCTACTCCGATGGTTTTTGAGCGAAATTGGGTAGCAATACGAAGCTGATCGGTAACGGTGCTGACCAGCAGATTTCGGGGTGACATTTTACCCACGCTGGGGTTAGGACTCCCGACCGTTTTTGCCGTACTATCTTCAACACAATAAACGCCTTTGTGGGCAATAGGATCGTACCATTCGTTGCCAATCATGCCGCTAATCGCTGGTAATGAGCCAGTATACACAGCAGCATGACCAGCTGCCGTTACGGTATGTGCATAATGATAATGATTATTTCGACAATTGAATCCTTCATTCATCATGCGTTTGAAACCACCTTCGCTGTATTTATTATAAAAGCGATAGAGGTAATCGTAACGCATCTGATCGACAACAATGCCTACTACTAATTTGGGTTGCGGTAATGTCGATTTTGGTTCATCCTGCGCTTTGAGCAGTAATGGCAGCGCGACGAAAAGAAGGGGGAACAGAGATTTCTTCATATCCATTGGCAATTTAATTAGACCAACTGCCGAACGAGTGCAGCAGCCCCTAATAACGCAATATTCTCGTTCTCCGATTGAAAAATCTTCAATCGACGTAATGTTACTGGATATGCAAAATCGGCCATACTCTCAAACATCGCCGATTTGAAAAGTGGATAGGCTTTGGCAATGGAACCGCCCAGAACAATCACCTCCGGATCGTAGGTATATAACACCACTTTGACGGCATTGCCAAAATGTTTACCAAATTCTTTCCACAGATTCAGGGCTTGTTCGTCGGCCTGAAGAGCGGCCTGATTAGCTTCTCTGGCCGTTGTACTATGAATGGATTCGAAGAAATCTCCAGCGGCATACGACTCGATGTTTTTGTCGAGGTAGGGCAGTAACCCAATTTCCCCCGCGCCACAATTACTACCAGTATATAGCTGATTATCAACAATTATTCCGGAGCCAAGGCCTGTCCCGATTGCCATACCAACGGCTGACCGATACCCTTGCGCCATGCCAAACTGGTGTTCTCCGAGAATAAAACAATTGACATCATTATTGACAAAAACGGGTATATCGAACTCTTTTTCCAGAATATCTCGCAAAGCAACTTCTTCCCAGGATGGAATATTTGCTACGTTATAGACAACACCATGTTCAATATCAACCACTGACGGAACGCCGATGCCAATGCTACTGACCGATGGCTCTACGAACGGTCGGATCAGCTCAATTAATTGGGTCAATGTTGCCGAAAGAGAATCTTTCTGTTCCAACACTTTGCTTTTCTGGTGAAGGATAACCCCGTTCCTGACCAGTCCTACCCGCACATTTGTTCCGCCTAAATCAACCCCAATAGTCATGTTGGAAATCTATTTTATACGTAATAAATCGAGAACTTCTAAGCGTTCTCAGAACTCATAGGTTTACCACAGTCGACCTGCTTGACCGCCCGGCGGCATCAAAACTTTTTAGTTTTACCGTACCAGAAACCTTTACTGGATCAGTATATAACGTCGATTGAGCCGTCGGTTCAGAGCCATCGGTGGTATAACGAATGGCGAGCCCTGGCAACTCAATATTGGCCTTTAATAATCCCTTTTCAATACTAACACCCGGTAAAGGTAATCGATAATTGTATCCTCCGTTGATACGTGCCAACCGAGGAAACTCTTTCTGTGCTAACGTATTGGCAAATACGTTCCAGCCTACATTCATCGCTTTCTCGCGGGCTTCTCGGTTGTCGATGGTTTCCCAGGAACGCTCAGGTGCCCAGGCACTTTCGGCGAAGCCCAGTAACTTAGGCAAAATATCATATTCGGCCATATCGCGGCCTTTCACGGTTTCGCTCCAGAGCTGCGACTCAATGCCCCGAATATTTTTACGCGCTTCCGGTTTCATTCGTTCCAATCCGGCAAACGTAAGCGGTTTTCCCATAGCCGTTCGATACGTAGTCTTGAACATATCATACGGTGCAAACGCCCAGTTGTTCCGCGTATCCACATAACCAGCCCAGTAGAGTCCAGGCTCTTGCGGATCGTTATTATAAGCCATATCGAAATAAAAGTTCGATACGTTGCAGAGCACCACTGGATAACCAGCATTTACCAGCCGATTGCCTAAATCGAGATCAAACAAATTATTCCAGACGTAGGGCACAACGCCTTTGCCTACGAACTCCGGATTCGGCACGTATTTACCATCAGCGGTTTTGTTCAGAATAGCTTCCTCCCAAGCGTGTACTTCCAGATTGCGTTTGGCCAATCGTTCGCGCAGTTTCCGGAAGAAATAGGTCTGTAGATTTTTAGGATCTTTTATCGTTGGATTCTCTTTCAAAATTTTCGCAGCCTCCGGCGATTGAGTCCAGGAACCTTCAGGAACTTCGTCGCCACCCGCGTGCATAACGTCCATCGGCAGGCCCGCTTCTTTGTACATTTTGGTGATTTCGTCCACCACTTTTTCGTAGAAATGGTAGGTCGATTCGCGACCGACACTCACTACATTATCTTTATACCCCTGCGCCGACAGATAGACCGATTTATCGTTAGGATCAATGAGTCGATACTCATTGGCTTCTTTCTCTTTCCCTTCTTTCATCAGCCGTTCGTAACGAGCTTCCATTGCTTTGATAGCCGCCCGTGCATGACCCGGCAAATTCAATTCGGGAATCACCTTAATGTGCCGTTCTTTCGCATATTTCAGGATTTCGATAAAATCAGCTCTCGTATAAAAACCACTCCCATATTTACCTTCAGCATACGCTTTCGGCCCTGATCCATAGGCCGGATGCAACACAGGCGTTTCTTTACCCGACGTATGTTCACGCTGAGCACTCACCTTCGTTAACTCAGGCAATCCGTCGATTTCAAGCCGCCAGCCTTCGTCTTCGGTCGTGTAGAACAGGAAATGATTGATTTTGTAATAAGCCAGTAAATCAAGGAGCCGCAGAATAGTTTCCTTCGTCTGAAAATTACGGCTAACATCCAGATGCAAGCCTCGGAAATGAAACCGGGGCGCATCCTCAATTTGTGTATAGGCTAATGTAGTACCAGCCGACGGATTCAGATACGTAGCGGTCGGCATCAGCGCCAGCAAGCTCTGAATACCGTAGAAAACTCCGGCGGCATCACTTCCGACAATCGAAACGCCTTTCCCGTCGATAGTCAGGTTATATGCTTCCTGAGATGTACCCTTTACGTTGATAGAACCCGTTTTCAGAAAAATACCTTTCGCAGCCGGTGTTCCCGAGCCGGTTGCAAACTCTTTCCCAGTTAATTCTTTCAGTTTCTGACTCAGGAGTTTCGCTTCGTTTTCAAGGCCTTTATCCGCATAAATTGACAGTGATGCATCGAACGTCAGCGTGCCGGGTAACGTAGTAATTTTAACGGGTGCGGGAATGATTTTCTGCAATTGATCGGCCGGAAGCAACGATGCCAATGCGTTGGCTTTATACGTATTTTCGGGGCTGGCAATCGCATACAGATCGCCGGGACCACGCAACCTCTGCTCTTTGCGCTCGAAGGGTTTGATGGTGTAGTTTGCAATTTCGGCAATCGACTCTTCTTTGCCTTGCGAATCATACAGCACAACGTAGAGCCCTAACGGTGCGTCGGTTACCTTAGTAACAGCTTCGGTGCCTTCGTAACTGATCTCGACTGATGCGCCGGGTTTGAGGCTAAATCCTTTGGTTGGCACGAGCTTGTACCAGTCGCCATTAATATGTTGAACCGTACCTGGCTGCGGATTTTTCGCTGGTAAAATCGGCCGGGGTGACATATTGAAAAACAGTGCCCAGTTGGCGTCGGTCAGTTCCTTATCGCCATGATTAGTCAGCGTAAATCGCGCTTCAAATCCATCTTTGACCGACGTGAAATTGCTGACCAGCTCCCACGAAACAGCTACCTGCGACTTCTCTCCTGATTCCTTATCTGTGCGTTGACAACCTATACCGACAAAAAACAGCAGAGCAAGGATAGCATAAAAACCAGGGCGCATAAATAGTTAGGTTAAGTAGCCTTAATAGTACGGAAATTAGTATTAAAGATACTATTACCGTAACCGCGCTTTTTTCACTTTTTAATGATACAGCAACCCAATCGACTCGTTTCGTTAGATGCACTCCGTGGCTTTACCATCGCGGCCATGATTGTAGCGAATTTTCCGGGAAGCGAAGAGCACGTGTATTTCACGCTACGTCATACCAAATGGAACGGTCTGTCATTCACCGATTTGATTGCGCCAACGTTTCTGTTTATCGTGGGCGTTTCCATCGCGCTGGCCTATACCAAGAAATTGACGGATGGAAGCCCAAAAGGTGAGTTATACCGGAAAATTGCGATTCGTTCATTGAAGATTTTCGCTGTCGGCATGTTCCTCAACCTGATGCCTGATTTTGATTTCTCGAACGTCCGCTGGACGGGTACATTGCATCGAATCGCAATTGTATTTCTGGCCTGCGGATTCATCTTTCTGAATACAAGCTGGAAACAGCAAGCCTGGATTGGCGCTATTACGTTAGTAGTCTACTGGCTCGCCATGACGCTGATTCCAACACCCGATTTAGGCTATGTAATTCTGGAACCCGGTCAAAATCTGGCGGCCTGGGTGGATCGCAAATTCTTACCGGGACGAATGTGGCAAGGAACCTGGGACCCTGAAGGTATACTCAGTACGTTTCCATCCATTGTAACCACCAGTACAGGAATGCTGGTTGGGCGCTTTATGCTCACAAAAACTACGCCCACCGAAAAAGTGTCGTATCTGATGACAGCAGGTTTATTCACAGCGGCTGCGGGCTATTTCTGGGGGTTAACGTTTCCTGTTAACGAAAATCTCTGGACGAGTTCATTCGTGCTTGTTACGTCGGGCTTTGCGGCTATGTTGCTGGGGGCTATCTATTTTCTAGTCGACGTACTGGGCTATACAAATGGAACAAAGCCCGGAATCATTTTCGGTGCTAACGCGATCACTGTATACGTTCTGGCCGACATTTTCGCCCTGCTTTTCTACCGTCTCAAATTCGGAAGCCAGCCACTGAACGAACACGTAGTCAATGGCCTAATCTCGATGGGTATTCAGCCCGAACTGGCGAGTTTGTTGTATGCGCTGTTTTTTATCGGCGTCAATTTTATTCCGGCCTACATTCTGTATCAGCGAAAGATTTTCATCAAGCTGTAGAGACGCGGCATGCCGCGTCTCTACATAATCTATATGCGTCTACAAATTTTCTCAATCTGCTTCTGTTTACTAATAAAAACAGCTATAGCAGCTCCAATCGACCTGTCGAAAGCACGTATCGTCAATACCGTTTCTGATAAAAAAACGCTGCGCCGAACCGTCGAAATTCTGCAACAGGAAATCCAGAAACGAACCGGAATTCAACTTTCTGTCAATACAAAATTTCCGACCGATAATCAGCCAATCATTGCATTAGCACTGGAAAATGACCTAGTGCAATTGCCGCAAGCTTTCAGAACGGCGATTCAATCTTTGCTCGAAACGAAAGCAGAAGGGTTTAAACTGGTTACGGTTGAATCGGCCAACGCAGTGCTGATTGTTGGACGCGATGCACGTGGATTACTCTATGGCGTCGGGAAACTTCTCCGTACTTTAGAAATGCGAGCGGGCGAGATTGGACTGACGAACAAATTAGCTATTACTTCCAGTCCGCGTTATCCAATTCGTGGACATCAGCTAGGCTATCGCCCTAAAACCAACGCCTACGATGCCTGGACCGTTGCTCAATTTGATCAATATATTCGGGAGCTGGCGTTATTCGGTGCCAATAGCATCGAAATTATGCCACCGCGTACTGATGACGATTTTACCAGTCGGCACATGAAACTGCCTGCGATTAAAATGATTGGCGAACAATCACGGATTTGCGCGGAGTACGGACTGGATGTCTGGATGTGGTATCCGAACATGGGCGAGAATTATACGCATCCGGATTCCATTCAGAAAGAATTAGCGGAACGGCATCAGATTTTTGCCGCTGTTCAGAAACTAGATGCCGTTTTCGTACCGGGCGGTGATCCTGGCGAACTGGAGCCTGACGTATTATTTGCCTGGCTCGAAAAAGAAGCACAGGTATTACACAAATACCATCCTAACGCCAAAATCTGGGTTTCTCCGCAAGTGTTCCGGCCTGCACAACCGTGGTTCGATGCTTTCTACAAACACGTTAATCGCGGATATGATTGGTTTGGTGGAGTCGTTTTTGGACCGTGGGTCAAAGTACCCGTCGATGAGCTTCGGAAACGAATCAATTCGACTATTCCGATTCGGCATTATCCCGACATTACGCACAATTATGCTTCTCAATATCCAGTGCCGCATTGGGATCTGGCCTGGGCCATGACGCTTGGCCGCGAGAGCATTAACCCACGTCCGCACGATGAGAAAACGATTCATAATGCCCTTGATCAATACGGAGCCGGTAGCATAAGCTATTCGGAGGGGACGAATGATGATGTGAATAAATTTGTCTGGAGCGATCAGGATTGGAACCCTGAAACACCTGTTATCGAAACACTACGCGATTACGCCCGGCTATTTATTGGGCCTGATTATACCGAATCCGTAGCACAGGGGTTGCTTGCGCTGGAGCAAAATTGGCGCGGAAGTTTACTAACCAATGATGTCGTCGACCGAACGCTGATGCAATGGCAAGCAATGGAGAAAACGGCATCTCGTAGCGTATTACAAAATCCGCGTTTTCAGATGGGCCAGATTCGGGCCTATTACGATGCCTACACACGCCATCGGCTTCTCTGCGAAACTGATCTGGAACGGCAAGCCCGCGAACGATTGGAGACTGTTGGCTCCGGTGGATCGTTAGCGGCTATTCGTGAAGCTAATACGCTTCTGGAAAAAGCCTGGAAATCCCCTATCCTACTAACGTATCGACAAATCTGTTTTGCCTTAGCTGACTCGCTGTTCAAAAGTATCGGCGCTCAGTTGACCATCGAAAAGCATGGAGCCATGTCGGGGCGGGGTAATTTTATTGATAATATTGACATACCACTTAACGATTCGCCCTGGCTCATGTCGCAACTGGCGCAGATTGAGAAAACAGGGAATGAACAGGAGCGCCTACTAAAAATTCGGGAGATGCTGCACCGTACCGACCCTGGCCCCGGCGGCTTTTACGATCATTTTGGTGATCCGGCAAGTTGGTATCGGGTTGTTTCTGGAGAACCGTGGGAGAAAGATCCCGGTAGTTTACGAGGTTCCAGAATTGGTTTTGGTGTAGGATTAGTGGGCGTAGAATGGGTAGACGAAATTAAAGCAACGGGATTCAAAGGGCAGATTACCCCCCGCGTTTGGATGAAGCAGGCCAAAACGCTATATGACCAACCGTTAAAAATCGCCTACTCCGAACTTGACCCGACCGCTACATATCGCCTTCGAATTGCCTACACCGGGCGATTCCGTTCACGGATGAAACTCACCACCGACGATGGATCTACCATTCACGACTTTATCCAGACGGGCGAACAGCCGATTTACGAATTTGACGTTCCGAAAACAGCGTCAGCCGATGGTGCTGTTACGTTCATATGGACGTGTGGCGAAGGCGAACGTGGTTCGCAGGTGACCGAAATCTGGCTGATCAGGAAACCGTAAAACTCATTCAATTTTTGTGTATGAACGTCCCGCGTTTAAACCCGAAAATGAATTTCCGCCGAACTACAGAGCGGTCATCGTATACGAACCCGATATTCTGACGGATAACAATAAAAACAACGACGACGCGAATACCGAGAACAACACCCTCGTTAAAAACCCGCGACCGTAAATAGTAGTCGCATAGCTATTCATTTTTTTGAGAATACTTTTTGTCATTCTGATGCAGGAAGAATCTTAAAGTTCCCTCACCTGTGAGCGAGGATAATTTAAGATTCTTCCTGCGTCAGAATGACAAAACACTCATTTAGGAGCTATTTCTAAACGCTTAAACAGGGCCTCAATGACCAGAATCAATCAAACCCGCAGGAATGTCTTTTTCTTGTACATGAAATAGAGGAATACCCATTTGACAGCAAGCACCGCAATAGCCATACCTACTTCCAGGACGGCCTCGGAAGACGATAATTTCAGTAATCCTCCAAAGAAGAATTTGGCTGCGTAACCGAAATCAATGAACTCGCCAGCCAGATAAATCAGGATGGAATTCATGCCGATAACGGTAAAGAAAAATGTCCATCCTTTTATGTCCTTTACATCGATAATCCAGTAAAAAACAGAGAGTAACATTAAGCTCAGACCACCCGTAACAAGCATAAATGAGCTGGTCCAGAGGTTTTTATTAATTGGAAATACGAAATCCCAAAGCCAACCTAATAGGACAAAACCAGCGCCAACTCCCAGCAATCGCAATGCTTTCTGGTTTCCACTTCGGCCGTGTGTACGGAGGAATGTACCGGCAAAAATCCCTAATAGGGCGTTGCAAATGGCAGGAATTGTCGAGAACAATCCTTCGGGATCATGAATCTTTTTATACAATCGCCCTGGTAACAACTGCGTATCGATGTAGCTCGCTGGGTTGCAATCCATTGTTAATAGACCTGCTCCGCACCCTGGTACAGGAACAAACATCATAATCAGCCAGTAACCAATCAAAAGCCCACCAAACCAGATGTATTGCGTACGTGGACGAGCATATAGGTAAATCAATTGCCCAAACATACCGGCAAGCCCAATTCGGCCGAGTACGCTTCCAAAACGCGTATCCTGAAACGCTTTGACAAATAAGCCATTGTTATAAATAATGCCCAGCAAAACCAGAATAAGCCCCCGTGTAATAATCTTTCGGGCAATCTCCGACTTATCCGCTCCTTTATCCAGACGACTGCCGATTGAAAAAGGCGTTGAAACGCCTGCCATGAACAGAAACAACGGAAAGATCAGGTCGTAAGCGCGGAAACCATTCCACTCTGGGTGAGTGAATTGGTCAGCAACAACGACCGCCCAGGCCCAGCCGGTTGTTTTCGCGAGTAGATGAAATACATCTTCCCCACCCATAATCCAAAACATGTCGAAACCACGTAAGGTATCGAGCGAGAGTAATCGTTTGACAGGAGCAGGCTGAGCAATAGTTGGCTCAACTGGAGAACTGGATGTAGTTGTTTGCATATATGTATGGTATAGGATGTATGATATATTGTGCGCGATGCTAATACACTCGTAGAGAATACATCATACATCCTATATCATACATAATACGTCATTTAATTCCTTTTCGGGCTTTGTACTCCTGAAAGCGGTTTCGGTACTGCTCCATCTGATCAGGTTTGTATCGTTTCTGATACTCAACCGGTAGATCGAGCCGTTCGGGGGCTAACGCGGGGGATTTGTCTACCAATGTATTCTGGCCTTTACTATTCTTCGTCAATTCAAACGAATCATATTTCTCGCCCGTAACAGTGTACGATTGATACGACAATTGATCGCCATTGATCGAAATGATCTGATAAAGCTGCGTATTCGATGCCGCCCGATCCATCCAATCCTGTAAGCCAATATCGTACATTTTCGGGCCACTGACCGACACGACGTAAATAGGGCCATCGGGATGTTTTCGACTTTTCCCCAACGGCATATTCAGGCCGCGCCCGTAGGTGTGGTCGTGGCCCTGAAGCACCAAGTCTACCTTGTATTTTTTATAAATCGGCTCCATTTTTTCGCGCCATTCGTCGTTATCGCGCCCTTTTGCTGTCGAGTAAATAGGATGGTGGTGCGTAATCACTGTCCAGCGGTTCGGGTTGTTATTTAATACCTGCACTAGCCAATTTGCCTGCGCATTCATGACGGTTGAATCCAACAACGCGCCTTGTGAATTTAAGGAAATAAATCGCGTTCCCTGATAGTCGAATAAATAAGCCGTTTCTTCCAGGCCTTTCGGACCATTTTCGGGCAAGATAAACGAAGGACGCCAGTGCCGCGACACACGCGCTTTTCCTGACTCATCTTTAAAATATTCGTGATTACCCGGCGTCGCTAATGTAGGTACCATGCCGTTAATCCAGCTACCCGCTTCGAACCATTCACCCCACTGCCAATCGGCATTCGACGTAGTGATTAAATCGCCCGCATGAATCATGAAGTTTACACTGGGCAAAGTTGAATAAGCGCCACGAATGGCCCGTGACCAAAGCGAACGGATGTCGTTCTGGGCATCGCCGAAGTATAGAAAAGAGAAAGAAGAGGCTTCATTCTTCGCCGTTTTAAACTGAAACCATTCGCTCCAATACGTGCCATCACCTACACGATATAAGTACTTCGTATCAGGCTTTAAGTTCTTAAAATGCACGGAATGATAAAGCCTTGTTTTCCCATCCAATACGACACGTTCCGTTGTAGCGGGAACAATAGTGGCTTTACTGACAAAATCAGGCGATGGATCGGCTTCAGAAATCGCGCCAATGGCATTCGTCACCGTTGAATCCGTTCGCCAATTTACGGACTGCGACGTAGCCGGATTTTCCTGCCATCCCAGAATCAGTCGGTCGGGGTAAGACGTTGGCACGTAGTCTTTGTGCGTCTGCGCCCACACTGGCATAGTCATTAACAGTGTGAGCACTGTAGCAAAAAAGCGTTTCATAAAGAGGAAGTTATATTCACTTGGTTGTACTCGTAGAAAGGGTTCGATAGACGTTTAAAACATGATCTGTCTGGATCACATCGACGCTAAAACGAGCAGCTTTTTTATATTGCTCTGCCGTATCATCGTTATCCAACAAATCGACAAATACACGAATGCCCTGTTGATGAATTTGGGCAATTAACGCATCCGTCAACGATGACCAGCTTAGGTCAAACGCATAGGGATGAAGCTGATTAATTTTCGCCATCATTTCTTCAGCATTACGCAAGGAAGGCATCAATTTAGCCTTTGGTGCTACGGCTTTCAATGTCTGCAAATACGCATCAGAACCATAGAAAACAGCATCATTCAGCAACCCATATTTTGTCAGAATAGCAACCATAGGTTCAGGCGAAACAGCCTTACAATCGACGTAAAGGGCCGTTTTTGATGAATGATGCGCGTTCCAATCAGCAATCAGTTGGCAAACTTCTTCTAAAGTAGGAATTTGTTCGGTTCGAAATGACTCGCCAAAGCCTTTGGCGGCTGATAATTTTTTGAGTTCTTCGAGTGTCTGCTCAGTTACTGGCCCTGAACCGTTGGTTGTACGGTTTAGCGTTCCATCATGCAGGATAATCAGCTTGCCATCTTTGGTTGTTCGAACGTCAATCTCAATATAATCGACGTTCATCTGCAACGCAGCCCGATAGGTTGCCAATGTATTTTCGGGCGCTACGGTTGAATTTCCCCGATGGGCTGAAACGCCCATTTTGGCATTTACCACAAACTGCGTTCGGTAGTAATTAATTGAATCTGACACAGGTAAAATAGTATGCTGCGTATAGGCAATTTGCTGAGTCGCCAGGTAAGCCCAGAAAAGATATAACGTTAACTTATTTATGTCAATTCGATTCACTTGTGTTGGGCGTTTTTCAGATTGGGTTTGGCGCGCCAGTCGGCTTCTGAGCCAAAACGTGTATGGATCATGGCACTTGCTTTTTCTGTCGGCGGGTAATGATAGATCAGTCGGTTGGTCATAACGAAAAATATACCCGAAATAACAACCGCACCCATAGCCTGAATCCAGGCTTTTCGGTAGAGCGGAGCAAATGATACTGGTGTCTGAATTGAAATGGTTTCGCGTTCGTGCGGAAGGATCAATACCAATAAGGTCGATATCATGGCGTTGACCATGATGACCCATTCCGTTAAAAGTCGGTTCGGGTGCCATGCGACTAATGCACGTTCAAAATTACCAATCACCATGAGCCAGAGCAATACCAGATAAATCAGTTGCCCTCTGCCTAGCCATGACGTAGGTACCATCGCCAGCGACTCCCGAAACTGTCGACGTATCAGCACAATAAACAGCACCAATAGAAGCAGCCACGTTACGTTGAACCAGCCGGTTGGCGTTAACTGCAAGTCGACACCTGGTAATTTGCCCAGATAAGGAACATCCCACAAAGCAGCCGTGGTTTCTGTTGATCCGGGCGTTTTGGGGCGCGTCCACACGTCGGGATTTAGTCCTTTGCTCCAGTCTTCCACATTCTTGACCAGATTCACATACGGGAGTGCCAACCACACAAAAACAGTCGCCACACCCAATGTCCATCTGCCGGTTACTGGTTGCGAATCGCGTGGATTGTCATCATGAATTGGCATACGTGTAGCCAAATAGCCTAACGCGACCACGATAGCAATTCCGTTCACGAATCCGTATGACTGTTCCAGAAAGCTGTGCCAGTTCTGGCCCTGCCAGTTCGCCCAGTTTTCTTTGATCATTTTGAATTCAGCACTATCGGGTGAAAACCCTTTCCCAACTAAAATTCGCGGATTTCCAGGAGCTATCATCAATTGCTTCACCCACTGAATTCCCGAAAAACCTAATCCACCGATAATTCCACTGATAATCGAAGCCACCGCAACCGGAAGTAAATTATTTCGACGGAACCATAGTATAGCTCCGATAAAAACGCCCGTAATACCCGCCCAATCGTCGCTACGGGGCGGAGTCATTCGTAGACCTCCGTATTGAGCAAATCCAATGCTACCGAGAACAGGAACGGCCAGAAAGAATAACAGCCAACCAGTAGCCATATAGACAATCAGTGAGGCACCATCACGAAACTTCCCGAATCGTACAAAATAAGCCGTAACCCCTAGTAATAAGCCAATTACCCAGCCAATATGCTGTGGATAATCGCCAAACCACTGAGGCCAGTTGTTGAGGAAATTATGCGCGTCGAACGCTAACGTGCCCGTTTCGGGATTTATATACGTTGGATCGCCGAGCGGGTATGTGAGCCAGAAAGCCAGTTTCTCATCCAGCCCGATACCGTGCAGAAGTGCCTGAATACCCCATCCAGCTAACGCCCCAGTGATTCCAAAAACGGGCAGAAGCATGCTGTTTTTTTCTCTTCGGTCATACAGGTCATAAAGCGCCATCGCCAACAACGCAAATAAGGCCGCTATATAATCGGCATCGAGCCAGTAAAGGGGATTTTTGTGCCGCGACCACGTATCATCGAACGCAATGCCGGATTGTAACCATTCAGCAATCGGGTCTTCCACCCAATTCTGAATGAACCACGCCAAAAACAAGACCAGAATTGGCTTAAATAGATTTACTAGTTGTTCATGTTTGGCAACTGCCGCCAACGACGTACCAGCACCGCCCAAAGCGGCCCATAAGAAACCAATGTAAAACAGCCCTACGTAGCCATACCATTGCGACAGACCATGGCCACTCTGCGTATAGGCAATCACCTGCATGTAGGACATGGAACCGCCAAAACCCCAGCCAATTGCGCCAAAAAATGCGAAATACAGTACTCGCTGCCGCCAGTCGCTACGCCCCGATACGAGTGCTACGACGATAGCGGCCAGACAACCGGCAAAAGCGGCTCCGTATTCGTGGCCAAAGTTGCCACGAATGCCCCAGCCAACCGACAGCGCAAGGCCGCTTAGCAACATTACCGGTTTGCGCCAGATAGAAGCCTGTATGGTAGAAACAGCGACCATGACCCTCAGATAATTAGCGACGCAGTAGAACTTGAATCGTAGCTATCGCCAACGGCGTTTTTAATAACCGTCAAATCCTGGCGCAAGCGTTGACTGAAAAGCGCAATGTCGAAACTGTGGACAACGATATTAGCGCCTTCCTGTATCCACTTGATCTGCCGTTCGGGCTCAAGCGAGAAGTGAATGCCAATGGCTAATCCTTTCTGACGCGTTGTATGGATAATCGTTCGTACAGCAGCTTCAAAGTCAGGGTGATCATATTGCTCGGGTAAGCCTAAACTAACCGATAAATCGTGCGGACCAATGAACACAGCATCGAGACCCGGAACGGATAACAATGCATCGAGTTCATTCAGCGCGGGCACACTTTCAATGTTGGCAATGCTAATATGATCGGCGTTGTACGCGTTGATGTAAGCCTCCATCTCCGGCGACAGCGTTTCTTTCCCGGTCAGGTAATTCGCTAATTTTTCACCTTTCAGTGGCCGATACTTCGTCGCTCCTACCAACGTTTGAATCTGCTCAACGGATTCGAGATAGGGGGCTACAATACCAATGGCTCCCCCGTCGATGGCCTGACAAGCCAGATACGGATCAGGACTCGGAATTCGGACGATGGGTGTAATGTCATATGCCCGAAACTGCTGGCAAAGTCGTGCTAATTCCGTACGATTCAACGGAATATGCTCCGTATCTAAAAAAACGAAGTCGAGGCCAATCTGCTTCACCGCTTTCGGCCACATTGGCCCGGTCGATGTCATGCAGGTGCCGTAAACGTTTTGGCCGTTTTTGAGCTTTTGAAGCAGGCTGAAATTTGATGAATTGCTCATTAGAAAGGCAAGGGATTAGGAGGTCGACCGACCCTGGTTATACTACTCCCCTGCTTTTCATTCAGACTATTTTACCGATGATTAAATTCTGGTAAAATAGTCTGAATATGTATCTAACTGAGTGCTAGTTTAATATGAGCCAAATGGTGTTGAACGTGCCAGGCCGACATCGCTAATGCCTGCGCCTGCGTAAACGTAAGCTGCCGAACAGTATGGAAATAGGTAATCGCTAACTGCTCTTCCGTCAGCGATTTAGCTAGCCATATGTAACGCCGTGTAATAGCCTCAAACATTTCCAACGAATCAGTAATTGGCGCTTCGGTCGAATCAGAAGTAGCGGCCCAGCCGTTCATGTTAATTAGCGTAACGTTTTCGTAATCAGGCTCAGTCAGCGCCTTTTTCATTCGTAGAAAATGTAACATCTGAATATCGGCTACGTGATGTACGAGCTGCTGAACCGTCCAGCTACCTTCCCGGTACGTTTTCGTTAAATCATCAGGCGATATGTTTTGAACTAACTGACGGTACGTAGCGGGACTAGTTTCAATAATGGCAATGAGCTTAGCCAGTTCGTCTGCTGAATACGTATCCTGCATGGCAAACGGCCCGATGGGATATTTACGGTCTTCCATATTAGTAAAATGAATTAAGTCCGTAAGGTAACGCCATCATAGTCACTTCGCAATAGGACCGCTAATCACCCCTAAATAGCGCCCCATCCAGTAAGGCAACAGGAATGAATCGCCCGCACTAAGTTCACTGACGACTTTACCCGGTCGATCCAATTTAAAGAGATTGCGATTATGCTTTAGTTCGGGCCGTTCGTCGGGAGGGAGCACTTCTTTGGTGGTTTGTCCACGGAAATTTTCGGGAATCAAATCAATATCGTTTCGATGGCTATTCATGATTGGCCACTCGATCATATCCAGCGGAAATTCTTTGAGATACCAGACGGTTTCGGGTAAGTCGAACGTTTTGGCACCTGTCATACCGTAACAGAGATTCCAAAGGCCGTCTTTTTCAGGACGTTCGGCTTGCCAATGATCTTTGATGGCTTTACGGTAGTTCGCTTTCAACTCGGGCGTGAATGCATAGCGATAGAGGGGCCAATACGCCAGAAAATACATTTCATCGTCGGAATGATTCCAGCCTTCGGATAGCATTTTTGCCCACTCGTCGGACCCTTTTGGTGCTTTCCCGATTTCGCTCATGGGCCGCATCAGATTTTCCAGATAGCCATGTTTCTGCATCAATTCATAGGCTTTCTGTTTGTAAATCGGCTTGCCCGTAAAGTGATAAGCCGCCTGTAAAAATCCGACTATATTCGACGAATTGATTTTCCGATCACCGACCGACGTATGAAACCCATTGACATAAACCGGATTCCACTTGGCCCAGAGCGTTGGTTTTCCATCGACATCCAACAAATACCAATCGTTTCGGATAATGTTAGTCATCAAACTGTCGATCAGCCCAATAGCCCGTTTTTTCACATCGCCATCCAGTAGTTCGGCCAGCAACGTAAGGCTAAACATCTGCCCTACTGTCTGATCGCTGCTGGTCGTTCCCCGCCAGTCCCATTGAGGGTCTTTTGCGTGATTCCAGCCGTTGGTCAAGCCACCGTCCCAGGCTTTGGCTTCAAATTTATGATACCCCTGCCGTTCGAAGCCACGCGCAAAAAAGCCATTCATGTTCGTAATGCTAAACAGGCGTTCCATAGCTTCGAACGACTCAAGACAATTCGCTAATGCTTCTTTGTCGCCCGTGACTTTATAGCGAAACAACTGGCTCACCAGATACATCGACGTCCAAAGATTATCACTATCTCGCTGGCCCATCTGCGCCGTCGATAAATCGCCGTTCTGAATGACCGTTACATCGCAGTTAAACCCGTACCGAATGTGCCGCTGACGAACCTGTTTCTCATAGATAAGCGCTTTCTGCTCCAAAGTCATCGGTTCGAAATGAATTTCACCTAACCCTTTGTCGGTCAAAACATTTATAGTATTTTCTGCTCCCTCAGTGATCGCAATAACTGACTTCCCAGGCAACCAGCGTTCGCCAAAATAGTAGTTAAATTTTCCATCGGGACGTAGCATAAAGGCACCCATCGTTGAACCAACCCATAGGTTACCATGAGCGTAATTGATAGCAGTTATGTTTGTACAGGGAAGCTTTTGCTGAATGGCACCAATTGGTTTGAATGAAGTAGCATCCAACACCTGATAGCCATCATGCGTACCGAGGTAAATCTTATTCTGAGCGATGACAAAACAAGCCAAACCGGATTGCTGATACACGGTTTCGAGCGATCCTCTTTTTACGTTCAGCCAACTCAATGAGTGTTTACCCAATACCCAAAAACGATTCTTAGCGGCTTCATATCGCAAATCGATGGCTGTATCCTGAGCCAGTGTACCTTTCCAGACGAATTTATCCGCCTGCCATAGGCTCAGCCGAGTTCCATCCGAAACCAAAAACGCAGATGGCTGTCCCGACTCCGTAACATTGTTTGAACAGAACAATCGGGCAGCCGGCATATTATGTTGAATAAACAGTTTTCCAGCCCATGCATTACTCAAAACGGCCGTATTATCGAGATAAACAAATTGATGCGCATCCAACCCTAACCCCGAAATCTTTCGGTCGGTTATTGGGCGATAGGAACGATCAGCCGACAACGTTCCGGGATATTGAAACTGCCCGCCCGATGATCGTAATACCCCTTTCGAGGAAAGTATTTGCGTTACGCCGTTCCGATCCGTACAAACCGATTTTAACTGAATGGTGCTATCCGCCGTGTAATATTTGACGCTATAATCCTGTAGGTAAGGAACGTCTTTATAAATCGATTGGGCGGTGGCAACGAGAGGGACGAGAAAAGTACAGAATAGACTGTGAAACAGCCAATTCGCTTTAGGCTTCATACAGTTGGTTGACACGTTTTTTAGAGCTAGTACAGTCAATAAATATGCTTCTTTCTGTTGATGGGGCTAATTGATTGCAGAAATAAACGCCTGATTAAACTCTATCAGACCACTGCTTATTGATTTGAATTAAATAACCGCTGAACTCCCGTGTCAGTGCGGCCGGCGTCCCGGTCCTCACAGACGCCTGTGCGTCAGCCAAGGCGATCCTCCGGTAAGGGGCCTGTGAGGACACAGGCCCCGGAAGTGGTATTAAAACCGTTTCAGCGGTTATGAAGCATTTCTCCCTTTTTCTCATATCCACAGCTAAAGCAGTGGGCTACTAATCAGGTATTTTTCCTGCAAATCGATAAGACGCGCTCTCGCTCATTCACGCTTAATTACCGCATCGGTGCACTAATTACGCCCAGATAACGACCCATCCAGTAGGGCAATAGCCAAATGTCGCCTGCGCTATGCTCGGACGTTCCATTGCCACGGGCGCGATCCAGATTAAACGTATTACCGTTGTGTCGTTGAATAGGCGTCTCGGCTGGTGGGAGTACTTCTTTGGTAGTCTGTTTGCGGAAATTATCGGGTAATAGTTCGATGTCTTTGCGGTGACTGTTCTTGATCTCCCAGTCGATCAGATCGAGTGGATACTCTTGTAAATACCAGATAGCTTCAGCTAGATCGAAGTTTTTGGTACCAGTCAAGGCCGTAAAAATATTCCAGGCACCATCTTTTTCTGGACGTTCAATTTCCCAATGATCGATGATCGCTTTTTTGTAATTTGCCTTGAGTGCGTCATTGAAGGCATAGCGATACAATCCCCAATAACCGACAAAATACATCTCATCGTCGGAGTGATTCCATCCGTCCGACATGTGTTTGCTGTGTTCATCGGCATCTTCAGGGGCTTTACCAATGATTTTCATGGGCCGCATCAGGTTCTCCAGATAGCCATGCTTCTGCATTAGCTCAAACGCCTTCTTTTTGTACTTTTCCTTTTTCGTGAAATGATAGGCCGTTTGCAGCATTGCCATAATATTGGACGAGTTCAGCTTGCGATCGCCGACATTAACTGGGAAAGCATTTACGTATTCAGGATTCCATTTGCCCCATAATGTCGGTTTTCCATCGAAGTCAATCAGATACATATCATGATTGAGAATATGGCTCATCAATGTGTCGATCAGGGTAATAGACCGGCTCTTTATATTTTTATCATCTATCAATTCGGCCATCGCGCCAAACGCAAAAATATGCCCGATCACTTCGTCGCTGCTCGTGGTCGATTTCCAGTCCCAATTCGGTTGGGGTGAATGTTGCCAGCGTTCGGTATCGTGTAGTTTACCAATGTAGCCCGCCCGCTCGAACGACCGTGCCGGAAAACCGGGAACCGGCGTAACGGTATACAATCGTTCCATCGCGTCCAACGATTCGCGGCAGTTTTGCAAGGCTTCTTTGTCTTTCGTGACCGCATACCGGAAAATCTCACCCGCCAGATACATCGACGTCCACAGGCCATCGTTGTCCGAATCTTCCATATAACCCGTCGCGATGTTTCCTTTCTCCATTCGTACCAGCGATGCGTTGAAGCCATTCCGAATATGGCGCTGACGTACCTGAGCATCGTACAATTTCGATTTGTCGTACAAAGTCATGGATTTGGATTCCAGTTTTGTCAGTCCAGCCGTGGTTAGCAGCAACACGCTATGGTCGGGGCCCATGGCAATCTCCGTTACGTGATTACCCGGTAACCAGCGTTCGCCATTGTAGTAATCGAACTTGCCATCGGGCCGAAGCGAAAAAGCACCTTCTTTCGAACCAAACCAAAGTTTTCCATTCACTTCAGCCACGGCTGTGATATCCGTTACGGGTAATTTCCGATGAACAGCACCAATCTGTTTCTTCGTCAGTGGATCCACTTCCAGATACCCATCCGACGTGCCGATAATAACTTTCTGGCTCTTTGTCGACAGGTCAAACGACGTGAAATCACTTCCCTCAAAAACCTTCGTCAGTTTGTGTTCCTTACCCGAAAGCATGTATAACGACTTCTTTCCTAGTATCCAGAATAGATCTTTAACGGGTTGGTAGCGAATCCGAACCGCTTCATCGTCAGGGATAACACCTTTCCACGCTACGTCAGCCCCTTTTACCAGATGAAGTGCTTTTCCATCTGAAACCAAAAAGTTAAAATCAGCACCGCCAGCAAACAATTTCGCTTGTGGAAGCTGATGCTGAGCAAATAATTTTCCGGCCCACGCATTGCTCAATACCGCCCGATTATCGAGATATACGATTTGCTGATCATACACGCTAACAGCCGCCAGTTTCATATCCGTAATCGGGCGATAGGTTCGGTCAGGTTGCAGCGTACCGGGCATTAGAAACTGCCCGCCCGATGGGCGTAGCAATCCATCACCTGACAGCATCTGAATTACACCATTCCGGTCGCAGGCTATTCCTGTAAGGCTTGCATCAGGCTTGTTAACGTAGTATTTAACGCTGTATTCCTGTGCAAATGGTTTGTCCTGATAAACGGACTGCGCCCATGCGGGAACAATCGGAATGAGGTATAAAGCCAGTAATTTTAAGGTTGCATTAAACATTGGTAATCGCATAAAAGATATTGTTTTGGCACTTTCTAATAATCAACTAATAAGTTCTAACTCCCGTATCTGTGCGGCCGGCGTCCCGGTCCTCACAGACACGGGAAAATCGCGGGTTATTGAATCATCTTTAAATAGCGGCCCATCCAGTAAGGCAGCAGCCAGAACACAGGTTCGCGCTCAATATCGGGCGTACCATTTACGGCGGCCCAAGGATTTTTATCCCAACGTACCACCGTTCGGATACTAGCCGGAGGCAGTTCGCTTACCTGAAGTTCATCGAGTACGGGCGTCCGAATGATCTGAACATCTTCTCGTTTGGTATGATCAACCGTCCAGTTCACAAGATCGAGAGGTGTATCGACAAGGAAATCAACCGATTCGCGTAATTCGACTTGTTTGTTCCGCGAATAGCAGTAGAGGAAATTGATGAGCGGATTTTTGTCTTCTTTCCGTTGTTCCAGCCATTGATCGATGTGCTTTTCGTAGAATGCCAGCAGTTTGGGGTCTTTTTCGCAACGTAGCAGAATTGGATACACATAAGCCGCCAGCATGACATCGAAATAAATAAACCAGGCCGGATTCTGGTTTTTGATGTTGGCCATATTAGCCAGATAGCCTTCCTTATCAATCAGATGCCGATACTGCTGTTCATACTTTCGTTGGCCTGTTACGTGATATGCCAGTTTTAGAAACGACAGTAGCTCCATCGAATTCTGGCTTCGGTCGGGCGCCCAATCTGGGTCGCGGTTCAGCTTATCCGGCGACCATACTCCCCAACGCGTGTGCGTACCGTCAATATCGGTCAGGTTGAAATTGTGCGCAATCAAGTGGTCAACGATACGGGCTACGTGCTGGCGAACAATAGCTTTTTCGGCTTCATCAGCAACGAGTTCGTAATAGATATAATAGCCCATCATGTGGCCACAGAGTTCATCGCTGCTGGTATCGCCTTTCCAGCGCCACTTGCCATCTTTCGATAATCGCCAGCGAACTTCAACGGGCTTAAAACGTGGCTCTTTCACCAACTCGTCGGCCTTTTCTGTCGCTGAATAGGTGCGGTTATTATCATCGACGGTCGTCCAGTTGGCGGGTACGATCGTACGGGCAAAAAAGCCATCGGTGCCCGTCACTTCCTGAAGCAGTTTCAAAAACTGAAACGCTTTTCTTGCTTTCTCCTTAGCATCCGGGCTTTTGGTCGCTGCATACCGAAAACACTCCATCGCCAAATAATTAGCCGTGTATTCACCATCGTTGTCATCATCGTCGGGAGCCCATTTAGTCGTGTCGCCTGCTACAATTAGCTTGCACTGGCCAGCAATCCACGGGTAGCGGATGTGTCGCTTCATTAACACATCGTAAAAATAATCCTGCTTCTGCGCCAAGGTCATTGACCATTTTCGGATAGCACTGACGCCTTTGGCTGTTGCTATCCAGGCCGTTCCCTGGTCATCAAACGCAATGTCATTCACGCGGTCATCCAGTAACCACCGACGAGTGAATCGCAGGGAATGGCTCCCATCAGCCTGATAGCGCACTACGCCCACGTCTGTACCGACCCACATAGTTCCATTGGGCGCCCGCTCAACGCAATTAGCGTAAATAGATGGGATTCCTTTTTTGGGCGTATAGGTTTGTATTTTCTTATCCTGATTTAGCAGCGTTACACCTCCCAAACCAGCTGCCCAAAGATTCTGGCGTGTATCAATAGCCAGCCCTTTTACCGAGGCACTCAGGAGTTCGTCATTTTTCTGAATGACCTGCGTTTGCCCATTCGATACGTGATAAAGCCCAACATCGGAAGCAATCCAAAGCCCACCAGCATCATCCGAAATAGCACTACGTATTGAACGTGGTAGCTTATACGTCATTTTCTGACTACTTTGATTTGTAATTAACCAAATCTCGTTGGGCCCTAATGCGTAGACACCTTCTTTTGATGGACAAATGACAGAAATAGGCGATTCTGGTCCCTCGATCCGTTCGGGCTTACCATTTTTATACCGATAAAGTCCATTCCACCCGGCGAACCACACGCCCTGTTGTGCATCTATGGCTACTGAAAAAGCTGGCCCATTCTCCGTTTCGGGTAACACATTCACCCAATTCGACTGATTTTTTTCTTTCTTAAATGCCCCCACCGATGTAACCGCCCATATATTGGACTGGCTATCAACAGCAATGCTACGTACCTCAACGGCTTGTCCATTAACAAGGATCGGGTAAGGTTCGTGGTATTCCTGCTCAAACGATTTGTCCTGATAGGCTAATCCACTGCGTACTGTGATGTCTGTACCTGTATCCCCCCATCGGCAGGCACTGCAAAGCAGCCAGACAGCCATAGCAAGCAGATATTGATGATAGGATCGGAGCATATTGATCGACAGTAGAGACTGAATGGAACGCGGTTCGTTCAGCTGTTATACGCTACAATCCATTCATCGGGCTATTTCGAAGCCGTGAATTTCAGAGAAGAAAGGCCAGGCAGGGCGAATAGAAAAGCAAAACCCTACTCTCAGAAATCAGGTCGCAAATGGATAGTTAGTAGGAAACAGTGAAATTAATCACCACTGCGCAAATTGAGGGTATTTTTACGCAATGTGCGAAATTTAATTAAAATTATGGCTTCTATATTTGTTAGAAAGCTAGCCAAAAGGCCGAATTATATTTTGCTCACAAGGCTATATTAAGAGAATATAAAGGATTTATTACCATTTACCCAAAAATCCTTTTGACAATATTACCCAAATATTATTTGGATAATCAACTTGAATAAGTAATAAAATTTCTATAAACTAGTCTATTTCTCAATTAAAACTAGCTTATAAATAAACGTGTCGATTGAGAATCAAAATAGGATCATACCCATACTATGACCTGCAGTTCGATGACATTTTACCAGTCCGTTTCATTGTACTACGACCTTACTATTCCTACAGTATGACTATTAATTGTACGCTCGAATCCATCCTCAATAAAGTAATTCAAGGTGATCAGGCAGCTTTTGCCAAACTGTATCGGCATTATCGAACGCCCGCACTGAAGTTCTGCACATCGCTGCTGAAAGACCCCGAAGACGCTGAAAACATGGTGCACGACGTCTTTATAAAAATCTGGGAGCGTCGTACGACAATTAATCCAAGTTTGAATTTCAATTCCTATTTATTCACTTGCCTGCGCAATTTGGCTTTCGACCATCTGAAACAGGTGGAAAAGAGCCAGCTCCTCAAACAACGGTACATGGAGCGTATGCAAACCATTCATAATGACCATCCCGACGATCAGGAAGCCCGCATCCAATTGCTTCAGACGGCCATCAGCACCTTGTCGGAAAAGCGAAAATTGATTCTGCGTATGAATGTAGAAGACGGTAAATCCTATCAGGAAATTGCAGAATTGCTGCGTATCTCCAAAAACACCGTCAAAAATCAACTCGTCAAAGCCAAGCAGCTCCTGCGCGACAAAGTTGACTTTGCTCTTATCTAGCGTTTTGTCTTGCCGATAAAACGTGATCTACTGCATTCTGATTACCAATCCACTCCTCTGCATCACAAAAAATTAACACGTTATCTGATAGTCCTTTAGCAGTCTCCATCAGTACTATGAAAAACTGTTTAACGGATGAACGATAATGTCAACTCATGGCAGCCGCTATCTAATCGAGCAGGTACTTAACAACAAGCTGTCGAGGGCAGAACTTGACGAATTCTTAGCGGGCCTGCACGACGAAGCTAGCATAAAGGCCTATTCAGACGCACTGGAAATTCATTTTAACGAACTGCTTAACCAACACAATCCGCAGCCCGAAGCGGATGAGCCCGCTGACTAAAACCCTCAAACTACTAGTCTGACCATCAATCCATTAGCTTTTAAATTTCTCCTGTGAATTATAGTAAACCTTTCATAACTGATTACAAAGCATGAACGCAACTTCTACTTTTCAGTTGACCCTAAGGCATTTCCTGACCATCGCACTTCTGGTTAGTATCTGCTTTTCGCACACGCTGGCGAAAGATAAACCGACGAAAACCATTACAGGAACGGTTACGCTAGCCACTAACAATCAGCCGATTGCGGGTGCCAATATTCTGATAAAAGGCACGCAATTAGGGACCGTTACCGACCAGTCGGGTAAATATTCCATCACCGTAAACAACGACAAAGCCGTACTCGTCTTCTCATTCATCGGCCATAAAACGCAGGAGATAGCCGTTGGCAGTCAATCAGTTATCGACGTAGCATTGGCAGAAAACAACGAAGTCCTTGGTGAGGTTGTCGTAACCGCTTTAGGTATCAAGCGGGAAGCCCGCTCGTTGGGTTATGCAGTAGGTGAAGTACAAGGCAAAGACCTGAGCCGGATTGCACAGGAGAACGTACTGAATTCGCTGGCTGGCCGGGTGCCGGGCGTACAAATTAGTTCGACAGGGCCATCGGGTTCTTCAGTAAGCATGATTATTCGGGGTGCTAAATCGCTTAATACGGATAACCAACCGCTATTTGTGGTTGATGGCGTACCCATTGCCAACTCGCTTAACAACGTCAGTCAGATTGGTAGCGATAACCGTGTGGATTACGGAAATGCCATTTCGGATATCAACCCAGAAGACGTTGAGAATATTTCGATTCTGAAAGGCCCAAGTGCAGCGGCTCTATATGGCTCACGGGCAGGTAATGGCGTCGTACTGATTACGACCAAAAGTGGTTCACGGGCGCAGAAAATGACCGTTTCGATTACGTCAAACACGGTGTTTGACCAGCCCTACCGATACCTCAAAATGACGAAGAACTTTGCCACGGGTATTCTTCCCTTTACGCCCGATGCAAACCCATACCCAGGCGGCATTCTGCAAATCGACGAAAGTTCGGCTGGTGGTATCGGTCCACAACTTGACAAAGGGTATAGCGCTATTCAATGGAACAGTCCAACCGATGCTAACGGCAATAAAGTGCCACTTCCATTGGTTTCGCATCCAAACAATATCAAAGATTTTTTCCGTACAGGCCTTACCAGCACGAACGGCGTTTCGATTTCGAACAACTCTGAGAAAGTAACGTATCGGTTGTCGTATTCCAACATGAGCAGCCGGGGTATTGTCCCGAATTCGGATTTGTTTAAAAATACACTGGCACTTAACACAACGGTTCGGGTTAGCAACAAGCTGAGCTTGAGTACCAACCTGGATTTCAGCCGAAGCAATTCAAACAATCGTCCTGCTGGCGAACGCGGTACGAACCCCATGCAGTGGGCGTATGCAGTCGGTTCGCACGTCGATATCAACGATCTGCGCGACTACTGGGTACCAGGTCAGGAAGGCATTCAACAGAAAACAACCAGCAAGGGTAATTACAACAACCCCTGGTTTCTGGCCTATGAAGTCAATAACAGTTTCGTGCGCGACCGTGTATTTGGTAACATGAAAGCGGAGTGGCAGCTTACCCCCGACATCAAACTGATGGGCCGCTATGCACTGGATACGTATACCGAACAACGCGAAACCAAAATCGCCAAAAGTTACACGGGTGAACCCAACGGTGCTTACGGATTGATTAACCTGAAACGCTACGAACGGAATGTCGACTTCCTGGCTACGTATACCAAGCGATTCAACGCGCTAAGCCTGGTGGTATCGGCGGGTGGGAACGACCGCTATTCGCAATCATCTGACATCAGTACAAGCAGCCGGAATGGAGCGGGGCTGATTATTCCGGGATTATATACGATTCAGAATATTTCACCAAATAACCTGGTGTACAATAATTACCTCTATAAAAAGGCAATTTACAGTGTTTACGGAACAGCGAATTTAGGCTATAAGGACATGATCTATCTGGACCTGACCGCCCGAAACGACTGGTCCAGCACGTTACCCGCTAACAACCGTTCCTATTTCTACCCATCGGCTTCGTTGAGCATGCTGGTGAACGAAATGTTCCATCTGCCGAGCACGGTTGATATGCTTAAAGTTCGTGCCGGTGTGGCGCAAGTTGGTAATGACGCTAACCCGTATAGCCTCTACCCTACCCTGGGTGATGCTGGTGCCTGGAATGGTGTTACACGGTTATCGAAACCAGGAAGTATTTTACTGCCTGAATTGAAGCCGGAAATCGCTACGTCTTACGAAGTGGGTATTGACTACAACATGTTGCGGAACCGACTCCGATTCTCAGGAACGTACTATGTATCGGAAAACCGCAACCAGATTCTTCCTTCTCAGATTGCGTCGTCGTCTGGTTTTACGACCAAAAACATCAACGCTGGCTTACTTGAAAGCCGTGGTGTCGAACTCTCATTAGGAGGTACAATCATTGACAAAGGCGGTCTGCGCTGGGATCTGACCACTAACTTCACCAAGAACGTTACGCGGATAAAAGAGTTAGCACCGGGTATTCCATTCTACACGCTCTGGACTGACGCCAAAGGTGGTGCCTGGACATATGTAGGCGATAAAGTGGGCGATATCTACGATGCCGAAATCATTACGGTAACCGACCAGAACTCAAAATATTACGGCTATCCGATTTTGAACGGCGATGGCTCGTGGCAAGCTCGAAGTGCGAGTACGGTGAAAAACAAAATCGGCAACTTCAACCCGGACTTCATTCTGGGCGCCCAAAGCTCGCTATCTTATAAAGGCTTCACGCTGAACTTCTCACTCGACTGGCGGGCAGGTGGTGACTTTGTATCCCAAACGTATCGGTATTCTGAGTCGGATTTGCGGTCGCAGCGATTCCTGGATAACCTGATTAATCCAGGTGGTCGTACGGGTGATGCGTTGCGGAACTGGTTAGTCGAAAATCAGGATCAGTACATCAAAATCCACGGAAACTATTTCCCAATTGTGGGCGGTCCAACGGCTGAGTATGGCGGTTACCCATTTGAATTTGGTGGCAAAACATATGCTTACGGCGTATTCAACCCAGGCGTAATTGCACAGTATGATGCACAAGGCAACATAACTGGCTATACCGAAAACCTAGGGGGAGCGGGCACTAAAATCATACCATACGGCGACAACTATCCGTGGGATTTTACACGTGCTGCTACATTCGATGCTTCGTTTATTAAACTCCGGGAGATTTCGCTCGGCTACGATCTACCTGCGAATTTCGTAAAATCGATTGGCTTACAGAGTGCCAACTTCTCGGTATATAGCCGCAACATTATTCTGTGGACAGCGGCTAAAATCAACATCGATCCTGAAATGGCTTTCCAGCCACAGGCGGGTGCTCAGGCTGGTACGCAGTTTAAACAAGGTATCGAACGCTATAACGTAACGCCCTGGGTTATTCCGGTTGGTTTCAAACTTGGTCTCACGTTTTAACTAAATGGCATGGAGCAAAGGGCTTGGGGTTAATTTTTAACCCCTCTACCCGAAGCCCTCTGCTAAAAAAATATTCAGACATGAAAACTATACTAAAAAAGACCACAGTCGCCTTCGCTTTATCGGCTCTGTTTGTGCTTGGCTTGTTTGCCTGCAAAGACCTGAGCCAGTTGAACGTGAACCCCAACGGTGTTCAACCCGAAACCGTGAATCCGAATTTGGTTATGCCGACCGTATTGTCAGAGACAGCCAAACTATACACGAATCTTGGTTTTCAGGATATTGCCGGTGTCGTGCAACATACCCAGAAAGATGCCTGGTTCAGTGGCCATAACGATTACGATTGGGGTGGCGATCAAAGCTGGACACCTTATTACGACTTGCTCCGCAACAACGATTTGGTTTATCAACGTGCTGTTGCGCTGAACATGGAATTCCAGCAAGGTGTAGCACTGGTGATGAAGTCGATCCTATTTGGCCTGATTACAGATTTATGGGGTGATGCCCCTTATACCAACGCCTTGAAAGGTGAGCTGGGCGGCCTTGATGATATTGCGCCAAAATATGATAGTCAGGATGTTATTTATGCGGGTATTCTAGCTGACCTCGATAAAGCCAGTACACTGCTTTCGAAACCCAAAAGTGGTTATACCAGTATTGTCGAATCGGCTGATTTATACTACGCTGGCGATCCTACCAAATGGTTGAGACTGGCTAATTCGCTCAAACTCCGGTATCTGATGCGGATCTCGGCGAAACAGCCCGACGTAGCAAAAGCAGGTATTGAAAAAATTGTAGCCAGTCCGGCACAATTTCCCATTATCGACGATGCTTCCTTCGATGCAACGATGGCCTACGTCGGTAACAACTCAGGTGACGCCTGGCCTTCTAATTCAGTTTATGATATCAGCGGCAGTAACTATCGCCGGATTAAAATGTGTTCGACGTTGCTGAAGGCCATGCAGCCGACCAACGATCCTCGGCTGGCAATCTGGGCGAAAAAAGTAGAAATTCCCCTGAAAGTAGATGCGACATTACCGGCAGGAACAGACAAAATCGTTAGCGGTGTTCGTTACCTATCGCCTGATAAAGTTGGTACTACGCCTATCGATCAGGACCCAAATTACGTAGGCCTTCCACCAAGTGTATCGCAGTTGCCATCGGGCTATAACTTCAATCCAACACCTGGGCAAACCTCGGTCAATCCGCACGTATCCTATCTTAACGAAATCTATACGGCTGCGAAAGGAACGCTTCTGAAAGCTCGGCTTGTTTCGGCTGCTGAAGTGAACTTCATTCTGGCCGAAGCCGCTCAGCGGGGCTGGGCAGCGGGTGATGCAAAAACACGCTATGAAAATGGAGTAAAAGCGTCACTAACGGCCTGGGGATTAGCCAGCAGCTACGCTACGTTTATTGCGCAGAAAGGTGTAGCATACGACGGTACGCAGGCACAAATTCTGGGGCAGAAATGGATTGCAAGCTGGACCAGCGCAACCGAAGCCTGGTTCGATTATCGTCGTACAGGCTTACCCGCTCTACAGGCAGGCGCCACTGCGAAGCGTAAAGTTTTACCTCTTCGTTTTTACTACATGCGCGATGAGTTGAACCTGAACAAAACCAATTCAGGTACGGCCATTGAGAAGCTCGAAATCACCGCCAACTCTCAGGCCGACGGCAAAAACAGTCCCTGGTCGAAACAATGGCTCGTTCAGGGAACGGGTAAGCCCTGGTAAATTAATTTACGGTTGGCTGATGCGAGAAGCAGTTGTGTATCAGCTAACCGTAAACTATAAACCGTAGATGATTATGCTTTCCATGGACTGTGTCCTCACAGTCCATTTTTGCGTCAGCCAGCGTTGCCATCCGGTAGAATGGACTGTGAGGACACAGTCCATGGAAAATTTCAATCGAGCGAAAATCGTGAAACTCCTTCTTATTTTCCTAACGATTTTAGGTTCTTACTGCTCGTCATTCGCGCAAAGTTTTAAAGCGGGCGCGGCCGTACGGGTAATTACGCCTGATCCTTTATTGCCAGTTTTGGGAGGTATTGGTACGCCCAAAAAAGCGGTTGAGAAGAAAGGAGATTTGTATGTTAGGGCCTGCGTATTTGAGAAAGGGGCTACACGCGTTGCGATTGTTAGTGTTGATAATCTGGGATGGCCATCTGTATTAGGGAATAAATCGCGAGCCCTCATTAAAGGTATTTCACCCGAAAATATTCTGATTGGCTGTACGCATACGCATAGTGGCCCTGATGCCTACGGTTTCCCGAACGAAAAAGGAGAATCTTTTGCTGACTTGGCTTATTTAGATAAATGCGTGCATCAAATTGCTGATGCAGTCAATGAAGCGGTGACGAATCTAACGCCAGCTACTCTGAAAACGGCTGTTGGCGATGCGAAAGGACAAATTGCCTATAACTATTACGCTCCCGATTTATTCGATCCACGCTGTGGTGTTGTTCAGGCTTGGGCCACATCTGGCAAAAACGTGGGAAAACCCATTGTTACGTTAGTCAATTACGCCGTTCATCCCGAAATAATTGGTTCAGGCCGTGGCATACTCAGCCCTGATTTATGCGGTCCACTCTATGATCGAATCGAATCGAAAGTCGGTGGAATAGCCATGTTTGTGAATGGTGCGCAAGGCGGCATGGTAACGGCCGATAATCGGCGCGAAGGTGGCAAAGAAGCCAATACATGGGAAGAATGCATTCGCATCGGTGAACTACTAGCCGATGAAGCGCTACGGATTATTGGCCCTGCTGAAGCGCAGACAAATCCATCACTTTTCTGTACAGTCCGCAAGGTTACGTTTCCGATTGATTCGGACGTCATGAAATACATCGTCAAGAATTCACCGCTCAAATACGAAGTTGCCCCTGGCGATAAGGTAGTTGCTCAGGTCAATCTATTGAATATCGGTTCGGCGCAGATACTGACCATTCCAGGCGAAGCGTTACCCAATGTCGGCTATTATGTGAAACGGCATATGCACACCAAGGCACCGATGTTGTTTGGCCTGACCAACGATGCGTTCGGCTACATGCTCACCAAAGTAGATTTCAAGAGTTTCAAGCGTTATGACTACATCAGTCGAACCAGCCTTGGCGAAAACACCGCCGAAATTTACATGGACGAAGCCCTGAAATTAATTGCAGATTCGCCTAATGCAGATGGGTATAAGTAGCTCAATTTGTCATCCTGACGAAGGAAGGATCTTAAACTACCCTTACATGAGTGGTAGGAAACCATGAGATCCTTCCTTCGTCAGGATGACAAAAAAATTTTAAGGTCTTCAAGTAAACAATTCCAATACACAATGAAAAAGTACCTCCTCAAAACTGTAGCAATTGCTGGTTTCCTCTTTTCCTTATTTGCCTTCGATCTTCCTGAAAAAACGGATGGTATTACTCCATCAACGGCTTTGGAAAGCTACTTACACAACAACGATCAGTCGTTCAAGTGGGAAGTGAAAGACACTTATACCTATGGCGATATTACAGCGCACGAAGTTTTATTGACGTCGCAAAAATGGCGCGAGCACACCTGGAAACACCAGTTAACCGTACTCGTTCCGAAAGAAATTAAGCACGATGGCGCACTCCTATTTATAACAGGTGGTTCAATCAAAGATGGCGAACCTCGCTGGAACGGCCATGACGATAAATTCAATCGAGCAATCAGCACACTGGCGACTGCGAACAAAGCCATCGTCGCCGTACTTCGACAAACGCCCAATCAACCTTTATACGATAATCTGACCGAAGATGCGCTGATTTCGTATACATTACATCAGTTTAAAAAAGATGGTGATTACACCTGGCCGCTACTTTTTCCGATGGTAAAAAGTGCCGTTCGGGCGATGGATGCGGTACAAGAATTAGCGAAACAGCAACTAAATAAAGAGGTTAAAAACTTTGTCATATCGGGGGCTTCCAAGCGCGGCTGGACCACCTGGTTGACCGGTGCCAGTGATAAACGAGCGGTGGCCATTGCCCCAATGGTTATCGATATTCTGAACATGCCTGTCAATCTGGATTACCAAATGAAAATCTGGAATAAATACAGCGTCGAAATTGACGATTACGTTAAGCTGGGCATTCCCCAGAACACGCATAGTAAGGAAGGAATGGCTATTACCGAAATGATTGATCCTTATTCGTATCGCAAGAAATTAACCATGCCCAAAATGCTGTTCATGGGTACGAACGACCCCTATTGGACGGTCGACGCAGTGAAACATTACATCGGCCAGATTCCGGGCGAAAACTATATTCACTATGTTCCGAACGTTGGTCATGATTTGGGTGATAAACGGCAAGCGCTGGAAGCATTAAATGCCTTCTTCGGCACTACGCTCACTAAACAACCCTACCCAGCCTGCCAGTGGACTGTATCGACCACTAAAAAAGGCGTAGACCTGACCATCAAAACAACATCAGATAAGCTGGAAGACGTAACGGTCTGGTCGGCTAATTCGACCGATATGATTTTTCAGGACGAAAAATGGGAAGCAAAAAGCTTGGGTATCAAGAACAAAAGTACGATCGCTGTGAGCGAAGCTTTCCCTGCCTCAGGCTATCGGGCGTTTTACGTAGACTTGAAATACAAAGCGCCAACGGGTGGTACATATACCGAAAGCACACGCATGTTTATGACCGATAATGATGAAGCGTTTTTGAAGTAACAGTGCAAATCAGCCATAAAAAACCCGGTCTCTATTAAAGAGGCCGGGTTTTTTATGTGTAAGCTTGATTGATTAAATTAATCAGCCATTGACATTATCGGACGTCAATTTAGCGCCTAAATATTCCCGATTCAATCGGGCAATATGATCCAGCGAAATAGATTTAGGACATTCGACTGAGCAGGCACCTGTGAACGAACAGGCACCGAAACCTTCAGCATCCATCTGGGCAACCATACGCTCAGCGCGCTCTTTATGCTCTGATTTTCCTTGGGGTAAGATAGCCAGTTGCGACACTTTTGCCGAAACGAACAATATCGCCGACGCATTTTTACAGGCAGCAACGCAAGCGCCACAACCAATGCAGGCAGCCGCATCCATCGCTTCATCAGCAATACTCCGTGGAATCAGGATTTCGTTTGCATCGGGGGCTGATCCGGTATTGACCGATACATAGCCACCAGCTTGAATAATCCGGTCGAAAGCCAGACGATCGACCATCAAATCTTTGATGATTGGGAACGCCCGCGCCCGCCAGGGTTCGACAACGATGGTATCGCCATCATTGAACGAACGCATGTGCAATTGACAGGTCGTTGCGCCCGTTTGCGGTCCATGTGGGCGCCCGTTAATGTACATCGAACAGGTTCCGCAAATCCCTTCGCGACAATCGTGGTCGAAGGCAACGGGTTCTTCACCTTTCCGGGTCAGCGAATCGTTCAGTACGTCGAACATCTCCAGAAATGACATGTCTTCCGACACATTATCGAGTTGATATTCAACTAGCTTTCCGGCTGTGTTATTATTTTTCTGTCTCCAGACTTTTAGAGTGATTTTCATCTTACAAAAGTTGTAAGGTTATCAAAAGTTGTAGAGCTCTAGAGTTGTAAAGTTGATACGGGAGAACCAATTTATAACCTTACAACTATACAACTCTAGAACTTTTTTATTTATAACTACGCTGTGTCAGTTTCACGTTTTCAAACACCAATGGCTCTTTGTTCAGAAGCTCGGGTTTACCTTCTCCCTGATATTCCCAGGCGGCTACATAAGCATAATTCGCATCATCGCGCAGAGCCTCGCCATCAGGAGTCTGGTATTCCTCACGGAAGTGACCACCGCAGGATTCGTTACGGTTCAACGCATCGTCGACCATAAGTTCGCCTAACTCCATGAAGTCGGCGATACGCGATGCCTGCTCAAGTGCCTGATTCATTTCGTCGGCATCGCCCAATATCTTGGCGTTGGTCCAGAACTCTTTCTTTAGCGCCTGAATCTTTTCTTTGGCAATTGCCAATCCTTCAGCCGTGCGCGACATACCGCAGTATTCCCACATGATATGACCGAGTTCTTTATGCAGATCATCAACCGGACGCTGCCCCTTGATTGACATTAGTTTTTTAATCTGGTCCTGAACTTTCTGTTCGGCCTCTTTAAAGGCAGGAGAATCAACCGGGATTTTGTCCGCAGGACCAATTGTTGCCAGGTAATCGCCAATGGTGTACGGGATAACGAAATAACCATCTGCCAGACCCTGCATCAGGGCCGAAGCACCAAGTCGGTTAGCGCCGTGATCGGAGAAATTCGCTTCCCCAAGTGCATATAGCCCCGGAATCGTCGTCATCAGATTGTAATCGACCCACAAACCGCCCATCGTATAGTGAACGGCGGGGTAAATCATCATCGGCACCTCGTACGGATTTTCGCCGGTGATTTTTTCGTACATCTCGAACAAGTTACCGTATTTGGCCTCGATCGTTTTCTGTCCATCGCGCTTGATAGCATCAGCGAAATCCAGATATACAGCTAAGCCCGTTTTAGCAACCCCACGTCCTTCGTCGCACATATTTTTTGCGTTGCGGGACGCTACGTCACGCGGAACAAGGTTACCGAAAGACGGATATCGGCGTTCGAGGAAATAATCACGCTGATCTTCGGAAAGATCGTTGGGACTCATCTGCCCTTTCCGGATTTTCTCCGCGTCCTCTTTGCTCTTAGGCACCCATACCCGACCATCGTTTCGCAATGATTCGGACATCAGCGTTAGCTTCGACTGATAATGGCCCGATACGGGAATACAGGTTGGGTGAATTTGCGTAAAGCAAGGGTTGCCAAACACAGCTCCTTTTTTATGAGCTCGCCAGGCCGCCGTTACATTACACCCCATTGCGTTGGTAGACAGATAGAATACATTACCATAGCCACCAGTACAGAGCAGAACAGCGTGGCCCGAATGCGATTCTATCTTACCTGTAATCAGATTTCGTACCACAATACCGCGCGCTTTGCCACCTTCCACTACGAGGTCGAGCATTTCGGTACGTGTATAGAGTTTTACCTTGCCATTAGCTACCTGACGGCTCAGGGCTGAATAAGCCCCTAACAGCAATTGCTGCCCAGTTTGACCACGCGCATAAAATGTACGTGATACCTGCGATCCCCCAAATGAACGGTTCGCTAACGTACCGCCGTATTCGCGGGCAAACGGTACACCCTGCGCTACGCACTGATCAATGATGTTTACACTAACTTCTGCTAATCGGTGGACGTTTCCTTCGCGGGCGCGGTAATCACCACCTTTGATGGTGTCATAGAACAAACGGAATACACTATCACCGTCGTTCTGATAGTTTTTAGCGGCATTGATACCACCCTGAGCTGCAATCGAATGCGCCCGACGAGGGCTGTCCTGAAAGCAGAATGCTTTTACATTATAGCCTAACTCTGCCAGCGAAGCCGCTGCCGATGCACCAGCCAGCCCCGTACCAACTACAATAATATCGTATTTACGCTTATTGGCCGGATTGACCAGTTTCAGCGCAAACTTATGCCGTGCCCATTTTTCGGCTAAAGGACCTTCGGGGATTTTAGATTCCAGTTTCATTTTACTTTAAAGAGCGAAAGAGTGCAAGAGCGAAAGTGCGTTTAATAAGTGTATACAAATCACTCTTTCGCCCTTACACTCTTTAGATTATATGATGAACCTGCAAATACACGTAAATCGGCATAGCTGCGAAAGCTGCCGGAATGATAATAGCAAAGAAGTATTTACCCAGAAATTCAATAATGGGTGTATACTTTTTATGCCGAACACCCAGTGTCTGGAAACCACTCTGGAATCCATGCCATAGGTGATATCCAATCGCCACCATGCATAGCACATACAGAATCACATACCATAATTCGCCAAAAGCGACCTGTACAACGGTATATAAATCTTTATACTCTTTCCCATCATATTCAGCCATAGGCACCGATCCGAAGTGCATTTCGTACCAGAATGTACGCATGTGAATGATGATGAATAGCAATAGGATTGTACCCAGAATGCCCATATTACGCGATGACCAGGCACTGTTGGCCTCGGGTTTACTATAGGCATACTTTACAGGGCGCGATGCCTGGTTATGCCGTGTGAGGACTAAAGCCATCAGCGCATGTACCAGAATCGATGTGTAGAGCAAATAAGAGACGGTCATAATCAGCGGGTTGTGAGTCATGAAGTAGGTATACTCATTGAAAGCCCGTCCGCCGTCGCCCTTAAATAACTGGAGATTCCCAGCCACATGAACAATCAGAAATGAACATAAAAACAGTCCCGTCAGCGACATAATAACCTTTCGACCGAGGGAGCTGGATAGCGTTTGTGTTACCCAAGCCATAGGATGAACGACACGAAATTTTAGTGGTAAACGATTGAAAAAAAGCCGGTTTGAACGGCGCATCAAAACTAAAGCACAAACCCGATGGAAACAAGATTACACCCCTTTATCAGCCGTTTTGTGGCTTATTTACAGTCGGTATAAATTAGACTAAATCAACGGGCAGCTTCATAACCGTATGTTGTCGTTGATTGTTACTAAAGTTGACACATCCTCACTAAAATCATTTGAACAACCATAATTATCCTTCAATTTTGCAGCCCTTTGCGGTTTTATTCATTAATCGATAGACTTAACCAATGAAAGCATACGTATTTCCAGGTCAAGGTTCACAGTTTCGGGGTATGGGACAGGATCTCTACCAAAACTCTGAAGCTGCCCGTCAACTGTTCGATCAGGCCAACGAGGTGTTAGGCTACAAGCTGACCACCATTATGTTTGAAGGATCTGACGACGAGCTAAAACAAACGATATATACACAGCCTGCCGTTTTTCTGCACGGTGTTGTACTGGCAATGACAACCGATTCGTTTGCACCTGAAATGGTAGCTGGTCATTCCCTCGGTGAATTGTCGGCCTTAACGGCAGCAGGTGTCCTTTCTTTCGAAGACGGCTTGCGGCTGGCTTCTGTTCGGGCAACCGCGATGCAACGAGCCTGCGAAATTACACCATCGACAATGGCAGCGGTCCTGGGGTTGGCCGATGAGGTTATCGAAAAGATATGTGCTGAAATTACGGACGAGATTGTGGTACCCGCGAATTATAACTGCCCTGGCCAAGTTGTTATTTCAGGTAGTGCTGCGGGCATTCAACTCGCAGAGGAGCGACTGAAAGCTGAGGGCGCAAAACGAGTTGTACCACTGGCCGTTAGTGGTGCTTTCCATTCGCCATTTATGGAACCCGCCCAGACCGAATTTGCCGAAGCTGTCGAGCGGATGGCCTTTAATGCACCCCGCTGCCCAGTTTATCAAAATGTAAACGCCCAGGCTGTTACCGATCCTGCACTGATTAAAGCAAATTTGATTGCTCAACTTACATCACCAGTACGATGGACACAGTCTGTTGAACGTATGGTTGCTGATGGTGCCACGGAGTTTTTTGAATGCGGCCCTGGCAAAGTACTCCAGGGATTGGTGAAAAAGATTAGCCCAACCACCCCGATTGCTGGTATTTAAGCATTAGATAGAGGGTTGGAAATCAATCAGTAAGTTGGCTAGTCTACGAAAAAGTTACTTTTTTTGGATCACTACTTGTTTTTCACTCTCCTGATCAGTTATCTTTGCACTCGCAATTGCAAAAGCAGCCCGATAGTATAAGGGTAGTACGACAGATTTTGGTTCTGTTTGTCTAGGTTCGAATCCTGGTCGGGCTACTACAAAAACTCCTAATGATCTGCAGGTCAGAGAATTAGGAGTTTTTTGTTTTTATTCGTGTACCGAATGTGCTATTAATCATATTTCGCTGCATCATTAAGTAGTACAAGCCAGTCCCTTATTTGCCAGTTGGCTGATTCTCTCGGGGAAGCTGATGGAATTGGTCATGGCGCTTGCTACGCTGGCGATTAACTTTCTGTACATCACTAGTCTACTCACTGATCGTTTTTTCCTAACATCCGCTCCTGACACTTCTTTAATTCTACTATCGAGCGTTCTTTGCCTTCAAACGAACCGTATTCAATGTTCAGGTCGGCATGGTCACGCTGGATAAGATGAATATAGGTTTTGTCTCCAATCCACTTGTAGGTTACGTATTTTATACCTGCCTCCGCTTTTCGCTCTTCGATAGGCTCGCCGTATTCCGACCGAAGAATTTTATGGAGTTTACCACTAACCGGATATTCGTAGCGTGTATGTAACATGACTCGATATAAACGATCATTAACGAACTCAAGCTCAACAGTATCGAGACTAATTGAACTAATCGTCTTATACGGCTCCGATGAAATAGCAAACTTTTTGATTGCTATACACGGATTGTCTGGTGCTGGCTTAAGTTCCACTAATTTTTGTAGAGAGTCATAAGTTGCATCCAGTTTTAAGTTTTTATACCCTCCCTGAGTATCAACGGCAATGTTTGGCCCTTTTTTGATGGGTGTACAGGCGTAAATAAACGCCATAGCAGCAATGAATAAGGCAATAACGAAAAGGGTAATGGGTTGCATACAAGTGATTGGATAAAGCCCGAAACTACCATCTTTTTTACAATCAATTCGCTACCGTTCAATAAGTTGATTATAGCAGGAGGGCTTTGGACAATATGCCAACTTTCTTCTATATTACTACCAAAAGGGCAAGTTCGCCAGAGTTGATTATGCACAGTTTCGTAAGCCGTTTACTCATGCTTCATGTCTATGTTCGGTGGATTACTTCGTCGTTAAAAAGCATCTTTAGGCAGAGCTGGCTTCTTTGGGGGTTTGGCTATTGGCTACCTCTTCATGCTCAACCGATTGACTCGCTACAAAAACAACTTCGAACGGCTCCCTCAGATACTAACCGTGTGCATATTTTATATGAACTGAGTCAGGCTTACTGGCTTGGCGGAGATGATTCTCTCGCTATCTTATATGGTATGCAATCGGCAACCCTGGCTAAAAAACTAGGATATTTACGGGGAGAAGGAAAGGCTCGACTACGACTTGTCCGGATTGAAGCCGACCGATTACTTGACGTCCCGTCAGCCTATGCGCAGTTGGATACGATACATAGAATCGCGGCAAAGCTAAAAGACAGGCACATGGAGGCTGAAGCTTATATCCGCAAAGCGCAGCTTCTGGGAGATAACCTAACCAGACAAAAAGAAATTCTCCCCCTTTTAGACAAAGCCAATGGCATCTTTATCGCTCTGGGAGACAAAGCCTGGCAAGGAACCGTATACAACGAAAAAGCCCAGATTTTCGCCCGCAGTGGCCAGTTCAGCAAAGCCGTTGAATTTTATCTGAAAGCAAGGCAGCTTCAGGAACAAGCCAATGACCTGTCGGGATTGCGTTCGACTTTACCGAATCTTGGCGTTGTGTATTCAGCATTAGGCATGCATAAGGAAGCGTTGGCCTTATTTAATCAGGCAACCAAAGTTGCGCAAAAAAGGAATGACAAAACCCTGGAAGCATTCCTGCTAAATCAGCAGGCAGATATTTTTGAAAAAGAAGGAAAATATGATGCAGCTCTAAACGCACTGACAAAGGCCGAAACGATTAACAAAGCGATCCATGCGATTTATGGTCTCCCAAAGGTGTATGCCCGAATGGGAAGGCTTTATATTAAGCGTAACGAATACGAAAAAGCGCTCAAATCCACTCAATTGGGTGATAAATTATATCGCGACGCCGTTGATTACGAGCAATTTCTTGATCACCTGGTTCAGGTTAACTACGGCAAAATCTATTTAGCCAAAAAACAATATCCACAGGTGATCGCCTACGCAACAAAAGGCCTGGAGTGGGCGCAAGAATCGGACCCGCCTTTATTGGCCGAAACAGCAGACTATCATCAGCTTCTAGCTAATGCCTACGAGGGTACTGGTCAGACTATGAAGGCTTTACAGCATTATAAGCAATTTAAAGCCGTTTCGGATTCACTCCTTAATAAAGAATCATTGTTAAAAGCCACAGCCTCTGCCATGAATTATGATTTCGATAAGCAGCGACAGGCGAATCAATTAGCCTTACAAACACTCAAGAGTGATAAGCTCACCCAGGCCCGCAATTTTCTGATTGGCTTAGCTGCCCTGGCAATTTTACTGGCAGCAATCATTTTCTGGTCGAATCAGAAGCTCAAGACTAAAAATAAAGAGCTGACGGTCAAAAATAAGGAAATCGAGGAAGCGCTTTTTAAAGGCCAAACTATTGAACGAAAACGAGTTGCTTCCGAACTTCATGACAACCTGAATACCAAACTGACAGCGTTACGCTGGCGAATAGAGGCCTGGGATGTAGGCGATTACAGCCCGGCCGATCGTAAGTTACACGGCGATATCATTCAGATGCTGGAAGAGGTTTATTCAGATGTCCGGCTGATTTCCCATAACCTGCTGCCTACCGAATTACAAAGTCAGGGATTAATTCCGGCGTTACAAAAATTAACGGATAAGCTCAATTTTAATCCCAATATAGAGTTCCGGCTTGATGTAAAGGATTGGGAAAACCGCCCCAGTTCAGTCATTGAATTTGAATTATATAACGTAATTCTGGAGTTGATTAATAATAGCATCAAACATTCTCAGGCCAACCGGGTAGTGCTGAGCCTGACCCAAAACACCCAAAACTTATTACTGTCGGTGAGTGATAACGGAGTTGGCTTCGCAAGTAATCGGCAGGGCAATGGAATCGGTATGCGTAATATTATTGCCCGCGTAGATACATTGGCGGGCAAATGCAAGATAGAGAGTTCACCTGGCAACGGAACTAGAGTAGCCATAGAAGTCCCTGCTTAGAGCCAGATAGTATTCTGTCAAGTAAGACTAAAATAGTACTAGGGCAGGAAAGACAACGCTTCGCATACCTTGCGCTTGGCTGCAGCCAACATATGCTTATTACCCGTACTACTATACTCCACTACATCTAACCAGACGTGACGACTCACCAGCGCGCAGGCAATATTAGCTCCTTTGGGCTTTTCCTGTTCTCGTTTGAAGCGTTCCAGCGTGTTCCGGAGTTCAGACAGGCAGGCAAGTGCCTCATCAGGGGAAGATAGGCCGTCAAAACGGGCGCAAAGCTCATACACATCATCCAGTGTTGTCATAGGCATGAATTAGGCTCAGAAATGTGAGCCTAACACCCTACTGCTACTAGCACTTTTTGCGCCAAACGTATTCGAGAATAGAAGTTCGTTGTAACGCATTTGTAAAACGATTCCTCGTTTCCATCGAAGCCACACTCGGCCCCAACCGGTAGCTCTTTTAAGGTCTGACTGAAATTCAGCAACGACCTGCCGTCTCATTTTATACGAGATCGCTGGCTGTTTGTTTATTGAGTGTATTAAGCCTGTTTGCATATTCCCCCTCCTGACTGCATAGGGTAAAACTAGTGGATTTAGTTGAAAGTCAAGACCTTTCTTTAACCTACTCAATCCTACGCTTACACGGATACGGATGGTGACATTCACTCTAATAACCAGAGATTTTATTTAATTCGACGACATGTATGCCAATTGGCAATAGTTTGGGAGCTTTAGCCAGTTTTTCAGCGAGTATTGCTGTAGATACCAGCCGGAATTTCCCAATCAGCCCAGGCATGAACATAATGCACTGCTCAAAGTCGATACTAGGAATTTTTGCTTCGAGCTTACCCTCCATTCTGGAATAGAATAGATTGCCTGACGCCGAGGCATTATACACAGATACCAAAACGGCCTTAACTATTGGGGGAATTCTACCTTATTAAATAGCTGCCTCAGTAAGGATTCTTTGCGAGGTTAACCAAGACATGGTTTAAAGGAGGCTAATGCCGGCCCCAGGCGCCGGGTCTGTCGACGTGATATCGTTAGCTGTCTATCTTTCGAAAGCTCAACAAACGGACTGGAAACAGATCGGATGCGATAATTAATGATATGAGTAGGATTGACTAAAATTCCTTTATGAATCCGCAAAAACTGCGGTAGCCGTTCTTCAAACCTTTTTAACGTGCTCGCCACCAGCATTGGCTTTTGCCCCATCAGGTGAACTCGGGTATAATTTCCTACGGCTTCCAGATATTCGATAGAAGGAATGGTAATGGTTCGTTTGGTTGTGAAATGAGGCAATTGTAAGGTATCCATTAGATATAGTGTTGTTTTATGAATAGAGAGTTCATTATTCATAAACAAAACTAACCACTCCCTCATAGTACCAGTGGCTGAATTGGATGAACTGGTAAAAAGTGGTTATGAAGTGAGTCTTTTGCCAAAAATTAAGGTATTGGTCCCAACTGAAAGTGAGTCAGCTAGATGAGGATTATTAACAGGACACGGGTCCTGAGAACCAGGAAGGGGAGTAATTAATGGTAAACTTTGAGGAGCAGGCAATTACCCTTTACATACATGTATGCATCTGTAAATAGTGACGCAATGCCTAGCGCTTTTGCACTAAAATTAACAATGCCAGAAGTAAATATCTAACAATAAGCCACTTATAGATTAAGTACTTGTAAAATCAGCCGAAGAAAGACAGAGAATATACCCGTTGCGATGCCAATAACTAATGTCCAGGGGCCGGGAAGAAAGTCAAGCAGAGTAAGGTGCGGTCGTTTCATGAGTATTATTTGGATAGTGCTATAAATACTTCCATTAATACTCTTCTAACGAACAAAACAGAAAAATGTTTACTTGACTGCTATTTCCTAAGTCGACTGATAATCAAGGATATCATTGTAGAAATAATTGATAGAAAAAATAGGCAAGTGGTCAGCCAGGGGAAATGGACCTGAATCGTAATTACACCAGAAAACGATTGAATCAAATCGATAGACAAATCAGATTCAGGGATGTTTAGGTTCATCGCGCATCAACCGGAGGGGCGGTTCTGGACGATGTTTGGTTGACTGGCTGAATCCAATTCGGATAAACCGAGTTCCGCACCCCTCGCAGAAATAGGCTTTGGCGAACGGAATATGCCGGAGCCACCCTTTTCGGCTCCGGCGCTCTACATCTATATCATGGCAAATGGGACAACGACGAGCGAAGGCAATCTGGCGGAACCAATACAGTAATAAACCTCCTGCAAAAACAGCAAAGGCAAACATAATGGTAAACAGCACGAGCTCTTTATTCATGACGATTGACGGGAAGGTGATGAGCCACCTACTGCAATAATCTTGCCTTTTCACGATCTATAAACTAAGAATTATAAATCTATCGAAACGACTAAGTCATGTGTCTGCCGTTGTAATGGCTATTCAAGCTGTTGATATCACATCTGGTCCTTTGTGCTCATACCCGCGCGTTGAAACAATAATGCTGACCCCATAAATAACATGGCAAAGAATACATGAAGGCCAAATACGGCAACCACACCGTTAGAAAAAGCAGGCGTTCCAATGATCAGTGCAATCGCAGGAACCAGGGCCATTGCGAACGCCGTCGCAAACAATGCGCGTGACATACCCAGTGGCTCTACGTGTGCGATGATGGCCCCAGCAAGTCCAATCAGAAGTACTCCGAAATACATCATATTGGCAGGATCATCTCCAAGAATGCCGCCGACAGCAACATTCATCCAGACAAGGCCGAATATAGTGGCAAGCGCCAATACAACGGCGAATCGGTACATTTTACTGTTCATTTTCCCCGTTACTGCCAATTCATAGAGGAGATAGAGTCCACCAAGTAGCAGGATAATGCCCAAAACCAAAGCCCCCGGTTTCCAATGCCAACTGGCAAGCAATGTCAATACTAAGGGAATCAGTAATGTGAGACCTGCCCCAACAGCAATACGAGTACTCGCTTTCATCAGGATATATGAGTTATGATCGTTAGTTGTCCTTAGTAAAAGTCCGCTCTCCACCGTTCCGTTTGATAGTCATCTGGCTTTTGGCAACATCGAATTCAATAACGATGCCCCCCGCAGTGCCGTTATCAATTTTGAATTTATCCTGTGCCGTTGCTTCGAGCGGCCAGGCCGATTGTGCACCAGGTGGCCGCGCGTAGAGTGTGGCACCGTCTCGGGTAATTGTAAATTTCGCAGGGGCACCAGAGAACGAATAAGTACCAACATATTTGTCCAGTATATCCTGGCTGATAGCCATTGATTCGAAGGTGGGAATCTGAAACGGTTTATGGTAGTAGATGTCGACAACACCGCCTAAAATATCCTTCACCGGATACACCTTTGCGTTTGTCGTGTAGGCAATCGCCAACTTTTCTTCCGGCAGGTAAGATACCCACGCTCCGTAATTGTCAGCTCCGCCCGTGTGCCCGTAGAAAGTTTTTCCCGCAAATGGAAAGGTCACCATGCCAAATCCTTCGCCGTCTCTCTCCGTTTTCATCATTGTAAGACTCTCCTGAGAAATCAGTTTTCCATCGAACAACGCCTTGATGAATGTAGTCAGATCGGCTGGTGTCGAAACAATTGCTCCCGCGCCAAAGAGGATGCTGGGATGGGTTTCGGGTACTTGTTTCCAGTCGCCACCGGGAAGTGCAAAATAGGTAAGGCTTTCATTCTTGGTTACATCAATGTTCCCGGTCGCGGTATAGGTATCCTTAAGACCAATCTTTGCCGTAATTCTCTGTTTGAGGGATTCCTCATAGGATTTTCCGGTTACCTTTTCAAGAATAAGACCCAATACGAAATAGCCGGAGTTACTGTAAAGCGATTTTGTATCCGGCTCGAAATCGGGGGTGGCTTTGACGATAAGGGCGAGGTGTTCATCTTTCGTCATTGGAATCGTGTTCGCTGCCCCCTGAGCATTCTGCTCGCGCTTTATATTCGGGATGCCACTTCTATGCCCAAGTATCTGAGCAATAGTGATTTTAGAGGCATTTGGGATCTGTGGAATGAACTGGTCAAGCTTGTCGGTAAGTTTTAATTTCCCCTCGTCAATCAGTTGCAGGATCATCGTCGCCGTGAACGTTTTTGTGATCGAACCGATCCGGTATCGGCTTGCCGCAGTTAATGGTTTTTTTTCGGCTCCATTGATTTGCGCGTAGCCTATCGAGCGGCTATAAAGGATCTTGCCATCTTTAGCGATAACCAGACTACCCATCGCCTTATTTTTCTCGGCAAGTCGATCGAAAAACTGATCGAGTTTCGCCTTAGCAAGCATCTGTGCGTATCCTGAAAGAGAGAATACGAAACTGAGCATAACCGCAACTAGTATTCTGACTTTCCATAGCTTACCTAAGCCTTGAATACGAAATTCCGTAGCTATTTTGTTACTGACATGGGGCTTCATATTGATTTTAGATTTGATTTAGCTGAATAGGTGAGGCCATTCGTTTTAGGCGAGAAACGACCTTTGCTAACGACTGCGAGTGAATCGAATGTTGCGGAGTAATGGATTACTATAGTCGAGAGCCACAACTTCGCCGGCCTTATTACGAAGAAAATGTAAGGTTAACCCTCCTAATTGAAACGTATCCTGATCGATCGGTTTAAAAGGCAAACCCTCGCCCGGCACATCGTTTGCCCGACCCTTCAAAACGTCTTTTTCGGGCGACAGATCAAAGAACGCATCCATCTCGTCGCTCTGATATCGGCCAGCAAAGGCCTTCAGATCGTCTGCAGTAGGGTTATAGGGCTGGGCCCGATGATACCGGGTTAGTTGGTCCTCCATCGATTTCAGATCGAATTGATCTGGCGAAACAAAGTACAGCTCGAACGCATCCTGCGACATGAACCAGACTGAATTCCCCCAACGACGATAATGATCCTTACTGATCGGTATTAGGCCAGGTCCGCCTGCAATACGAAACCGATCTCGGTCTACCGCCAGACGTATTGATTCCCCGGTCCGTTCGTTGATGAATTGTCCTGCCTTGCTATTTACGCCCGCCAGTGCTTCACCAGTGATTGTGGGCGGTGGACCAGCCTCAACCTCCGGAGCAGTTGTAGTGGGCAGAAATCGGTCGGCAACCCGGTGTCCGAGTGTCGTTGCCGCGATAGCATCCGAATTACAGAGAATGACAATTGAAAGGCCTTGCTCTGGATAACGACCCAGCCATGAATGGTAACCAGCCGCACCACCAGAATGCCATATTTCTCTAAAGCCGCGATAGGAATCTACCAACAAACCACGGGCGTAGCTTAGCTTCCTGCCATTGTTTAGCCTTGCTGATTCCTGAAGTTTTTCGCTAACAAACTGGCCAAGACGATTATTGGTGAGTGCTTCGTTCCAGATTACCAGATCGCCTGCGGTGCTCAGAATAGCCCCTGCCCCACCGCGATCGTTACCAAGCAGCATGTCTACTTTCCATTGGTTCCCTTCTTTTTTATAGGCAAGAGCCCGATTCTTGACGGCTGTGTGTAAATCGTCAACGTATGTCGTCTTCATCCCAAGCGGCTCAAACAGACGCTTGTGTAAAAATTCAGAGAACGACATCTTACTCACACGCGCAACTATCTCCGTCAGTAATACATAGCCACTGTTCGAGTATGACCATTCTTCACCTGGCACGAAATTGAGTCCTTTCTGACGTAGAATCAGCGTCAATACATCGGGTTTTCCTTTTGCCAATGGTAATAATCCTGTCCAGTCACGAATACCACTCGTATGCGTCAGCAAGTGATCCACCGTGATTTTATGCCCATAGTCAGAAAGCTCTGGAATGTACTTACGAACATCGTCGGAAAGGGAAAGGCGCTTTTCGTTAGCGAGCAGGAGGACGGCCGCAGCAATAAATTGTTTCCTTGTTGACCCAATATCGAAAACAGTTTCTGAGTTTACTGGAACGCTGTGCTCAAGGTCAGCAGAACCATAAGATTGGTTCAAAACGACTTTTCCATTCTGGGCGACCGCGCATACACACCCAGGTGTAGCCGACGTTGCCCAAGCAAAGACTTTGTCAATTTCGCCCGTTTTATCCTGCGAATAAGCGGTCGTCGACCAAAGTAAGGTAATCATTACAGCACGGAGCCAAAGAAACAAGGCGATCCGTTTGGAGAAAAAATAGCTTTTGAAATCAGCGATGATTTTTAGTCTTATAACTGGATATTGTGCAGAATACATGACAATTTGATTAATAGATTTAGCGAAAAATCCACTTTGAAATTCAAAGTATGGAGATAAAAAAAATAGGTAAACCAGGCTGTGTTATGTAGCATTAATAGCCCCCAGTAATAAAGTAGAGGAATCAGGGATTACCTTTTCTCTATTTATTTGAATCCAAATAGAAACGGAAACAGGAACGTCACGATAATGGCCCACAACACATAAACCGGCAGGTAATAAGCAATAGCTTTTCCAACCTCATTTATAGTTGCTCGCTTCGAAAGAACTTTAAACAGTTTTGCGGTTACCAACAGAAGATTGATCAGAATTAACACATTGCTACCCAGCACAGCAAGTCGGTTAGGTGTAATACCCCACTCTGAAATTCGGAATAAGATGGCCGATAGCGCGATACCATTAACCAGTATAGTCAGCACAGACAGCAAAGCGAGTATCCATACTTCAGGCAGGCTTTTAACTGTTTTGGATGTTTCGGCAACAGAGAAGAAAATGATAGCCATCACACCAACCAATAAGGCATTGAACATCAGCAAAAACTCACGATCGTTGTAAGGGTCCTTACCCGAATAGATAATCGCTACAAGGTAAATAGCCAGCATGACTAGTACCAGCGGACTAAAGAGCTTCGCAATTACCGGCGATACTTTCCCAACTAACTGCGGATTTGCCTGCGTAAGGTAGGTTCCGACAATAGGAGCCGCCGGAAGACCAAAAACGACAATGTTTTCAACGTAGAAAGTCCTGATATCCAGGCCAATAAGTTGAAAAAGCCCTACCGTTATACCCGTCATAATTCCGCCTGCAATCAGAATAAGCCCTGTCATAACGACCAGGTCACCATTGTATCGTAAATAACCAAGCCGCTTTTCTTCAGTATGTCGGGTATCGCCAACAAAAGCAAAGCCTAACACCGACCAGAGAAACAAGGCTAAATGGATGCAGGATAAAACTAAGGTGTCGCTTTTCTTATTATTGGGAAGAAAATTGATAAACACTATCCCAACGAGGATTGCGCCAACGATCAAAGCAATGCTCCGGGTCGATGCGTTGTTCTTCCAGGCAAAGTAGGCTGATAGCGCCGGAAAAACGATAAAACCAATATTTCTGGAGTAGAAAAACTCCTGATCTATACCCAAAAATGCAGGTAACTTGGCAATAATCCCTGCCACGAACACCGCAATGATCACAAAGCGTAATTCCCGGCTTGTGCCCCAGCTCAGTTCATCACTTTCATAGCTTAAACGTTCATTCCAGAAATCAGCCAATGAGTTTCCTTTCAGTTCTGGATATAGGGCATTGAACGCTCGTTTAAAGGGTGCTTTGTTGGCTCGATATAGCTTTTCGAGTTGCCCAGGCTCGTTTATATGGGCGAGTATCTCGTTTTTCATGAAAGTACTGTTTAATTCCACAAGGTGCCGTTCAATCCCAAAACAAATCCAAGCCATAAGCCCACGATAAACACGAGCGCGCTGACTATCGTAGCCAATAGTCTATTTACCCCGATTCGGTCGCTATAATTGAGAATGAAGTAATTACATAACCCTCCCATTGCTCCGGCGAAAGCAACAACGATCAATGGTCTGATCATCCAAAGGGTTCCCCATTCGGGTTTAGGGTTTCTTACCCCAATTAGAAAAAGTGAAATCAGCAGGAAAGCAATTCCTGCGCCCACCAGCATTCTCTTCCTTAGTGACGCTGAGTGAATAGGCTGTTCTGGTAAGTTGGTTCTCTGTGTCATGGTCATTTTATTTTAAGCGTTATAAATTGTTTGTTCTAAGAATGAGCTCGTGCACTTTGAAATGCAAAGTGCACGAGCAAAAAAATAGTCATTACCCTACTAAACTACATTATAAACTTCTCTGGTACAGATATATACCTCGTTGTGGTCATTGGAAATCGATTGGACTTTTTCTTTCATAATATAGTAGCTTTAGCTTAATCGGAGACTCCTTTAATTAATTTTTCCAGGGCATTTAGGTGATCGCTGAATGCTTTTCGTCCAAGTTCCGTCGAAGCATAATTTGTGTTCGATTTTTTGTCAACAAATGATTTTTCCACCCGAATGAATTCTTCTTTTTCCAATGCTTTCAGATGACTTGCCAGATTGCCATCTGTTACATCAAGAAATTCCTTGAGTGAATTAAAATCAAGCGCGTTATTAACAGCCAGAGCTGCCATAATACCGAGCTTGATTCTGCTTTCAAATGCTTTATGTAAACCATTGATGGATATCTTCACCGTTCGTATCGGAAATGCATATAAATACCATACATAATATGGGCAATGCCAAAGCCTAAAGCCCAACATAGTAATCCGTACTCCACGAAGTAAGTGCTGAATAAGCCCAACCCAATCTGGATGAGTCCTAAGCTTCTCACTTCTTCATACGTAAACTGACTGGCATTATAGACAGCCAATCCGTAGAAGAGCAAGGTAAACGGGGCCATTAAGCCAACCAACCCTTTAGCAATCAAAATAAGAATCACCACTCCACCAACAACTAACGGAATAGTCATATTGATCACAAGTCGCTTAACGATAGCATTCCAAAGCTTCTCCCCTCGTTTATTCGCTTTTCTACTAGACAGGATAACCGTAGTGCTGATCGCTAAAAACAAGATTATACTGGCCAATAAAACGATTGTTGATAAGCCAGAAACGTCGCTTCCCAATTGGCCGCCCGTGTAAACGATTTCATCGGGATTAAAGTCGAAAACAGCGTAGGCGATATAAGCGCCTACTAATGCATACAGGCCTGCCATAATGCCTGCCCAGCCCGCAAGCGACAGAAATTTGGAAGACCGCTCCATTATGGAACGTATCTGGGCTATATCCCGAATATAATCCTGCTCTTCTTTCATTTAAAAGCACTTTGAATTTCAAAGTAAACGTAGAAATGAATCTTGTGCAAGCATTGTCGGAAAAATTTTATTGCTGATTTATTATAGAAACAAAAATCCAGCTTTAATGACGGGCCAATTCATATTGATCGAATTTCCACAAGATCTCAACAAATCAGTACTCTTACCAATTGGTAATATTTGATCACCACCCTGCTACCACAAAATATATATAACTACACCATCTAGTAGATTTATAGACTATTGAGCTACTCAAAAGCCTAATTTTGACTATAATAGCCGAAGTCAGGTTCACTTTGTACAGTGAAACTTGATCCTCCCATACTCATAAATATGAACTCAACTATGGACGACGAAGAACTTGTTGGTAGTGATTATGAACAGAGTTTGCTGGATCAAAGATTCGAGGCTCTTTACAAACGCTACTCAAATAGAGTCTACAAGTGGTGCCTTTCGATGATCAAAGACACTGATCTGGCTCATGACTTTACTCAAGATATTTTTCTGAAAGTTTTTGAGAAAAAGGGGGCATTCAAACAAAAATCCAGTCTTTCAACCTGGCTTTATTCCGTTACATACAATTACTGTGCGGATCAACTTCGCCTAGCCCGACGTCTTCATACGACACCTCTGGAAGATAATGCCGCTGATTATATAGCCGACACGGTAGACAGTCAGCTAAAGGAGGAAGCCTGGCAGGCTATTAGCTTGGTATTAACCAAACTTACTCCAGAAGAACGCGCGATCCTGAAGTTGAAATACGAGGATAATTTGAGCGTTGAGGAAATTGGTGCGCGCTGCGATCTTAAAACGAGTGCCGTTAAAATGCGACTCAAGCGTAGCCGTGATAAATTGTATCAATTATATATCGGCTACGTCGTTTAGCAAACAACACTTCATTTTTTATAGCCAGTAATAGCGCCACGTACATTGCCAAACTGCTTGAGCAATGCTTCGGCTTCTTCACGATCTACACCGATTTCGCTCATCACCATTTTAGCTGCCCGATCCTGCAATTTGATGTTTGTCAGTTGCATATCTACCATTTTGTTGCCTTTTACCCGACCCAGCTGAATCATCACCGAGGTCGAAATCATATTCAACACCAGTTTCTGAGCCGTACCTGCTTTCATACGTGTACTTCCGGTCACAAACTCTGGCCCTACAACTACTTCTACGGGAAATTCAGCCGCTTTTGCAACAGCAGAACCTTCGTTACAAACGATACAGCCTGTTAGCAAGCCCGCTTTTCGAGCTTGATCCAAACCACCAATGACATAAGGCGTTCGGCCAGAAGCGGCAATCCCAATAACCGTGTCATGTTCGTCGGGCTGATAGGGAGCGATGTCTTTCCAGGCTTGTTCGGCATCGTCTTCGGCAAATTCAACGGCTTTTCGGATTGCTCCATCACCACCAGCCATTAAGCCAATGACTAGATCGTGAGGCACACCATACGTAGGTGGACATTCCGATGCGTCCACTACGCCTAATCGCCCGCTTGTACCGGCACCTATATAGATCAATCGCCCCCCTTCTTTCATCCGTTTTACGATCTCACTAACTAACGCTTCAATCTGCGGAATCGCTTTTTCCACGGCCAGCGGAACGGTTTTATCTTCCTTATTGATATTCGTCAGCAAGTCGTGGATCGACATTTGCTCCAGATGATCGTAATGGGATGTTGTTTCAGTAGTCATACACCAAAAGTAACACTCACTCAATTTAACTGACAAATAATTCGATTTTTCTTGCCTTTACGAAAAACATGGTTTTTATTTACAGCGTTATTACACTATCAGCGAAATTTCGCTAATTGTTAAAAATATGATTACCGAACAGCCTACCGCCGAATTAAATCGTTTTAGCCGTGTCTTAACTCAGGACATTAGTAATCCCGCAGCCCAAGCTATGCTCTATGGCGTTGGCCTGACCGAGGAGGACATGAAAAAACCTCAAATCGGGATTGCCAGCACGGGTTACGAAGGAAATACATGCAACATGCACCTCAATGGATTATCGGTGTACGTAAAACAAGGTATTCAAGCGAACGGATTAGTGGGGCTGATCTTCAATACCATTGGCGTATCGGATGGCATGACGAACGGGAATGATGGCATGCGTTATTCGTTACCCAGCCGCGATCTTATTGCAGACTCAATCGAGTCAGTTGTAGCGGCTCAATGGTATGATGGTGTTGTAACAGTTGTTGGCTGCGATAAAAATATGCCTGGCGCGATCATGGCGATGGCTCGGTTAGAGCGTCCGAGTATCATGGTCTACGGCGGTACAATCCGGTCAGGACATTATAAAGGACAGAAATTAGACATCGTTTCGGCGTTCGAAGCGCTGGGCAAAAAATATGCCGGTAACATTTCTGACGAAGATTTTAAAGGCGTCGTTCAGAATGCGATTCCGGGTGCAGGCGCTTGCGGGGGTATGTATACGGCCAATACCATGGCTAGCAGCATCGAAGCAATGGGTTTAAGTCTGCCCTTTAGCAGTACGTATCCAGCCACACACGAAGGCAAGCAGGAAGAGTGCAAGAAAATTGGTGCCGCCATGCGAGTATTGCTGGAGCGGAATATCACTCCTAAAGAAATCATCACGCGAAAATCACTCGAAAACGCACTGACAATTGTCATGGCACTCGGTGGTTCTACCAACGCGGTTTTACATTATCTGGCTATCGCTCGGGCCGCTGGCATTATACTGACCATTGATGAAATACAGGCCATCAGCGACCGAACTCCATTACTTGCCGATTTAAAACCGAGCGGCAAGTATTATATGGAAGATATGCTGGCTATCGGAGGTGTTCCAGCTGTGATGAAATATCTGTATAAAAATGGTTTCATTCACGGCGATTGCATAACCGTAACGGGTAAGACAGTAGCCGAAAATCTGGAAGAAGCCTCCGACCTGAATTTCGATACGCAGAAAATTGTGTTCCCGCTCGACAAGCCAATCAAACCAACCGGGCACATTCAGATTCTGCGCGGTAATCTAGCCCCAACCGGATCGGTTGCGAAAATCACCGGAAAAGAAGGCCTGAAATTTGAGGGAGTTGCCAAGGTTTTTGAACACGAAAGCGGAATTATCGAGGCTTTATCGAAAGGTGAGATTTTGGCCGGGCAGGTAATTGTGATTCGAAATGCAGGTCCGAAAGGTGGCCCTGGCATGAGCGAAATGCTGAAACCAACCTCGGCCATCATGGGCGCAGGATTTGGTGATAAAGTGGCTCTAATTACCGACGGACGATTCTCCGGTGGTACACACGGCTTTGTCGTTGGGCACGTAACACCCGAAGCGTTTGAAGGCGGCCCAATTGCCCTCGTTCAAAACGGCGACCGCATCACCATCGACGCAACGACCCGCGAATTAACCTTACACGTTTCGGACGAAGAGCTGGCCTACCGTAAAAGCGAGTGGAAGCAACCTGCTCCGCCATTCACAAAAGGCGTCTTGGGTAAATACATCCGCAACGTGAAGTCAGCCAGCGAAGGCTGCGTAACGGATGAAGACTAGACATTAATAAGCCGTAAACCAACAAACTGAATACGACCTTAAACCGCACAAGTGTCATGGAAGCAATTGCCAGCGTTATGCCGGAAGCGATCGAAACCAAGCCGGCCCCTACTTACATCAACGGTTCACAAGCCCTTATGATGTCGCTTCTGGCTGAAGGAGTCGACACGATTTTTGGGTATCCTGGCGGAGCTATTATGCCTGTCTATGACGCCCTCTACGATTACCAAGATCAGATTAACCACATTCTTGTTCGACATGAGCAGGGTGCTGGTCATGCTGCTCAAGGCTATGCTCGTATGCAGGGGCGGGCTGGTGTTTGCCTTGTTACATCAGGACCGGGCGCTACGAACCTAGTTACATCCATTGCTGATGCGCTCATTGATTCAACACCGATGGTCTGCATTGTGGGTCAGGTTGCGAAGAAATTGTTAGGTACGGATGCGTTTCAGGAAGCGGATGTAATGGGCGTTACCATGCCAATTACAAAATGGAACTATCAGATTACTAGCGCAGATGAAGTTCCTGAGGTGATTTCGAAAGCGTTTTACATTGCTCAGTCAGGTCGACCTGGTCCGGTTTTGATTGATATTACCAAAAGTGCGCAACTGGAGTTGATGACAACGGCCTTTTCGTATGAAAAATGTCAAACCATAATCAGCTACCGTCCTCGATTAGTACCAAAGCACGAACAGGTAGAAGCGGCTGCTCAATTGATTAATAGTGCGAAAAAACCATACATATTGGTTGGACATGGGGTTCAGATTGCTAAAGCTGAAGAAGAGTTACAGGCATTTGCAGAAAAAACGGGAATCCCAGTTGCCACGACGCTTTTGGGTCAATCAACAATCTCTACAAGCCATCCACTTTATGTAGGCTGGCTAGGGATGCATGGCAATTATGGTCCAAACGTGATGACCGATCATGCCGACGTAATTATTGCTATTGGCATGCGCTTCGATGATCGGGTGACGGGTGATGCCAGTAAATTCATCAAACAGGCTAAAGTTGTCCATATTGAAATTGATCCATCGGAGATTGACAAAATCATCCATGCGGATGCACCCGTCGTTGGCGATGCTAAGGAGGTATTGAAAGCCTTATTGCCACTGGTTCATCCGAACGATCATACGGTGTGGCGAAATGAGTTTCGCAAATACGATGCTGTCGAAAATGAGACGATTACAGAACCCGCACTCAATACGGCAGAAGGTAAAATTCGAATGCCCGAAGTGATCGACATGTTGTCGAAGAAAACGAATGGCGAAGCGGTGCTGGTAACGGATGTAGGCCAACACCAGATGATGGCATCCCGGTATTATCAGTTCAAACGTCCGAATAGCTTGGTTACGTCAGGAGGGATGGGAACAATGGGATTTGCCTTACCAGCTGCTTTTGGGACACAGGTCGGTGCTCCAGATCGCCAGGTTGTTGCGATTATTGGCGATGGCTGTTTCCAGATGACGTTACAGGAACTTGGTACGATTGTTCAGAATAAACAACCGGTTAAAGCAATCATCCTGAATAATAACTTTTTGGGCATGGTGCGTCAGTGGCAGCAGTTATTCCACCAGCGTCGTTACTCGTTTGTAGAATTGCAAAATCCGGACTTCATCACGATTGCCAAAGGATTCGGTATGGCTGGTCACACATGCAACGAACGTGATAATTTGTCAGATTCACTCGATACGATGCTCAACTACGACGGCCCTTACCTGCTCGAAGTCATCGTTGAAAAAGAGGAAAACGTATTCCCAATGGTACCAGCCGGTACAAGCGTATCGCAGATCAGACTGAAGTAGTTTATGACAACATACACCATTTGCATATTCACGGAGAATACGATCGGATTGCTGAATCGCATCACGATTATTTTCACGCGCCGACGTATCAATATTGAGAGCTTGACCGTATCGGAAACCGAGCGAAAAGGCGTATCCCGCTTTACGATTGTAATCAAACACGAATCGCGCGAAGAAGTGGAGAAACTCGTACGACAGATTCGTAAAATCGTAGAAGTACTGGCTGTTTTCGGCTATCTCAACGACGAGATCGTGTACAACGAAATTGCCCTGTTTAAGATGTCGACGGCATTGGGAAGTAAACCACTGGACGTTGAAACTATCAATCACCAATATAAAGCCTGGGTCGTTTACTGGGGACTGGACTATGTAGTGATTGAGAAAACAGGCAATGATACCGAGATTTTCGAATTTTTCAATTACATCAAGCAGTACGAGATTCTGGAGTTTGTTCGCTCCGGTCGCGTAGCCGTCGGCAAAACCAAGAAAGGTCTAGTCGAATACCTGCCTGAGGCTGAGTGGGCTCATTACATGTAGTCTGCTTATTATTTGCGTAACCAATTAGTAACCCCACATACAAGAGTACAAAAACCAATTAAACAATGGCAACGATTAATTTCGGAGGAGTAGAAGAGCAAGTTGTGACCCGGGAAGAATTCCCACTCGAAAAAGCCCGTGAGGTGCTAGCCAACGAAACCATCGCCGTGATTGGCTATGGCGTACAAGGCCCCGGTCAGTCGCTGAACATGCGCGACAATGGTTTCAATGTAATCGTCGGACAACGGAAAGGGAAAACTTACGACAAAGCTGTCGCTGATGGCTGGGTTCCAGGCGAAACGTTGTTTGAAATCGAAGAAGCGCTGGAAAAAGGCACGATTATCTGCTTCCTGCTTTCTGATGCCGCCCAGATTGAACTCTGGCCAACTGTAAAAGCCGCCTTGAAACCTGGTAAATCGCTGTATTTCTCGCACGGCTTCGGCGTTACCTATAAAGAAAAAACGGGTATCGTTCCCCCGGCTGATGTTGATGTATTCCTGGTTGCCCCTAAAGGATCGGGTACGTCGCTGCGTCGTCTGTTCGTTGAAGGTAAAGGCTTGAATTCGTCATTTGCTGTTTACCAGGATGCATCGGGTAATGCTCGTACCAAAGCGATTGCTATGGGTATCGGCGTTGGTTCAGGGTATCTGTTCGAAACCGATTTCTATAAAGAAGTAACCTCTGATTTGACCGGCGAGCGTGGTACGCTGATGGGTGCTATTCAGGGTATTTTTGCTGCTCAGTACGAAGTATTACGTGCTAACGGACACAGCCCATCAGAGGCATTCAACGAAACCGTTGAAGAGCTAACCCAATCGCTGATGCCGCTGGTAGCCGAAAACGGAATGGACTGGATGTACGCTAACTGTTCGACCACCGCTCAGCGGGGCGCTCTGGATTGGTGGAAGCCTTTCCGCGACGCAACCAAGCCTGTTTTCGAGAAACTCTATAACTCGGTAAAAGATCAGGAGCAAGCTGAGATCAGCATCACGCGGAATTCGCAGCCAGATTACCGCGAAAAACTGGAAGTTGAATTAGCCGAACTTCGCGAATCAGAAATGTGGCAAGCGGGTGCGGCCGTACGTAGCCTGCGTCCAGAACGTAGCTAATTAGCATAGTTTTTACAAAGGTCATTCGCTACACGGTCACACAAACTTGTTATGTGATGGTGTAGCGAATACCTGTTTATGATGGAGCCTAATAATCACTTCATGACAACGAACGACGTTCAAATTCCCAGTCTCGATAATATCTATCTGGCAGCCAAACGGCTTCAGGGAGTAGCCACGCATACGCCCTTACAGGAAAATCTAAATCTGTCGGATCGTTACGGAGCCAATATTTTCCTGAAACGCGAAGATTTGCAGGTTGTCCGATCCTACAAAATTCGGGGAGCGTATAACAAAATGGCTAGCCTTTCTTCCGAAGCGTTAGCCAAAGGCGTCGTATGTGCCAGTGCGGGCAATCACGCACAAGGCCTTGCTTATGCGTGTCGCAAAATGGGTGTGAGCGGTACTATTTTTATGCCGACCACGACACCCAATCAGAAAGTAAAACAGGTAAAGCTGTTCGGTAAAGAGTATGTTGATGTTGTCTTGATCGGCGATACGTACGACGATGCGTATTACGCGGCTATGGAGTTTGTTCAAACGCACGACTGCACGTTTGTTCACCCCTTCGATGATTTGCAGGTAATGGAGGGACAAGGCACCGTCGGACTGGAAATTTTCAGGGATTCCAACGTTCAGATTGATTACATCCTGATGGCGATTGGCGGTGGTGGATTGGCAGCCGGTGTCTCTACCGTATTCAAACAGCTAAGTCCTCGAACTAAATTAATTGGCGTAGAACCGCTCGGTTCGCCATCCATGAAATTATCCATCGACGAAGGACACGTCATCGCGCTTGACAAAATCGACAAATTCGTAGACGGAGCCGCTGTCAAACGTCCCGGCGATATTACTTATGAAGTTTGCCGCAAAAACTTAGATCGTATTGTACTGATTCCCGAAGGCAAAGTTTGCACCACGATTTTACAACTATACAACGAAGATGCAATTGTAGCCGAACCAGCCGGTGCTTTAACGATTTCCGCACTCGATTTCCTTAGTGAAGAAATTCGTGGTAAAAACGTTGTTTGCCTAGTTAGCGGAGGAAATAACGATATAACCCGTACAGAAGAAATCAAAGAACGGTCATTATTATACGAAGGTCTTAAACATTATTTCATCATCCGGTTTCCACAACGTGCAGGCGCCTTCCGCGATTTTCTAAATGTATTAGGTCCCAATGATGATATCAGCCGATTTGAATACGTCAAGAAAACCAATCGCGAAACAGGCCCTGCCGTAGTAGGTATCGAGCTAAAAAATCGAGAAGACTTCGAACCGCTCATTCAGCGCATGCAAGACCAAAACATCGTCTTCGAATACCTAAACGACCAGCCCGATTTGTTCCAGTTTTTGGTGTAGCTTTACTGTGGTATAGCTATTCTATTCAATCACTGAAGGGATAAATTTTTTATATTTTCGGTAATAAACGACGACCGTTATGCAGTATGGCCAAGTAAGTATTGACCCTGAAGTAATGAGTGGTACTCCTGTATTTGCCGGTACACGAGTACCCGTTCAAAGTTTGTTTGATTACATTGAAGGAGGAGAAGATTTAAATGAATTTCTTGATGATTTTCCATCGGTTTCCAAAGAAGCGGCAGTGGCAGTTTTGGAAATGGCTAAACGTACATTGACTACAGAAAAAGTCCTGCATGAGAATTTTGCTTGATGAAAGTTTGCCTAGAAAACTTAAAGGTGATTTTGGTGATGAGCATGAGGTACTAACTGTACGCGATATGGGTTGGTTAGGCCAGAAAAACGGAGCCTTATTAAAGCTCATGATTGACAACGGTTTCGAAATCTTTGTTACAGTCGACCGCAATCTTCCTTATCAACAAAACGTAACGCGATTACCCTTGACCATTTTCGTTCTTTGTGCCTTCAACAGCCGAAGAGAAACACTTGCCGGGCTTATTCCTAAACTTTTTGAAAGGCTTGCACAAGGTGACTTGCAAAACGTCATAGAGATTTCCTGAATTTATAGTAGGCTCCTTAACTGGTTTCAGATAGCTTACTAACTAATCATGCTCCGCGTCCCCTCATCTATAGAGCCTAATCAATTTCAGTCGCTGAATATTCAGCGATCTGATGGTTCAGACATGACGTTTGTGGCCTACCGTAGCGATGTATATCCTGAGCGGAACGAGGTTTTTTTTGAAGAACATGCGGTCATTGTGGTACTGGAAGGCGAGAAGAAATTCAGTTCACCAACGCAGGAATTACATGTTCGCAAAGGGGACATTTTGTTCTTTCAGCGTGGATGTTACTCGATGAATGAATCCATTGATAATAGCTACCGAAGTCTTGTATTTTTTGTCAATGAAAAGTTATTAAAAGAATTTGTCGGTCAGCATATTGCGCTATTCCAAATCTCATCTCATATACTCCCGAACGACCTTATTTTATCGTTCACTTCATCGCCTACGTTTACAACGTTTATCGATTCGCTCCTCCCCTATTTTGGCGCAAAAACTCCTTTTTTGAACGAGCTGCTCCGGCTCAAATTTCAGGAACTCTTATTGCATCTTCTCGAACTCGACACGACAAAGCGATTACGTTCCATTCTGTGGCATATTTATCAGGGACAGAAAACCGACCTCGACTACCTGATGAATACCTATCTGCTCAAACCCCTGTCGATGAATGAATTGTCTAGACTATCAGGACGTAGTTTATCCGCTTTCAAACGCGATTTCGAGGAACATTTTCACATATCACCTGGACATTGGATTCGCCGGAAACGACTTGAACACGCTCATTTTCTACTACGGAATACTGACAAAAACGTGTCGGAAGTAAGCCGGGAAATTGGGTATGAAAGTGTATCGCATTTTATTAAAGCGTACAAAAGTCAATATGGCTCTACACCTAAACATGCCGCTTAATCAGACGAACCAAGTAGTAAGTCGCAATTGACTATTTTTGGCCTATTATTCGATTAAGTTAGCCAGGTATTCCTTCCAAATCCAACTACCAATATGATGAAAAAATACTTTTTCCTCAGTTTATTTCTATGTGCCTATACCATCGTTTTTTGCCAAAACGGCCCAGAAAACAAGTTATCCGATTTTAAAAATTATGGGTTTGCAAGTGGTGAAAAAATTCTTTTTGAAGAGAATTACGTTTTATTCAACAACAATGAATTTGCCTCTTTCTGGAATCTAGAAGGCGGAAAAGTTGAACTCAAAAAAGAAGGAGCAGAGGGCTATATATCGATCAAGGAATATTATACAAAGCTCAGCCCAAAACTAAAACCCGGCACAGTATTACCTCAAGAGTTTACAATTGAATACGACACCTGGCTTGCCGATGGCTATGATGGCAATCCAGGCATAGAAGTCAATCTGCTAAATGGAGACAAGTTCGTTGTTATAACACCCAACAAGCACGAAATGAGTGTTAACTATCCGGAAGATGGCCATGCATCGGAGCACAATCCTGATGAGTATGCAGGGGAAAGCAAATTTTATAACCGATGGGTACACATTGCTATGGCGTATTCAAAAAAGCATCTAACTGTCTATCTGGATCAATATAAAATGATTGATATTCCCGATTGCAGATTGATTCCTACGAAAATCCTGATTACTGGAAATACCAGCAACGACATGAAGATTTTACTTAAAAATTTTCGTCTGGCAACGGGAATTCCAGCTAAAGCAATTGAACTCAAAGACGGTAAGTTTATTACGCACTCGATTCGCTTTGATGTCAATAAAGCGATCATCAAGGCCGAAAGTATGCCTGTATTGACGAAGTTAGTCGCGTATATGCAACAGAACCCAGCCAATTTTCAAATTGGAGGTCACACGGATAGTGATGGCGACGACGCATCTAATATGAAATTGTCGCAGGCAAGAGCGGATGCAGTGAAAGCGCAACTTATTACAATGGGCATCAAACCGGAACGTTTACAAGCGCAGGGATTTGGCGAGACGAAGCCACTAAATCCCAATACGACACCTGAGCAAAAAGCAAATAATCGGCGTGTTGAATTTACAGCGCTATAAGTGTATTATGCAGTTTTGCAGTCTAACGAATAGCTTGAGCTAAAATCGCTATTTAGTGGACGAATGACGAGATAGTGTATTCAAGAAGATTAATCAATTTTGTAACCTCGCTCTTACTTCAAGAGCTACACTACCAGAAACGTACTAGAAATAAATTAGTTGATATCCTTATGAGTACCCCAAAAACCCTGTTCGATAAAGTTTGGGATGCACACGTTGTTCGGCATGTAGAAGATGGTCCGGATGTCCTGTTCATCGATCGGCACTTTATCCACGAAGTGACCAGCCCAGTTGCTTTTCTGGGTCTGGAAGGTCGGGGCGCACCGGTATTATTTTCCGGCCGCACCTTCGCTACAGCCGACCACAATACACCAACACTAAACCAGCATTTACCTGTTGCTGATCCATTGTCGGCCAATCAGTTAGCTGCCTTAGAGCGGAATGCGACTAAGTATGGTATTTCGCACTGGGGCTTGGGCCACATTAAAAATGGCATTGTACACGTAGTAGGTCCAGAGAACGGTATTACCCTACCCGGTATGACGATCGTTTGTGGTGATTCGCACACCTCGACGCACGGCGCGTTTGGTGCGATTGCGTTCGGTATTGGTACATCGGAAGTGGAAATGGTTTTGGCGACGCAGTGTATTATGCAGCCGAAGCCAAAGAAAATGCGTATCAGCGTTAATGGGACACTAGGTAAAGGTGTATTGCCGAAAGACGTAATTCTGTATATCATTTCGCAGATTTCGGCTAGTGGCGCTACGGGGTATTTTGTGGAATACGCGGGCGACGTTTTCGAGAATATGAGCATGGAAGGCCGCATGACGGTCTGCAACATGAGCATCGAAATGGGTGCGCGTGGTGGTATGATAGCTCCCGACCAAACAGCTCTCAATTATCTAAAAGGACGCGAATTAGCTCCCAAAGGCGAGCAGTGGGATAAATTGGTTCCTTACTGGGAATCGCTTAAAACCGATGAAGGCGCTACGTTCGATGTTGATTTGACCTTCGAGGCCGCCAATATTGAACCACAGATTACATACGGCACCAATCCTGGCTTGGGAACAGGTGTATCTCAACATATTCCATTAGCTGAAGCAGTAAAAGATGGCGCTGCGAGCTACAAGAAGTCGTTGCAATACATGGGCTTTGCTGAAAATGAATCCATGATTGGCAAACCGGTTGATTTTGTATTCCTCGGCAGTTGCACCAATGGACGTATTGAAGATTTCCGGGCGTTTGCCTCTATCGTAAAAGGTCGTCAAAAAGCGGATAATGTAACGGCCTGGCTCGTACCGGGTTCACACATTGTTGAGAAACAGATTCAGGACGAAGGTATTTTGGATATTCTTACCGAAGCCGGTTTTCAACTCCGTCAGCCCGGTTGCTCAGCTTGCCTGGCCATGAACGAAGACAAAATTCCAGCAGGCAAATACGCTGTTTCGACTTCAAACCGCAACTTCGAAGGTCGTCAAGGCCCCGGCGCTCGTACTTTACTGGCCAGTCCATTAGTCGCTGCCGCAGCTGCCGTAACGGGCGTAGTTACTGATCCAAGAGAATTTTTAAATTGATGAGAGATAAACGATGAGTGATGAGCGGTCCGCCGTTTCGGTTTGCTGACGCCTAGGCTTGTTCAGTAACACTCATCGTTTATCGCTCATCGTTCATCACTAAAAACATGGCTTACGATAAATTCACTATACTTCGCAGTACCGCCGTTCCGATGCCAATCGAGAACGTCGATACTGACCAGATTATCCCTGCCCGTTTCCTGAAAGCCACTGAACGCAAAGGATTTGGCGACAATCTTTTCCGTGACTGGCGCTACAACAGCGACGATACCCCAAAAGCGGATTTCGTCCTCAACAATCCTACCTATTCGGGTAAGATTTTGGTTGGCGGTAAAAACTTCGGTAGTGGGTCAAGCCGTGAGCACGCTGCCTGGGCTATCTATGATTATGGCTTCCGTTGTGTTGTATCTAGCTTTTTCGCAGATATTTTCAAGAACAACTGCTTAAACATTGGCATTCTACCCGTTACAGTTAGCACAGAGTTTGCGGATAAAATCTTCGCAGCTATCGACGCTGATCCTACTACTGAACTAGAAGTTAATTTGCCAGAACAAACTATTACGTTGTTATCTACTGGCGAGAGCGAAAGCTTTGCGATCAACGGCTACAAAAAGCATAATCTCGTCAATGGTTACGACGATATCGATTATCTGCTTTCGATGAAAACCGAAATCGAAGCCTTCGCCGAAACAAGACCATTTTAACGTGATGGTAGAATGATTGAGTGATTGAATGATAGAATAGCTAACGCAAAACCATTCAATCATTCAGCCATTCTATCATTCAATCATTGCTAATGGAACCTCGTTATATTGAAGTAATGGATACGACACTCCGCGATGGTGAACAGACCAGCGGGGTGTCGTTTTCAGCGTCTGAAAAGCTGGCTTTAGCTCAGTTACTACTCACGGAGGTCAAGGTAGATCGCGTTGAAGTAGCGTCGGCACGCGTGTCGGCGGGTGAGTTGGAAGCGGTTAAACAAATTACGGATTGGGCGGCCAGCGTTAATTTACTCGATAAAATCGAAGTGCTGACCTTTGTCGATGGTGACGCTTCCCTTGAGTGGATGCAGGCATCTGGCGCCAAGGTTATGAATTTGCTGACCAAGGGGTCAATGAACCACCTGACTCATCAGCTGAAAAAGAAGCCAGCAGAGCATTTTGCGGATATTCAGACACTTCTTTCTAAAGCTCAAGGATCTGGTTTACAGGTAAATGTGTACCTGGAAGACTGGAGCAATGGCATGCGAAACTCGCCTGATTACGTGCTTCAGTTTCTGGATTTTCTTCAAACTCAACCGATACGTCGCGTCTTATTACCGGATACATTGGGTGTGTTGACACCCAGTGAAACATATTCGTTTATTAGCCAACTGATTAATCGCTATCCCGATCTCCACTTTGATTTTCATGCGCACAATGACTATGATCTTAGCATTGCAAACGTTATGGAAGCCATTCGAGCTGGATCGCATGGTATTCACTTGACCGTGAATGGATTAGGTGAACGGGCCGGAAATGCACCGATGGCTAGTGCGATTGCCGTACTGCGCGATTTTATGCCAGAAGTAAAATTGGGTGTGATTGAAAAATCGCTATACCAGGTTAGCAAAATTGTCGAGACGTTTTCTGGTCTTCGGATTCCTGATAATAAACCAGTTGTTGGTGATAATGTATTTACGCAAACGGCGGGTATTCATGCCGATGGCGATAAAAAGAATAACCTGTATTTCAACCCATTATTACCCGAACGCTTTGGACGGCAACGTAGCTACGCGCTGGGTAAGATGTCGGGGAAGGCGAATATTGAAAACAACCTTCGGGAATTAGGTATACAGCTATCGGAAAATGATCTCAAGAAAGTCACGCAACGGGTTATTGAACTGGGTGATCAGAAAGAAGTCGTAACGCGCGAAGACCTTCCTTACGTAATTGCCGATGTATTGAATACCAGTGCTATAGCTTCGCGTGTGGAAGTTTTGAACTATGTTCTGACGCATTCGAAAGACCTCAAACCATCAGCTACACTACGTGTCCGTATTGACGAAGAGCAGTTTGAAGAAAATGCTCAGGGCGATGGTCAGTACGATGCGTTTATGAATGCGCTGAAGAAGATTTACGGAAAAAAGAATCTGGTTTTACCCGAATTAACGGATTACGCGGTTCGTATTCCGACAGGTGGCAAAACGGACGCTCTATGCGAAACGATTATCACTTGGAAAGATGAAAAACGCGAATTTAAAACTCGAGGGCTAGATTCTGACCAGACTGTATCAGCGATTAAAGCAACGCAAAAAATGCTAAACACGTTGGATTAACTCTAGCTATCGACCAATAGGCCCTACCCATTTGGGCATTTATATGGATTCGTATAAATTCGTGCTTAGTTGGTCTTCCTATAAAACGCTAGAACGTTCAATTACTCCCTTATGAGTCAGGCAAAACAAACGGCCGAAAAAGTAGAATACAATGGTTCAGACAATCTGGCCATGATGAGCCACGCCGTTAATTATAATAGTGGTCTATATAATTGGGTGGCACGCGATATTCGCCCAGGAGAAGCCGTATTGGATTTTGGCGCTGGAAATGGAGAATATGCCAATCGTTTTCCACTAGGAAGTGTCGACGCGGCCGAAATTGACCCCGATCTATTGCCATTAATTAAACAGCCTATTTATACAGATATTAGCCAGCTCACCAAAAAATACGATCTGATTTATACGATCAACGTATTAGAGCATATTGAGCACCACGGCGAAATCGTCAAAGAGTTGTTCTCGAAACTCAAACCAGGCGGACGCATTAAAGTGTTTGTTCCAGCTCGTCAGGAGATTTTCAGTAATATGGACGAGCACGTTGGCCATTATCGTCGCTATGATAAGAAGCTGGTTCGTCAGATTCTGGAAGATGCCGGTTTTCGCGTTACGGATTGCCGTTATTACGATTTCGCAGGCTATTTCATCTCATTACTCTATAAATGGCTTGGCAAAGACGGTCGAATTACCAAAGAGTCCGTCATTTTTTATGATCGGGTTGTTTTCCCAGTCAGCCGCGTATTCGACAAATTAACAACAGGTCAGATTATCGGCAAAAATGTCATTGCTGAAGCCGTGCGTCCATAACAACGAATGAAAGAGCCATATATCGATCTTTCATTCATTCTTTTTTCCTTTCACTGTTTAATTAATGAAAAAACACATCCTTGTTGTCCCCGGCGATGGTATTGGGGCTGAAGTAACCGCTGTTGGTAAGCAAGTTCTGGAAGTAATCGCTCAAAAGTTCGGGCATGAATTCACGTATGATGAAGCGCTAATTGGTCACGTAGCTATTGAGGCTACCGGTTCACCGCTACCCGACGAAACCTTAACCAAAATGAAAGCCGCTGATGCCGTTCTGTTTGGAGCGGTCGGCCATCCTAAATACGATAATGACCCATCAGCCAAAGTTCGGCCCGAACAAGGATTGCTGAAAATGCGCAAAGAGTTGGGCTTATATGCAAATCTACGCCCAATCAAACTTTTCGATGAACTGCTGGACGCATCTAGTATAAAACCCGAAATTCTGCGTGGTGCTGACATTCTATTCTTCCGAGAATTAACGGGCGACGTATATTTTGGTAAGCGGGAACGGCTCGACGAAGGCAATACGGCTTACGATACCATGATTTATAGCAAGTACGAAGTTGAGCGTATTGTTCGGAAAGCGTTTGAAGCCGCTCGTACGCGAGGAAAGAAACTTTGTTCAGTTGATAAGGCGAATGTATTGGAAAGCAGTCGTTTATGGCGGGAAGTTGTTCAGGCAATTGCTCCTGAATATCCTGATATAACAGTTGAACACCAGTTCATTGATGCAGCCGCTATGTTACTGATTAAAGATCCTAAACGATTTGATGTAGTCGTAACTGGGAATTTATTTGGCGATATTTTAACCGATGAAGCTAGCCAGATTGCTGGTTCGATGGGCATGCTTGCTTCAGCATCGGTTGGTGACAGCACAGGCGTTTACGAGCCAATTCACGGTTCTGCACATGATATTACAGGCAAGGGCGTTGCGAATCCATTGGCATCAATATTGTCTGTAGCTTTATTATTAGATATTTCATTCGGTCTTAAAACCGAAGCGCAAACTGTAATTGATGCCGTTGACGCTGTTCTGAAAGCTGGTTTTCGCACCCGAGACATTGCGAATAATACTACAGCTGAAGACAAGATTCTGGGTACTGATGCAATGGGTCAAGAGATTTTGCAACGTCTGACAGCTTAGTTATTCAGCTTATTAGATTCGGCAAAAAAAATGCTTTACTTCTTGCAAACGCTATAAAAAAAGCTATTTTTGTAGCGTATTTACGCAGTCAGCGAAATTTCGCAAAAGATTTATGCCTAAATCCTTACGCTACCAATTACAAAAACTGATCGTTTTTTAAGAACGGAGAAAAGGATAATGCCAATAAAAAGGCCCTTTCTCCAGCAGAAAGGGCCTTTTTCTGTTAACGAACCAAAAGCAATTCAATCTATACCGGACAATGAGCCAACGAGTTTATATTTTCGATACCACTCTGCGTGATGGCGAACAAGTACCAGGCTGCCAATTAACCACTGAAGAAAAAATTGTCGTTGCCAAAGAACTGGAACGACTTGGTGTCGATATTATTGAAGCGGGTTTTCCTATTTCCAGCCCTGGTGATTTCCGCTCTGTAGTCGAAATTTCAAAGGCGGTTACGCAGCCAACTATCTGTGCGCTCAGCCGGGCCGTTAAAGGTGATATAGATGCAGCTGGCGAAGCATTGAAATGGGCTAAAACCGGCCGCATTCATACAGGAATTGGCTCATCAGACATTCATATCCGAAATAAATTTAATAGTACACGGGAAAAGATTCTTGAGCAGGCAGTTGGCGCTGTAAAGCATGCTAAAACGTATGTTGAAGATGTTGAATTTTACGCTGAAGACGCCGGACGCGCTGATCTAGCGTTTCTCGCTCAACTGACCGAAGCCGTTATAAATGCAGGCGCTACAGTCGTTAATATTCCTGATACAACGGGCTACTGTTTGCCTGATGAGTACGGAAAAAAGATCGCTTATATTTATGAACACGTATCTAATGTTCATAAAGCAACCATCTCGATTCACTGCCACAACGATTTAGGACTAGCAACGGCAAATACGTTAGCTGGTGTTATAAACGGAGCCAGACAGGTCGAAGTAACGATAAATGGCATTGGTGAGCGGGCAGGAAATACTTCACTTGAAGAAGTAGTGATGGCGATAAAAGTTAAAAAAGAATTAGGTCTGCACACGAATATTGACGCAACACGTCTGTTTCCAGTGAGCAACCTGGTTTCGCAAATGATGCGAATGCCAGTACAAGCTAATAAAGCGATTGTCGGACGTAATGCCTTTGCTCACTCTTCTGGTATTCACCAAGACGGTTTTCTAAAGCATTCGGAAAACTATGAAATCATGAATCCGCATGATGTTGGTGTCCCTAAATCATCGATTGTCCTAACCGCACGTAGCGGTCGTCATGCATTAAAACACCGTCTGGAACTGTTAGGCTTTCGCTACGATAAGCCAACTTTAGACGGCATTTACAGCCGATTCCTGGATATGGCCGACATTCGTAAGGAAGTAAACGATAAAGATTTAATGGAATTAGTCCGTTAATAGAGCGCCCGTCATAGACGGGCTTTTTTATTGCAAGCGAACAAAAGCATTTACAAGGCCGTTTCGCCAACAAGAAATATCAATCTATAAAATAGATAAGCTATGGCTCGCCCAACTCTTGAATTAATCAATGCCCTTCGCAAAACGGCACAGAATTTACAGCAAGGCGCTCCGTATCAGTGGGGCCATATGGGTGGTTGTAATTGTGGTAATCTGGCCCAAGAGCTAACCAAACTTAACAAAGATCAAATCCACCAATATGCGATGCAACGTCACGGCGACTGGAATGAACAAGCAGAAGATTATTGTTCGACAAGCCAAATGCCGATTGATCTGTTAATTAACGAGATGCTCAACGCTGGATTAATGCTGGAAGATTTAAAATATCTTGAGCGGTTAGGCGATCGAGCAGTATTGACTCGCTTATCGATAGAAAAACGGTTCTTAAAGCATAATGTGCGCGAGGATGTAATTACCTATATGAATACGTGGGCTGACTTGCTAGAAGAGCAATTACTAGACGGAATTAAACTGCCAGCGATCAACGTTTTGGAATATGCTTAGTCCAATATTCGTAACTGGATGATGCGGCTTTTTCGTATTAAAATAAGGGCAAAAAAATAGTCCCTCAGTCGGTTGACTGAGGGACTTTATTTCATCAGGTGGCACCTACCTACTCTCCCACTTGT
>NZ_BAAHBD010000046.1:0-2447 GCF_054776975.1 Spirosoma harenae | reverse complement strand
TCTTTCATCCCACCGGATGACATCGAAAGCACCACGGTGCTCAAAGATGCGGCTGCAGCTTCGATCTACGGAGCCCGGGCTGCTTCGGGCGTGATTGTCATCACTACCAAAAAAGGACAACGTAAAGCACAGAAATTAAGTGTTAGTTACGATGGTCTGTATGGGGCCACCGATCCAGGGAAAGGCTACAGCATCCTGACTCCGCAGGAGCAGGCTGACTGGGCCTGGCAGGCCCGCAAGAATGACATCTATCAGGCAGGGGGCACCATCGGTCCTGATAGCTTCACCGGGATCGCTAGTAACCAGTATGGCACAGGCCAAACTCCTGTCCTACCCGATTATCTGCTGGTTGGTACACGGGCAGGACTTTCGGCTTCACAGGTTGATCTGACCGCTGAGGCAGCCAAGTACAATGTCAATTCGGCTAACGGCGCTATTTATAACGTCATCCCTTCCAACAAAGCAGGCACGGATTGGTACGGTGCTATCACCCGAGTCGCTCCCCTGATGCGTCATAACATCGGTTTCTCGGGCGGGACCGATTATAGCCGCTACTACATCGCCCTGGGCATGCAGCAGCAGGCCGGGATCGTCATCAACAATGACTATGTCCGCTACAACCTGCGAGCCAACACCGAGTTTGACATCACCAAAAAACTCCGCTTTGGCGAAAACTTCCAGCTGGCTTACATCAAAACAAAAGGTCTTCTGGGTGGTGTCGGGAATCAGCTAGGAAATGGAACCAACAATAACTCCTCGTCCTCCTCGGATGAAAATGAAGTGTTATCGGCCTTCCGGATGCCCCCGATTATTCCAATCTACAACTCGTTTGGTGGCTATGCGGGGACAGCGGCTCCGGGTTTCAACAACCCAAGAAACCCAGTTGCTGATCGCCAGGCTCGGGCTAACGATTCCAGATTCGACATCTTTGGCTTTGGGAATGCGTACCTGGAGTACGATGTGATCCCTTCGCTGACCCTGCGCTCCAGCATCGGCGGTACCTACTTTAGCAATTATAATAACTCCTACGGTCGGGTGCAGTACGAAAACTCGGAGAACAACACCACCTACACCTACTCCGAAGGAGCGGGGTATGGTCTGGCCTGGACCTTCACCAACACCGCCCACTTCAAACAGAAGTTCGGTATTCACGATATCGACGTGATCGGTGGGATTGAAGCCCTGAACACAGGCGCTGGTCGTAACCTCAGCGGATCGGGTCAGAACCCTTTCACCACTGACCCGAACTACGTGACTATCAACACAACGACGCCGGGTGCCACTCGGAGCGTGGGAAGTGGCTATAGCTTAGGGAACCGATTCTACTCGTTGTTTGCTCAGGCTCGCTACATTTTCAACGATAAGTACATCGTGACCGGCGTTATCCGTCGGGATGGGTCATCACAGTTCGCGCCGGCTTTCCGTTACGGGGTGTTCCCGGCCGCTTCGGTGGCCTGGCGCTTATCGTCGGAGCCGTTCATGAAGAACCTGCCCTGGGTGTCTGATCTGAAGATTCGCGGTGGGTATGGGGCCATGGGTAACTCCAGCTACCTCTCCTCGACCAACCAGTACAACCTGTTTGCCTCCAACGCAGGTAATGGCTATGACATCAGTGGTACCAACAACAGCATTGCCGCTGGTTTCTACCGCAGCCAGATCGGTAACCCGGCTGCTAAATGGGAAACCTCGATCACCTCCAACATCGGAATCGATGGGTCGTTTTTCAACAACAAGTTAGAAGTGGTGTTGGATTTCTGGCGCAAGGACACCAAGGATCTGTTGTATCCGCTGGCGCTACCGGGTGTTGTGGGGGCTCGGGCTAGTGCACCATCGGTGAACGTGGCGGGTATGCGCAATGAAGGGATCGACCTGTTGATCACCAATCGGGGCAACCTGTCAGGCGATCTGAGCTATGAAGTAACTGGCGTTGCTAGCGTGCTGAACAACAAAATTACGGCTATTGCACCATCAGTTCCTTTCTTCTATGGCGGAGGGACTCGTCTGAGCGGCAATGCCGTTCGGAACGAACCAGGACATGATCTGTCTTCCTTCTTTGGTTACAACGTAATCGGTCTGTTCAACTCGAAGGAAGAGGTAGCCGCTGCGCCAACTCAGGAAGGAGCCGCTCCGGGCCGATTCCGCTATCAGGATGTTAACGGCGACGGTAAGATCTCTCCCGATGACCGGACTTACTTAGGCAGTCCCATTCCAAAGCTGACGGGTAGTATCACCCTGACGCTGAAGTACAAAGGCTTCGATCTGAACACCAACCTGTACGCTACGTTTGGCAACAAGATTTTCAACAACCAGCGTTGGTTCACGGATTTCTACCAGTCGTTCACAGGTGGAGCCGTTAGCTCACGGGTGAAGAATTCGTGGTTGCCCACCAACACCAACACGAACATCCCCATTTACGAGAGCTCGTCAAATTTCAGCACGCAGACGCA
>NZ_BAAHBD010000045.1:0-665 GCF_054776975.1 Spirosoma harenae | reverse complement strand
GTCGATTCGCCCAACAAGCGGCCCATCATTCAGCCCATTCCTGATTTATGTGTGGAAGCGGGTACGCTGATCAACCAGCCCATCACGGCCACTGATCCTGATGGTCAGCGGGTATTTATCTCCGGCTTTGGGGGGGTATTTAATATCGGTGCCGACCGTCAGCCCTTGCCTGCAGCCGAACTGATTCAGCCTGCTTACGCGACATTGGTTAATGGCGATGTGATTCAGGCGCAACCGGCCACGGTGACCTTCCGCTGGCAGACGAACTGCAACCAGCTTCGGGATCAACCCTACGATGTGACCTTTAAGGTGACCGATGTGCCCACCAGGCCGACTCCGGCGCTGACCTCGTTTCAGACGTTTCGGATTCAGTTGGTAGGCCCAGCGGTGAAAAACCTCAAAGCCACCGCCACTTCAGGCCCCAACGGGCGAGCCGTCCAGCTCACCTGGGATGCCTACACCTGCGGACCTACCTTCAATGGCAATCCCACTAAACTCGCTATCTATCGGAAAACTGGCTGTGAGCCAGTGGTATCGGGTTCCTGCGTAACGGGCGTACCAGCAGGCTATGTCAAGATTGCTGAGCTGCCCCTCAACGCCACTACCTACACCGACACCTCCACCCTCCAGCGAGGGGTCTCCTACGGCTACCTCACCCTGGCCCT
>NZ_BAAHBD010000044.1:0-592 GCF_054776975.1 Spirosoma harenae | reverse complement strand
ATGGACGCAAATGGGTGTAGCTCGGTCAAGTCGGAGGAGGTAGTGGTGAACATTGCCCAACCGGTGATGCCACCGCTGGTGCATAACCTGCGCAACAACTGTCCGGAGAAGATTGTGGATCTGACCAAAGCCTTGTCGACAACCACAGCGGGCAGTACCTACACGTATCGCATTTGCGAATGTGTGACCTCCAACATCGTGATTCGTCCGGATTCGGTGTGCGAAGGCAACTACTGGGTGGTGGAGAAAACGGCGCAGGGTTGCGTAAGTCCGCCCTCGAAGATTACAGTGAAGGTCTTCAATTGCGCTGCCGATACAGTGGATACGGATGTGAGCATTGTCAAACTGGCGAGCGTTGGTTATGTACAGAATGGTGCCCCAGTGACCTACACCTTGACGGTGAGCAACCAGGGCACCCATACAGCGAAAAACATCGATGTACGAGATGTGTTGCCGACTGGTCTGGAGCTAGTCTCGGCCCCGGTTGGCAGCACGGTATCGAACGGAGCTATCTGGAAGCATATCGATAGTCTGCACGTAGGGGCTAGTGAGCAAATTGTGTTCACGGCCCGTCTGACGGTGAAAAACCAGG
>NZ_BAAHBD010000043.1:0-562 GCF_054776975.1 Spirosoma harenae | reverse complement strand
GGTCCAGCCGCAATGGCTGCCGTAAACTGAGTAATGTAACATACCCGGCTGTTGGCATTGTAGGTAAAAGCTAGACCAAACCGACCTTTAATGGCCTTTAGAAAGTCCGATACGCTCATGTCAGGCAGGAACATACCGGCTACTAGTTGATGGCCATTGATGAAGCCCCCGACGGGCAATTGTAAATTCATGGCCGTCAGGTTTTTGATGGTCAGCTTCTGAATCTCGTCACTGGCCAGCCACTCCGATTCGATGCGGAAGCCCGCTAATTTCATGATTCGCTCCAGCACCCACGACAGATAAAACTGAGGACAAATGGGATAGCCGAACTTAGGCGTGCCTGGAAGATCCACCGAGAAATTATAGCTTCCATTCTCCTGTTTCTTCCAGGCATTCACATAATCCTGGCGGGCGAAACCGGCCAGTTTAGCCTCATCGAAATCATCTTCCCAAAATCCCTGATTCCGGATGGGAAACAACGTAAAGGGAAACTGGCCTGGAGCCAGACTGGCAATCGCCTTTAACCTGCTCTGAAGGTCTGTAGGTGGATTACTCGCCAAAC
>NZ_BAAHBD010000042.1:0-8368 GCF_054776975.1 Spirosoma harenae | reverse complement strand
AATAACGTTGGGCTGTGTCTGATTGCCTACCGGGGTATGACCCAGGATTCAGCAGGCAATGCTTATCCACTGGCGACGCCCGATGTTCGTAACGGACAACAACTTGTCATCAGCAATCAGTCGCTTTCGCTATCCGGTCGATACGGAGCCTGGCGAAATTACCTTCGGGCCTATTTCTATTTCCGGGATCAGACGCAGGCGATCACTCAGCCTTTGCTGTTGCCAGCATCCATTTTGGCAACGATACCTTTGCATAGGTCAGTCACGCTCTCTTTAGAGGACCAGGTTCGTCGATCCTACCTGATCAGTAAATTGGAAGCGAGGGCTCCTGGCCTGGATGGCAAAGTATTCTGTCAGTTGGAAGTACTGACGATACCTCCCGTTCTTTCGTTTTCCGACGAACCTGACAACATAGTGGTTTGGGTGGATCTGGTTTTAGGCGAAAAACGGCCACAGAATTTACCCGTCATCGTTGACGCTGTGGGTACCTATCCAGTATGGCTGCAAACAGTTACGATTCGGTGTTGGAAGGATTCAGCCCGTACGTTGCCGGCGAGTGTCACGAATCTGGCCGTCAAACTGCGTCAGCATCGGGAAGGCAATGCCATTTCTCCAGTTCAGGAATACGTCAACACGTACCTGGTCAATGGCATATTCACCCTAGTGGAAAACGATTTTGTGTCCACGGAAAACCTGTATCAGCAGCCGACCCGAATTGATATTTATAACCGCACCATCGCGATCGATCCCGGCGAAGGCTATACCATCATTCCATGACCACGTCTTATTCTCAGTTGGATCTGAATCAACGAATCAACCTAAAGGGCCTGGTGGAAGCCTGGTCCCGGATTACGGTCGAACGCTTTCAAAAGCGCATCGATGAGAAGGTCTATAACAGGAGACGGTCTGCGCGAAAGCGAAGCCTGGTGAGATCAGGCAGACTCCGATCAGACTGGAGACGTCGGTTGTATCTGGACCGTTCAGCCGGTGGCGTGAAAGGATTGCAGCTGAGTTTCCTCCTCTACGGACGATTCGTCGACATGGGCGTTGGAAAGGGCACTTCGTATGCGCTGAGCAAGTATCAGGGAAATCGAAAAAATGGCGAACCTCGCACGCGCAAACCAGCCCGCTGGTATTCAAAGGAGAAAACATTTCAGGTGCACCGATTACGCGAACTGATGGCTCGCTACTACGTCAACATCAGCGTAGCGGCCCTGGAAAATTACCTGACCGATTCGGTCACTGTGCACGTTTAGGCGGGCATTTATTCATCATTCACTGTACATGACCAGAAGCCTGGGAAAGAACGTAACCCTCTTTTCCCATGGCAAAATCACAGAACGATCGCGCGGTCATTGACTTAGTGATCAATGGAAAACAGGCTCAGACGAGCCTGAAAGATGTCAGTCTGGCCGCTACCAATGCCCGATCGGCGCTGAACAAAATGAAGGAAACCGATCCGGGTTACAAGGATCGGCTCAAAGAATTGCATGCCTTGCTGTCGGCTCAGCGCCAGATGACGGCCAACATCAATCAGACGACTACAGCCTGGGGGCGTTTCAAAGCGAATGCTGCCAGTACAGCAACGGGCTTACTTGGGGGTAATTTAATTACAGCTGGCCTATCAGCCGCGGCAAATGCCATTCCGGCCCTGATCAGTAAATACCGGGAATTTGATGCCGCCAGTAAAGATCTGTCAGCCGTAACGGGAGCCACCGGAAAAGACCTGGATTATTTAAATCGCACAGCGGCAAAGGTTGGGCCAACGCTGGGTAAAAGTGGAGCGGAAATGCTGGAGGCTTATAAGCTGATGGCCTCAGCCAAACCCGAACTGCTAAATAACATTGAACTGCTGACCAAAACCACGGAAGCGGCCATTACCCTATCCCAAGCAGGAAAAATTGATTTAGCCCAGGCCACTGAGGTTACCGCTGAATCACTCAACCAGTTTGGTGAAAGTGCGGACCAGGCGAATCGGTTTATCAACGTGATTGCCGCTGGAGCGAAAGAAGGCTCAGCCGAGATCGCCGATATGGGGGCGGCTCTGAAGAATTCAGGAACCGTTGCTGCGGCTCAGGGGGTCACGTTTGAGCAGACAAATGCCGTCCTACAGAGCCTCTCGACAATTGCGCTGAAAGGCGGGGAAGCCGGAACGCAGCTGCGGAATGTGCTGCTTACGCTGGGTTCTGGAGCCAATGAGACCAACCCCAAAGTAGTCGGTTTAGAAAAGGCACTCGAAAATCTTGGCAAAAAGAACCTGTCGACGGCCGAAATGACCCAACTTTTCGGAAAGGAAAACATCACGGCGGCTCAGCACATTATCACCCACCGGAATGAAATTTCTGAATTAACCCGGAAGGTTACTGGCACGCAGGAAGCGTTCACTCAAGCCAAAACGAATAATGAATCTCTGGATCATCAGCTGGAGATTTTCTGGGCCCGCGTCGAAGGCCTGGCGATTATCCTAGGAACCAAACTCGTGCCGGTGTTCACCAAAGTGATAGAAGCGGGCATTGGTCTGGCCAAATTATTAACCGGAGGGTTAACGCCTGCGTCACAGGCTGCTACCCAGGCCTTCGAGGATCAGCGGGCTAAAGTCCAGAATCTGACAAAGAATTTCGCTCCCCTGCTCGATCGCCACGATGAGCTGAAGAAAAAAACAAAATTGACGGCCGATGAGCAGGCGGAACTCAAAACCATCGTCGCCCAGGTAGCCAGTACCGTTCCCTCGGCTGTCACCGAATTCGATAAATACGGCAAGGTATTAGGTGTCAATACGGACAAAGCCCGGGATTTTATCCGGATGCAGAAAGAACTGCTCAAATACACCAATCGGGAAGCGCTTCAGGAAACGCAGTCCGAACTCGATGATAAACGTCGGGATTTGCAGATCGCTATTCAAAAGCGAAAAGGGGGCGTTACCATCGAGCGCGATCCGACGGGGATGGGCTACCGAAACCGGCAACTGACCGAAGCTGAATTGAAGGCATTAGATTTAAAAATCGCGCAGTTAAATGATGAGGTTGCAGGTCTGGTTGCCCGTCGATCGGGCTTAAATGGTGATTATTTAAATGTGCCCACGGCATCGGCTACTAAACCAACCGATAAGCCTGCTGGAGGTGGCGGTTCGACCGGCGAAACCAAGGAAGAAAAAGCAGCCAGACTCAAACGGGAGCGGGAAGCGAAAGCGGCCGAAAAGCATGAAAATACCCTGCAGAAATTAAATGAAGATGCCCGGGCGCGCAAGGCCAAACAAGACGATGATGAGTTTCTTCGGGAGCAGGTTCAATTCGGAGAGCATTATGCAGAAATGTTCCGCCAGGCTAAGGGTAACAAAGCCGAGATGGAAGCCGTCACCAAGCTCATGTACGATGAGCTGGAGTCCATTGTTGCCAAGCACTCAGAAAAAGAAAAGCTGCTGGTGGCCAAAGACCTTCGGGATGAGCGGGAAGCCGCCGAACAGGAATTATTGATTAAAAAACAACTTGCCCTGTACGATATCGATGCCGCCCAGGAACGGGGACAAATCAATGACGATGCCGCCCGAATGGCCCGGTTGCAAGCCGAGAATGCGTTTTTACTGGCGAAGCGGGCTATCTACAACAAATACTATGAAGATATCGAATCCCTGGATATTCGTTCGGCCGAAAAGCGCGCAGATGTAGCGAAAGAACGGAATAAATCCGAAGCCGAAAACGAACGGGATCTCACTAAAAATTACAACGCTCAGGTCGATGCCCGGCTAGCCTATGCGGAGGCTGCTGATCAAAAGGAGCTGGCTTCACAAAAAGCCAGAAAAGAAGCGGTCTCGGCCCTGCTGCAGGAAACCCTCAGCTTGATGCAAATCAACTGGACCGAGCAGTTGCAGGGTATTAAGGATTTCTGGAATCAGGCAACGGTTTTGCAGAAAGCGGCCTTTGTGGCCAGCAAAGCCTATTCGGTAGCCGAAGCGACTGTGGCCTACGCGCGCACGCTGATGAACATTTGGGCCAACTCGGGAAACCCCTTGGCTGCGGTTGGGTACACGGCGATGGCGACGGCCACCTACGGAACGGTTCTGGGTAAAATTGCTTCCGCTAATTACAATGTTCCGCAATTTGCTCAGGGCGGATTTACTGGTTCGGGCGATGTGCATCCTGGTGTGATGGGCCCTTCCGGATGGGTTGAGTTTCCTACTTTGTTTCAAATGGGAAGAAGGCAGTTCATTGCGAGTGAAAAAGGCCGTGAATTCGTGATATCGAATAGAGCCCTGCAAAATCCAGTCGTAGCCAATTTCGCCCGGATCATGGACGTCGCCCAAAAGTCAGGGAATTATGGCTTGCTCCAATCGGGGATTGCTGGAGGCACACCCGCTTTACCCCCTCCCACTCCGCAGGCGGCTTTGCCTTCTGGCATGTCGCATGAAATGGGGATGGCCATCCTGCAGCAGCTGCAGCGCAACAATGAACTGATGGATAAATACGCGAATCGGTCGATTGTCTTTGATTACCGGCTCTTTGAGCATTATCAGAAAGAAGTGCAGCAAATTCGCGCGAGCAATTCCCTGTAGAGGTAGGCCGGATAGTGATTGACGCCCGTTTTAGGCGTTACCAATAAGAGTGGTGTCAGCAAATTTAGTGGATCAATAAAGGGGCTTAGCCAGATTGACCAAGCTCCTTTATTGATCCACTAATTCTTTTACAAATTGTCGTGCATAGTTCAGTTCATAATCATTTTGTAGATCTTTCTGTAAAACTTCATTAACCCACTTAGGGCCGTGATTACCGATTGGCCTGTAAAAGCACTCTAATTCTCCAATTTCAATAACATTGATCCGTTTTGCTTTTAGTTGATCTATTATTTCATTAAAGTATTTAGTAGAATTTCCAGCCGGCACATAACTTTTACCCTGTTCTTTTGCCTGTGACCATGCACTCGCTTTGTTGAGTAGCTTCTTTATCTCTATTACGCTATGTTGCGGAAATACTGGATCATTAACCTGTTGAAGTATCTGGGTAATTTTATTTCTTATTTCATCAGTTTCCAAGGGTGGCTTTTTTTCCTCAATAGCTGCTTTTATTCGTTTCCACTTTTCTTCAATATCTTTCCAGTCGCCCCCAAGCCCTTCATAAATATCTTTTAGTGGGCTTTTTTCTCTAAAAACATCGAAATCAGCCACCACGCAAACCTTGACGCCCACCTTTACAAGTGCATTGACAACCGTTGGAATTCGATGCTTGCCTCCACAATGCACAAACAGAATATCTTGCTTGTTCAAATTTTCCTTTTCGGTTACAGCGTCAATCATTGCGGCAAAGAATCGACAATCACCATCGCTTTCACATACTATTACTTTAGAATGGAACAGCCCACTTAAAATATTTGAGTATTTAAGTAACGGATCTGCCCATAGCGTTTTAATACTGTCACTATCTAACTCATTAAAATCATTCTTATCACCTTGCCGGTTTATCCGTATAACCTTAACTCGATCGGAATTTTTATCTATGAGACCCTTTAATAAATCCTCACTATGCGTTGAAAGAAATAGTTGCTTGTCAGGTGGGAGATCATTAGCCAGCATCTGACCCATAATCAAGGCCTGTGGCGGATGCAGGAATGCCTCTGGCTCATCAATAAAAAGCATAGTCTGATCTGAAACGAAAGCGGAAAGAAATACACCTACAAAACTTCTTATTCCATCTCCTTGCTGTTCCAAGATTGGCAATTTGCTTAATCGTTCTAGGTAAGATTTAGAAACCCTATCTTCTCCGGGTTGAAATTCAGGTGAAGTTCCAACATGTAATGGTACTGTTTGTCCAGCCCCTCTATTGACAATTAACTCAAGATTAAATGCACGCTTAAAATACTCACTAAAGGTTTTTTCGAGCTTATCATCTAGTAGAATATGATGAGATGGATGGGAAGGATTGGCTGTCAACAAAGGAATACTTTCAGCTGTTTTAGATATTAGTAAGCGTTCCTCTGTTGATAAAAACAATGTAAAAATAGACGCCAGTCCTTTCAGAGAACCTGGACTCCCTACCCAATCGGTTTTTAATACATCATTATTAAACAAGGCACCGTCTGGTAGTTCAATAGAGGCTGGATACTGATTAGAATACTTATACTTGGATTTCACGTATTTTTCAAGATCTCCATCAGTACCTTTTTTTACTAAGGAAATAGCGCGAACTATTTTATTTGGGCTAAGCTGGCCTACATGATTATAAATTTCTCGTAAAGCAATACTCTTTCCTACATTATTAGGCCCAACAAAAACCACTATTTGATTATCAGTTAGCTTTATTTCACTTTTTCTATGAAAAGATATTGCATCAACAAATGCTTTAGGTTTATCAATTCCTGAATAGGCTATCGCTCCAAGTGTAAGTGTAGGGTATGGCATGAAAGATTCTATAATGGTTAAATAAATATCATTTATAACTCACTCGCCAAACCGAATCCCCCAAGCCTCCAGCTGCGCCACCACCTTTTTGGCGTTGAAATACACACTGGTTCCCCGGCTGAGACTCGGCTTGTCTTCGGCCATAATGGAGCCGTCGTGATTCAGGTGCATACACAAAGAGCGCCAGCGGATGGTAATGCGGCCCGGATCGACGAACGTTTCGATTTCAGATGGCGAGGGTTTTATGCCAAACGCCAAGCTAAACAGGGTATGGCATTCCTCCGGCGTCATCCAGTTTAACATGCGCTTCGAATCAGGGAGCGGTAGGTCAGCTTGGGCTGCAGTGGAATCGTTTGGGGTCATGTTTAGTTGGAAGGATGGCGTTTCTGTAATTCGGCCAGAGCAGCTTTTATCACGTCATTAGCCGTAACGGGCTTTTGATTTAACTCCTGAGTTAACTGCTGAATGGCTTTATAGCCATTCGTAATGGCCGACTGCAGATGGTTGGGTAAGGCTGGGCAGGGCATATCATCGACAATTGTCAACCGCTCAGAGCAGCGGTATCCCCTACCTGTCCATTGAAAATAAATTGTCTTTGATCTTGGCCAGTTCCCCTCCGGAATTGCTGTAGCGTGGGTGATGATTGTACGCGGAAACTCGGTCACAATAAACCACAACCGGGGTTGCAAAGACTCCTGGTTATAGAGCACTTTTAACCAGGTATTGTATTGAGATCTAGGTACGGTTACGGAGTTCATCATGTTCTATCAGTCCTTTATCTGTCCATTTTGGCGCAATATAGTGTAGAGTCGTTGCTGCAAATCTCGAAGTTCCTCCACGTACCCATTATACAAAACGCGCCAATAGTCCTCCTCCCCTTTGTTAAACGCGGAGGGATTAGTGGCCTGAGCGTCCATCGCCTGCCGTAAATGGACTTTTGCCCATTCGACTTTTTCAGTGGGTGATAAATCCGGCTTATCCATGTTTCGGCTCCCCCGTTTGAATGCCCCTATATTTTAGATACACATACAAAGTAGACTTGGAAATGCCCAGTTGTCTGGCAATCTCCCGAGTCGAGAGTTTCTTTTCGTTGTAGAGTCCCAAAGCGATCCAGCTTTTGTTTTCCGCATCTTTGGACAGCCCCTCGGGACGCCCTAGTTTCTGGCCACGCCTGCGCGCGGAGGCCAGGCCTGCCTGCGTGCGTTCCCGGATCAGCGCCCGTTCGTATTCCGCTAATGAGCAAAAGATCTGGAAAATCAGGACGCCCTGGGCGGTAGTCGTATCAATTGGATCATTCAAGCTGATCAGGCCGACGCCCTGACCTTTCCATCGTTCCACCAATTCCACCAGGTTAGAAACGGACCTACCCAATCGGTCGAGTTTCCAGATGACAATGGTGTCCCCTTGGCGCACGTGCTCGAGGAGCTTGGTTAGTTCCGGCCGGTCGGCTTTGGCGCCACTGGCTTTTTCCTGAAAGATCTTCTCGCAGCCGGCGGCTTTCAGATCATCCAGCTGAAGGGATAGATTCTGATCTTGGGTTGAAACCCGTGCGTAGCCTATTTTCATGAGTCAATGGTGGGTAATGTCTTAATGCCTCGAAACCGGGCAACTACGAATAGTTGCGTGTCAGGAATGCGGAACGTGGAAAGAATTTTCTCTTGGGCAATATCATAGTCCAGGCAGAGCTTCGTCTCCGGCAACTTGATGAACTGTTGACCGGTAAATCGAAACCAGCTATTTTCAAATTCACGCACCTGGCGCTCCAGTTCGTCCGGACTTGGTTGATCCATTAGGGTTTAGAAATTAGAATGTCAGCAATCGAGAGCAGCTCCTCCCAGGAAGCCTTTTGAAATTTGGCGCAAGGCCAATCGTTGTAAAGCGTACCGGGCAGATTGCTATCCGACCGGGTCAGGTTAATCAGCACCGCTCCGCTGAAGAAATCAGGGATGGGCGTAGCAAACTCCTCAACAACCAGTATAT
>NZ_BAAHBD010000041.1:0-8751 GCF_054776975.1 Spirosoma harenae | reverse complement strand
GGAAAATGCGGCAATATGTGGGCAGCGATGCGCCGTTTGTTGCCGGGTCTTGTGAGTACCATTGTGTTTAGTTTAGGTTAAGTAATGCACTTGGGAAAAACCTTCCCGCTTGCTCAGGGCGGGAAGGGTATCTATTTGACTAAGTGAGAACACTGACATTTAGCTGGGCTATTTCTCCCAAATAAATCGGGATCATTTCGCCGGTCGTTACCGGGAAATCACCGCTGAAGACGGTGCCACTGAACATCGAATAAGGAAGCGTTCGGGCTTTGGGCCTGGCGACCGTTCCATAGCCAGCCACGACATCCCCCGCTAAAATGACCCGCTCGCCCAGCTTGACCTGATGGTAGCCGGAAAACTTTTCCTGGATTGGGGGATGGGCAATGGTGACAATTTGCCCGGTGAAACTGACCACCGGCTGCCAGGAAGGGGGCATCAGTCGTCCGCCCGGTGCGCTGTACAGTCGACTGGTAGTCAGTTCCGGCGTGGTGATCTCGTCGGCCAGCAGCAGGTAATACGTCAGCGAATTGCCGACGTAGAACTCCAGGGTGATCCGGCTGACCTGATCAGAAATGGGGCGAGGCATACTCTTAGTTGGAAGGTCTTAGTTCGACGGTCGAGAAGTTATTGCCGATTGTCTTATCCGAGCCGGTCGTGTTCTCGATGTAGACACTCACTGTATTGTCTGCGGTAACTCTGGCCCAGGTCTTACACCCCTGCAAATCGCCTAAGAACGTCGCATTCTGAAAGTAACCTACGCGTGCGCCTGCCAGCGTGAAGGAGGTAGTGGCCGTCGTACCGTTCGTAATCGTGCCTGGCGTCCACTGAACCGCTCCCCGGATGGCATCCCCCTGTTTACTGATGCAGTAAATGTTGGTCCCTTCGTACATGAATCGAAGGATCAGAATCTGACTCGCTGCCAGCAACACCGGAGGCTTGCCATCAAACCAGATGATGCGCGAATCCCAACCGCCAATCGTTCGGGTACCCGAGCCGTGGATCAATAACTCAAACGGCTCGCCATCGCGTGGTAAGTTGGTAAACACCAGACTGGCCACGTCGCCCGTGAGATAGGTTTGCATGAAGCGACCGAATCGGTAGTCCAGCGACAGCGAAGATTGATAGGGCCAGAACTGACGAATGCGCACAGTTGTGGAGAATAATTCTACCCATTTATTGCCTGCATCGTTGTACTTCAGGACCAGAATCGAGCCTTTGCCGCCAACAAACCGGCGAATATCGAGCGTCGAAGACTGAGAAAATACCGTGTAATCATCATTGATGTAGATCCAGACCACTTTACCCACTTTGCCCCCAGTTATGGCCGAAATGACGGTCGATACCGTGTTTTGCGTCTCGTAGTAGGTATCACCAAAATCAACACTAGGACTAGTACTGTTGAGGGTCAGAACGGTGTTATAGACCAGGTTGCCCATGCTAAAATTCGTCCCCGCATTGGCCAGAAAGGTCAGGTTCTTGGCTACAGTGCTGGACTTATCCGGATTGCTGGTGAACTGACTGCCAATAGTCACAACGCCGTTCGAACGAAGGTACTTAATGGCCTGGGTCGTGACGTTGTTGATGCTGACGGAGTTGATGGTAATGTTGCGCACATCGTTCCAGGTATTACCCCCCGGCACGCCGGTTGCCTCGTCACCCACCCGAATCCCATACGCACTCATGCCATCAATCGTACCGCCGATGATGGCCAGACTGGTCAGCTGAATATTATTGGTGTTGGTGGTCGAGGAATAATCCCGCGAGTAAATCACAATCCCACTGTTGCCCGAATAAGCCTCGCAATTGATTAGTTTGTTGTTGATACAGATCGACGGATACGCGGTTCCGGTTATGTTATCTGATACCAGCGCAAATCCATCGACCGAGGCCGAAAATGACCGGCAATCGGTGAATACAGCGTTGGCTGATTTACTGACAAAGCCGTGAATACCCCCGTAGGCATCGCAGCTTTTTATCACATTCCCCTTCGCCGTGCCGCCAAACTGCTCCATCAGAACCCCGTGATTCTGAACCGCGAAAATGACGTTTTCAACTTTGTTGTCGGAGGCATTATCCCGGATAACCACGCCGTTTCCAGAGGCATTCGTGATGCCCAGTTGACTAATTTCGTTTTTGTTGCCATACACCGTAATGGAGCCGTTGAGAATGGTTCCCCCGGTCACCGTCGTGCCATTCCAATACGCCTTTGATCCCTGAATCCGGACGCCACTGGCGGTTACCGACAGCGGACCGGTGTAGGTAATGGGTGCCAGCTGAAGATTAGGGTATTTGTCGATAATGGTGGATAGTATCGCCACGCTGCCCGTCAGATCGAACCAGCCGGCATTGGTGGGTCCAACGTACTGCCGTACCCAAAACGTATTGTTAGGCGCTGGAAACACTACGCCATTATCCACCGAATAGCCAGCCCCTGCCGCGTACCAGGTAAACGTACCGCCCTGAGTGGGATGATTGACAATCACCGATTGGCCCGCCTGACCAGGTGTCAGCGACAAACTAGCCACCGTGGCCAGGGTGAGCGGCCTTACCCCAATCGCATCGGCCAGGGCGTTGTTCACCTGAATGATGGAGTCGGGCGTAATCTTTCGCAGGCCGATGGGCGTGAGTTTTTTGGTAATTAAGGCTTTGAGTGCGGTCGTGGACAGGGGTGCGGTCTGGGCCTGCGCACTCGTCAGGCTGGCAAGAAACAGGAATCCAAGGATGAGAATCTTTTTCATGGTTGTTACGTAGGTGATTGATTGATTAATTAGCTGGACCATTGGAAGAGGCACTGACCCATTCGATGTCGATGGTTTCGTTAATGGCCGCACTGCCATCGACGCTGAAGTAGAATTCGTTGATGATCTGTTTCCACTCCGGTTTGCTACTTAGATCAAAGTGGGCAATGTGCCACTGACCGTCAGCAATCAGGGTGAGGGGGAGTTGGTATTGGTCTCCGTAACCCGCCCCATCCGGATATTTGGTTAAAAACCAGCTTTCGTTGGAGGGGAAGTTCGCCTGCCTGGCTCTGCGCCAGCACAGTTTCAGCGTTGGGTTGGATCGATTGTAAGCGGTGTAGCGATACTTCACATACACATGCTTATTCGACCCTTGCCAGGCCCCCGCTGGCGAAATGATCGACGATTCCGAGGATTTAAACGTCACGGGCCACGATGTTCGGCTCGTCTGATAGCCCGGATCAAGGCACTTACTCATGCTCCACAGCTGACGACCGCTCTGGTTAAATCGATACTCGGGCGTGGACTGATACCGGCTTTGCGTGTATTCGTAGGCTTTCGCCCGGATTTGATCCACTGTACCCAATACGGTCAGCCCTGAGAATCTCCAGGTGATGTTCCGATCCAGGATCATTTTGGGCTGCCAACTGATGTAATTTCGCCCAAAACCAGTGCCGTCCGCTACGTTGTAGCGGCCATTGAACTGACCAATGTTGGTGATGGGCGTTTCGAAGATCAAACCCGCCCCTTTACCCGTGGCTGGGTCGATCACCGCAATCCAGGGTTCGGTCAAAAACCATTCGCCGGGCCGAAAGCCGGAGTCGTCGGGCCAGTTCGAGCCGTCCAGTTGACGGGTTGGGGAATTGGTGTAGGGAGCATCCCCATCATAAAACACGGTGGTGCCTAACAGCCCATTGGCGTATAAAGCCGGTGTCTCCTGCTGAATGGGACTATCCTGCCAGTTATCGCCCCCATTGGCCGAGGTACGATTGAGGCTGAATTCGTGCCAGAATTTGAGTACGTTTCCCTCCAGTGCACGCCAGGATTTAATCTTGTCCCCTAAGCGTAAACCTAAGTTATCCGACTGGGTATCTCCATCCCACTGAGCGGCATCGACCTTAGTAAAAAGGGCGGATGAGCCGTTAATCGTGCCCGTGCCCAGTGCCTCCAGATGCGAACTAGCCCCGTGACTGGAGCCCATTTCCAGGAAATTATCGCCAATATTCTGCAAGCCTGGCAGGTCAGGTCGCACATCGGGCAGAAACGACCAGGGCGCTGGTCCACGGTACCCAACGGGTGTAAGGCCTGATCCAAGATCAAACGAAGGTATGGGATGACCACAGTCATCGCACTGACCGGCTTTAAACATCGGATTAGAGACGACGTTTATGCCGGTCGATAGATCGATCAGCGACTGAATGCCCCCCGCCAGGCCATTGCTGGTACCATACCCTTCTTTTAAGTTCAGCACTAGTTTGGCCTGCCCATTACTCTGCCCAATCGAGTAGGAACTTGGAATCGAACTGGGTGAAAATTCGTGATAGTCGAACGCTCCAGCGAGGGGAGTGCCCATCGTGACCGTACCCCCACCCGAACCCGGATCAGTGACCGTCACGGAGGTGCCTCCCGTTAGAATCACCCGGTTCGCTCCCGAAACCGGCGTAACCGTATAGGAATACGTCGCACTCGTGCCAGCCTGCTGGAGCGTGGCCACAATTGGATAAGCAGCATGCCAATAGAGTTTCCACTGCTTATCGTACGGACTTTGACCATCGAGTGGCCCAGGGCTGTAAAACGTCCCTGAGTTGACCGTTACGTTGTCGGGATTGGTGGTCCAGAACGTGGTACCATCCTGACGTTCGAATTTGATCTGACCAATCTGGCCAGCCCCTTCAAACGTCAACAGGGGTGGGTTATACGTATAGCGCATGCCAGCAATCCAGCTGGGAGCGGATGTCGTTTGACTGCCCGGATCGGTAACGGTACCCCCGTTGAGTTCTGACTCGACAACAGTGGGTGGCGTGGGATGGCTGGTGATTTTGGCTTCCCGGTAATCACCCCGCCAGGTGACCAGTTCACCCAGGAGTGTACGAAACTGAAAATACACATCCTTGGGCTGAGCGCCAGCCATTGCGTCGGGCAGCTGCCAATACTCCAGAAACGGTTTACGCCCTTTTAATCGGATGCGGTAACCCGGTGATTTCTGGCCAGCGCCTTTATCGATCCAGATCACCACATCGGTGTATTTATTGACGTCCTGCGAGGGCCACCAGCCATTGATCCAGATGGTGGGCTTACCGTCTTTGGTAGCCAGTCCACCCACTAAAATGGGCTTACGATAGAACTGCTCATCGGCATCCGGCCCCGACGTAATGCCTTGTTTGAAGATCCAGAATTTAGGCTGAATCAGCGTCCAGGGCGTGCTAAAGATCCAGTTCAGCTGCGATGCCCGGTGGAAGCCTTTGGTGTAGATTTCGGCACTAGCCCGGCTTTTACCGCCGTTGTTACTACCCAACGCAGACTTCGGCTGGGTCTCCATCCAGCCCCGGATGTAGTCGGTGAACAGATACATTGCAATGGCATGACCTTCCGTCCAGTCCGGATTCAACGGACGACTGTTGAGCGTCGCAAATTGCTCTTCGGTGAGGCCGGTTGATTCCGGACTCATGCCACTGGTGACCTCAGTATCGAGACGAAACTGAGAGGAGAAGCGAACGTTCTCAAAACCCGGCTGACGGATGTCTGACCTGGGCAAATGAACCCCTCCAGCCCGGAAGTACTGATTGGCGCAAAACCGGGCGTACATCCCGTAAAACTTCAGCTGCGATTGAAAGGCATCCTGATTGTAAATCACGGCTGACTGGCCCGTGATAGTGGCCGTGCGCACGCTGTCATTCCAGATCAGCCCACCCAGTGAATCAAGTTTGTAGGAGCCATTGGAATTTTTCTTGTACAGCGAATGATCATCGAAGGTGTGCTGCACGTAGGAGCCAACGCCCGTAAAGGCTTTGCCATCCCGCACCATAGCCCCCAGATCCGAGGGCGCACCCATCGGAGCTGATTGAGAAGAACCCCGAAACGGCTCCTGTATTTTATCGACTTCGTAGTATTCAGGCAGGCCAATGGTCGCATTGAAGCCCTCAAAAAAGTAGGGAGCCGGGTGGGCCAGATTGCCGTGATCGGTTAAACCAGAGGGCATGAATTTGCCTTCCAGTGCGGCTAATCGGTTAATCTCTTTGGTGATCCAGCCCACTTGGCGATACCACTGCTGGTAGGCAGTTAAGCCAGTGCCTGATCGCTCGGAATACACCTCATGATTGACGGAGAAGTAATCGACTCCAGCACCCGCCCAATCGGCTTGTTTAAAGGTGTTGTACCAGTATTGGGCATAGAGTTTAGCGGCCTCTTCGTTGCTGATCAGTACGTGCGTGCCTTCAAACGCAGGGAGCGGCCCTGCCCAATCTAAAAGCTGCTGTTTACGAGGATCACCACTATCCAGACTCTGCGCGGCATTGTAGGCGGCCTGGTAATTAGCCATCTCTAAAGCCCGTCGGTACTGCGTTGGATAGGGTTGATCAACGTCCCATTTAGCGGATTCGGCCACGTGCGTCCAGCCTCTACTCAAAAAGCCGTTATCACTTGTGTTCGAGTAGAGTCCACCCGGATAGATGATGACCTTCGAGCTATGCGCATTGAACTGCGGAAAGCGGTTCCAGGAAATCGTATTCAGCGCCGTTTGGGGAGCAAACGAGTAGTAATTACCCGTCAGCCGGGGCACGGTACGAGGCCCATCGGCCAGCACGGGCGCTACTGAGCTAACCACATTGTGATTCAGCCAGTCTTTCCGGGAATCAAAAAAGCTATACGAGTAGCGACCAACAATCGACCCTTCCGAGGGCAGGGGTTTGGTGACTAGTGTACCCGTATTGACTGCCTGCAAAAAGGCCGAGTTGCCAGCCGGATTTCGGGGATAAATTAAGGTATCCCGACGCACTACTTTCTTTACGCCAGTGCTCGACAGGGTGACCGTTTCTAAGGGTTGTGCGAAAGCGGGTAGCGCACAGAGGGAAAGCCAGAATAAGAGAATCGTTTTCATGTTAGGGAGCTACGGGAGGGGTATTGGGGGTTCCTGAATTATCGTCATCACCGCCAGTGATCATTGGATCACCGCTCAGCGTATACGTTCCATCGCTGGAGCCATCACAATCGCGGTTTTGCCAGTGCTTATTTTGGGTAGCTACTGGCTCGATGCTGGTGGTTTGGGAGAGCTTCGCGGTCTGATCCAGATTATTGAAGTAGGCATCGTCGAGCGAGCACGTCTCACCTGGTGTCCGGAGCAGGTACACCGTCTGGTTGATGGCCGCACTGCCATCGCCTGGAGTGGTTTTTTTCTGAAGCTGGAGACGTGTACGAGAGCCCGTTACATCCGCCGAGTAGACGGTATGCCGAGCGACCGCATTGTTGGGTACCTCATAGTCCATTGCAAACAGCAACTGCGACTGACCCATATAGCGGTATTCGAAACGAACCAAGTAGCCCGGAGGGACATTCGAATAGCCAGCCTTGCGAGAATAGCCAGCCCCTCCGTAATTACCCGTTACTCCGACTTCTTCGGTATACGGCTCATCACTCTGAAGCGAGCGCGTTTCGGCAATATTGACCGTGGAGCGGATATAGATGTTTAAATCCCAAAAACCGGCCCCGTTGTTAAGAACCGGATCGGAGAACGTCTGCTCGAAATCGATGGCGATCAAATTCGGCCACTCGACCTGATGACCGATAATGGTGAAGGTGATGACGGGTGGGTTTTGGGGAACCGGATATTGTGCAATGCGTTGAACCAGGTCATCCAGGGTGATGAATTCCCCCCGATGCACGGTAATACTACCCTGATTGTAGTAGACTAGATCGCGCTGCTTAACGACCATAATGCCAACAATCTCGCCCTCTGCCTGGGGGTATTGGGGCATGGTATAACCCTGTTCTGAAATCAGAAAATCGGTCGTGTAATTACCCTGATCGGTAACCTGCTGTAGATCGTCAATGGGCGCATTTAGAATATTGCTACCTCCGTCCGGAATGGTGTCAAAGAGCACCTTGTTGGGCGTAACCAGAAACAGCAGATTGGCCAGATACGGGCTGGCGTAGCGCCCCAGCGTATTGAGGGGCCATTCCCAGAGCTTACTGATAACGCCCGGAATGTAATGGTGATAATATCGTTTTGATTCGGCCATTAGGTGTCGAAAGCGTCAGAGAATTGCGTGTTGAACGTCGAGTAGCGACCGGCGAAGACAGGTCGGCCCGGACTGGCCAGTAGCCAGGGAGCCAGCGCCCCAATGGCCTCCAGCAGATCAGCGCCGGTGGGTTTGTTGGCGAGATCCTGTATGTAATCGACGAGTTGATCTTTACGTCGGTACAGCTGATTTCCAGCCGACTGATCCAGAAAGCCCAGTGTTAACGGGTTCGGACGATTGCCAGCGGCATCCCAAAGTCCCATTCGCTGAGGTGTTATGCCCCGAACCTCATCCGGAATGGTATCATCGATGTTGCGGGTAAGGGTAGGCTGGGTAATCGTCAGATTCCCACCGCCCACCATTTTGAAGTTGTGTGGAATGGGACCATCGCCCAGATCATCGGTTTCCCCCGTGTAGAAATCGTCTTTAAACAAATAGACGTAGGTCCATTTGTGAGCGAACAGCGTATCACCGTCCGTGGCTTCCTTAAGGGATTTAGAAACCAGACCAACGGGCAGAGCACCCTCCTGAGTGAGTCTATACTTTTGGGGTGATCGGTAAAAGTCTGTCCAGGTTTTTAAGACTGATTGTGGCCAGAAGCCCGTCGCCACATCCACTTGTTGTTGAGTGGATAGGTTGTACTCGACAAACTGACCATGGGATAGCTCGTAGGGAGAAGGCAAATAGCGTTCGGCCTGCTCTGAAAAGATGGACAGCTCCCCGCTGCCTTTGCCGTAGGTGGTGATCGTATCAATTGCCCCCAGACTCGTCAAATACGC
>NZ_BAAHBD010000040.1:0-536 GCF_054776975.1 Spirosoma harenae | reverse complement strand
TTTCTAAAGGCCATTAAAGGTCGGTTTGGTCTAGCTTTTACCTACAATGCCAACAGCCGGGTATGTTACATTACTCAGTTTACGGCAGCCATTGCGGCTGGACCAGCGATTGATTTGACTCCGTTCCAGGCGGGAGATTACAGTACGGCTTATCCAAATGCCACGGGCTATACCGTGAATCAATATTTGGATTCCAGCGATGAGCTGAACAAAGATTCCACCGGAAATCCAATCGATCCGGAGAGTGAAGTGGTTGGCGGTGGACAAACCTTAATTTCCCTCCAGGTGGGCAGTATGCAACTTGCCTATCAGCCGTCGGGCCTGAGTGATGGGGCGTTTTGGCTTATTCCAACCGTTCGCCAGCCGGGAAATACCCTCGATGCCAACTATAAGCTGTCATCCCGTTATTTGAGCAAAGAAGGAAAACGGCCTAATAACGTTGGGCTGTGTCTGATTGCCTACCGGGGTATGACCCAGGATTCAGCAGGCAATGCTTATCCACTGGCGACGCCCGATGTTCGTAACGGACAACAACT
>NZ_BAAHBD010000039.1:112306-266338 GCF_054776975.1 Spirosoma harenae | reverse complement strand
GACGGGGTTATACTATTATCAGGCGGTGGTTCACTATGCCCTGCTGGAGAAGAATGCTCCTGCCCAGACCCTGAAGGGCTGGGTCCAAATACTAAGAGAAGGAAATTTATAATTCATAGCCAGAGTCAATAAAAAATGCGGAAAGAAACTCAGTTTCTTTCCGCATTTTTTATTGACTCTAAGTAATCTCAATTATCTCATATTGTGGTAGACCATTTGTACATCATCGTCTTCTTCGATGCGTTCAATCAGCTTCTCAACATCAGCAGCTTCTTCGTCGTTCAGCTCTTTATAGTCGTTTGGAATACGCTCAAATTCAGCCTGCTTAATTTCATAGCCTTTTTCTTCCAGGAATTTCTGAATGCTGCCGAAAGCAGTGAACTCGCCGTAAATGACAAACTGATTGGCTTCGTCATCAAGTTCGATTTCATCTCCGCCGTAATCAATAAGTTCTAATTCCAGTTCTTCCTGATCGATACCTTCCGCTGGAATACGGAAAACAGATTTGCGATCGAACATAAAATCGAGCATTCCCTGCGTACCAAGGCTGCCACCCAATTTGTTCAGATAGCTGCGAACGTTCGCTACGGTACGGTTGTGATTGTCGGTCGCCGTTTCAATGACCAGCGCAATGCCATGTGGTGCATAGGCTTCGTAGACGATTTCTTTATAATCCTCCTGATCTTTCGATGAAGCTTTTTTGATGGCACGCTCGACATTTTCTTTAGGCATGTTCGCAGCTTTGGCGTTCTGAATGATAGCCCGAAGCCGACCATTGGAATCAGGGTCAGGGCCACCACTTTTTACCGCCATAACGATGTCTTTGCCGATGCGGGTAAAGGTCTTGGCCATCTGACCCCACCGTTTCATTTTGCGCGCTTTCCGGTATTCAAACGCTCTTCCCATTGTGTGTTACTAGTTTGTAGTTCGATGTTTACAGAAACGCCGAACTAGTTTTATTGCTCAATTACTTCTGAATTTAATACTGGAATATCAACCTGACCACGCAGCAAATCCTCGAAGGTTTCGCGCTGGCGGATTAAATAAGGGCTGCCTTCATAAACAAGTACTTCGGCTGGTCGTACGCGGGCGTTGTAGTTTGACGACATGCTAAATCCATACGCTCCCGCATTCTCGAACGACAGTACATCCCCCGGCCGTACGTCCGGCAGGACACGATCTGTAGCGAAGGTATCCGTTTCGCAAATGTAGCCTACGACATTGTATGTTTTTGGCGATCCGGCTGGGTTCGAGATGTTTTTGATGTCGTGATACGCATCGTACATCATCGGGCGAATCAAATGATTCAACCCTGAATCAACAGCGACGAACGTACGTGTTGGATTTTCTTTAACAAGGTTAGTACGAACCAATAGATGCCCACTTTCACTGACCAGAAATTTGCCGGGCTCAAACCAAAGCTCCAGATCCCGACCGTAATGCTGGCAAAACTTTTGGAAAGCTGTTGATACCTGGTTGCCTAATTCGGCAATGTCCGTAATGTGATCGCCTTCTTTGTAGGCCACTTTAAAGCCACTGCCAAAATCAATAAACGTTAGATTCGGGTAATCACTGGCCAGATCGAACAGAACATCGGCTCCTTTCAAAAAGGCGTTGGCATTTTTGAAATCTGATCCGGTATGGATATGTAATCCGGTTACCGAAATCTGGTAGGTTTCAACCAGTTTACGTATCTCGTCCCGTTGCAGAATCGAAATGCCAAACTTAGAATCAGCGTGGCCGGTTGAAATTTTGATATTGCCGCCTTCGCTGATGTGCGGGTTGATACGAATGCTAACCGGAACCTGGCTGCCATAATTCTGACCAACCCATTCCAGCAAGGACAGACTATCGACATTCAGTTGTAAACCAAGTTCAATCGCTTCCCGAATTTCCTCGAACGAAACACCGCTGGGCGTAAACATAATCTGACCCGCTTCGAAACCAGCCAGCATACCCATCCGCGCTTCGTTGACCGACACCGAATCCATTTCTACACCCTGCTGGCGCATTAATTTTAGAATCGATATATTGGTCAATGCCTTGGCAGCGTATTTTATTTTCAGGTTAACTCCGGCAAACGAAGACCGAAGCAAGCCAATTTTTTCGGTAATTTTGTCTGCATCGTATACATAGAGCGGAAGTCCGAACTGGTTCGCTATAGTGAGTACATCGACGCCCTGAATCTGATAAATCTGGTTATTGAGTTGCATAACTTCATGAAACGAATCGCAAAATTACGCCATCTTTCCACCATGTACAAAATTCGGTGCTATCTACTGATACTAATCCTTCTGAAAGCCTATTTTGCTTTTAGTCAGCAGCCTTCAGCGATTATAGAAGTTCGTTCCGGCCAACAAGCGACTTTTACAGACCACCCGCTCACCGGTCGGGTGGAACTCAGCAAAAACCACATATACAACGTGTGAATCGGGGGCCAGACGGTGAGCCTGCCCTGCCCGACCCAGTTTCAGATCCAACCCCTTCGGCTGTAGCCGACAAACCCGATAATTTTTCATTCCGACGGAAAAAATTGAACCTGCGTAATCGAGCCTGATTGGCAAGATTACGCAGGTTCGTTCGCTGTATTTCCCAACTCAAATATTTATGATTCTTCAAAAATTTCCTGACCACGCTACCCTTTCGCAACGCGCAGCTGAGCATATGGCTGCAATTATTAGTCAAAAGCCAGACGCGGTTCTTTGCATTGCTTCGGGCGATACACCCATCGAAACCTATCATCGGTTTGTCGATTTGGTAAAAGCAGGACGTGTGGATAGTAGCCAATGTACGTTTGTTGGGTTAGATGAATGGGTTGGTTTTGGTCCAGAAGATTTTGGGAGCTGTTCGTACTACCTCTTTCGCGACTTGTTTGTCCCGCTGAATCTTCGCCCAGAACAGATGTATGTATTCAATGCAAAAGCCGACGATCTCGATGCTGAATGTACCCGAATTGATACCTTAATTGATTCAAAAGGGGGGCTGGATTTATTACTTGTCGGTATGGGGATGAACGGACATATTGGCCTGAATGAACCTGGAACGCCTTTTACGTTAGGCTGTCATGTGGGCGACTTAGCTGAAAGTACCATAACGGTTGGTCAGAAATATTTTAAAACAGAGACCGCACTAAGTCAGGGTATTACCCTGGGGCTTCGTCATTTGGCAGGTGCTCATGATGTTATTCTGATGATTAGCGGAGCGAAAAAAGCGTCTATTCTGCGTGATGTTCTGACAGGGCCCGTAACCGAGCAAGTACCTGCCAGTTTAGTCCAAACGCAGCAAAACGTGCGCGTATGGGTTGATGAGGCCGCTGGAAGTTTGGTTTGAGATTATTGTTTAAAGTTTGTAGTTTGAGGTTTAAAGCTATGTAACCGTTTAAGACAAGTATAAAATGGGTAGTTTGCCATGCTTTCTTCGTGAGCATGACAAAAGTCTTTTTATAATAGCTTTAGTTCTCAAACTACAACCTTCGAACGATTGACTACTTCACCAACTACTACTTCCCAACGCACAGAAATTTTAGCTGGTATTTCGACTTTTTTAGCCACGATGTACATCATTGTGGTCAACCCGGCTATTCTGAGCCAATCCGGGCTACCCTTTAGTGGGGTTCTGACGGCAACTGTACTCCTGTCGTTTTTTTGCAGTCTGATGATGGGTTTGTATGCTCGGAACCCGATTGTGGTGGCACCAGGCATGGGTATGAATGCATTTTTTACGTTTACCGCCGTAAAAGGATTGGGAATCCGTCCCGAAGTGGCATTGGGAGCCGTTTTTTGGGCGGGCGTATTGTTTTTGCTAATGTCCGTATTAAACGTTCGCTCAGCCATTGTACGAGCCATTCCACATCCGATACGATATGCCGTTTCAGCAGGGATTGGCTTATTCATCACGCTGATTGGTTTCGAGAATGCCAGGTTTATTGTGGCAAATCCAGCTACACTGGTAAGTATTGCCCCCCTAAATGATCCCATTATACTGACATTTATTTTCGGATTATTATTGACAAGTGTCTTAGTCGTTCGTGATGTGCCGGGGGCGATTATTATCGGTATTGTTCTGACAACATTGGTTGCCTGGCCTATCGGTCGATTCTGGGGTGATGCGTCGGCCGTTAATTTCGGACAGAAAACGCTGGTCAATTTTCAGGGAATTCTGGCAACGCCCGATTTCTCTTTGTTGGGAAAACTGGATTTAGCCGGGTCGCTGTCGTGGTCGTTGTGGCCAGTTATTTTTGCGTTTGCCTTCACCGATTTATTCGATAGTCTGTCTACGTTTGTGGGCGTTGCTGAAGCGGGTGGTTTGCAGGATGCCGACGGCAATCCGCGTCAGTTGAATCGATCCTTATTAACGGATGCCGTTGCTACGACGCTGGCTGGCCTATTTGGTACCAGTCCCGGAACGGCTTATATTGAATCGGCAGTGGGTATTGCTCAAGGTGGACGGACAGGATTAACGGCTATTGTGGCGGGTTGCTGTTTTCTGCCCTTTCTGTTTCTATCGCCCTTATTGTCGGTAATTCCAGCCATTGCTACGGCTCCCGCCCTTGTCCTTGTGGGAGCTTTCATGATGAAACCCATCACCCGTATTAATTGGGGAAGTTTGGGTGATGCGCTACCTGCTTTTCTGGCGTTGGTCCTTATTCCGTTTAGCTATTCCATAACGCAGGGATTGATTTGGGGATTCTTATCGTGGACAGTTATCAAAGTGGCGACTGGAAAAACGAATGAAGTACCCTTGAGTCTATGGATTGTTGATGCATTTTGCGTGCTGGCTTTAACAAACAGCCATTGATTTTTTTATTCCATGAAGAAGCTATTCGCTTTTACCGTGTTTTTTTTCGCTCTTTCTCCGGCGCCCGTTGTTGCTCAACGCTATAAATCCAGGCCAATTACCGGTTTATTGGGGGCTTTCGGGGCTGAGGTAGCCTTAGTCAAAGAATCGCTCCGGAAGCCGAAGACAGTTATTGTCGATGGCGTGGTATTTACCTGTGGCCGAATTGGGAATCAACGGGTTGTTGTGGCTGAAACGGGGATTGGTAAAGTAAATGCCGCCATGACTACGTCGCTGATGCTCGATCATTTTCGACCGCAACGGGTCCTTTTTACAGGCATTGCCGGGGGGACTAATCCAGAACTACAGCCCGGCGATATTGTCATTTCCGGCAAAACTGCTCACCACGATTACAGTTCGACTACAGCTAAAAATACGCTTACTCGCCAGACTCGTAATGCGATTACCAAAGAGTTCAATCCCTTGTATTTTCCTGCCGATTCAGCGTTGATGCGACTGGCTGAGACTGTGGTTAAAACGGTGCCATTAGAAGGCATTCCGCTGGCATCAGGAGGAGTTTCAGATCGTCCTGTGAAGGTCATGACCGGAACCGTTGTGACGGGTGACGTATTTGTTGCCTCAATCGATAAAGTGAAAAGTTTACGAGCTGATTTTGGGGCAGATGCTACCGAAATGGAAGGGGCTGCTGTAGCTCAGGTTTGCTATCAGATTCAGGTGCCGCATCTCATTATCCGCAGCCTGAGCGACCGCGCTGATGCTGAGGCACATATTGCCTACGACAAATTTTACCCGACAGCCGCCCGGAATTCAGCAAAATTGGTGATTGCGCTGGTAAAGGCCTTGTAAACCGTTCCGTCAAAAGATGTCTGTATACTACTCAACAAACTCTTTTTCGGTCATTTTTGGGAGTATATTGTGCAAAATGGAATTTTCCGCTAGCCATTCCTCAACCATGAAAAAGCTCATCGTTTTCTTCCTGGTCATACTACCATCGATTCTATTCGGTCAGGCCTTAAAACCGGGCTTCAATAAGGCAGAATACATCGAGCTATTGAAAGTTTCGGCTCGCTTTGGCGATTCGACTTATGTTAGTGCATTTCCTTCTCCCCAACGCTTCAAGCCGATTTATCGATCTGCCATTATTGGGTTGGAAAATCGCTGGGATTTATGGATGGATAATCACGGGGTTGCGGTGATTAGCATTCGGGGAACAACGGCTAACAGCGTAAGTTGGCTGGCTAATTTTTATGCCGCTATGGTTCCAGCCAAAGGAGAACTCCAACTTAGCGATACCGAGAAATTTACGTATGAACTGGCATCTAGCCCGTTGGCGGCTGTGCATGTCGGCTGGTTGGTGAGTACGGCTTTTTTAGCCAAAGATATGCTGCCTAAAATTGACTCAAGTTACCGGTCTGGCACTAAAAACATGATTATTCTGGGGCATAGCCAGGGTGGGGCCATTGCTTTTTTGCTCACAGCTCATCTTCGTAATTTACAGAAACAAGGTCGATTGCCTACTGATATTCAGTTTAAAACGTATTGCAGCGCTGGTCCGAAACCTGGGAATCTGCATTTTGCGTATGAGTATGAAGCGGCTACGCAGGCGGGTTGGGCGTATAACGTTGTCAACTCTGCTGATTGGGTGCCTGAAGTGCCGTTCTCCGTACAAACTGTGAACGATTTCAACCCGACGAATCCGTTTGTTGGGGCGCCAGCTATGATCAAAAAGCAGAAATTGTTGAAGCGTATAGTCCTGAAATACGTATATAACAGCATGAGTAAACCATCGTTGAAAGCACAGAAAAACTACCAGAAATATCTAGGCAAACTGGCTTCCAATACGGTAAAGAAAAATCTGAACGGCTACGTAGCACCCGAGTATTATAAAAGCAATCACTACGTCAGAACCGGGAATACAATTGTGCTGCTAGCTGATAGCGCTTATTTCGCAAAATATCCGGATAGTAAAGAGCAGATTTTTGTACACCACTTCCACCCGCCTTACTTATTCTTGGCGGAGAAGTTGCCCTGAAAGCCAGGTTATTACATATACAACTGCGCCATTTTATACCAATCGTCTGCCTGATGTGCCCGGCCATCCCACAGGTATAACTCATGCGAAATGTTTTTAGACCATAGCGTATCGCTCAGGGCTAGATTACTCTGAATAAATGGGTCATCCGTTCCAACGGTCATTACGATTTCCATTCGGCGTAAATGGTCAAGCTGTGTATTGTCGGAGAGATTTGGGAGGAAATGATTGGGGCTATTGAAGTAGATTTCATCATCGTAATAATTATCGAATAGTCCCCGGAATTCAGCTACAGGTTCGGATAAATTATAACGCCCGCTGAAAGCCACCACTTTCCCAAACCACTGCGGATGGCGAAAGGCAATATTTAGTGCATGATAAGCTCCCAAACTGCAGCCGTGTGAAATCATAAACGGCTGAGGATTTTTCAGACGCGAAAACGTCAGGACTTCATTTAGAATGTACTGTTCATAGTGCCCGTGTCGTCGGATACGGTCGAAAGGTGATGCGTGACGGTTATAAATGCTCTCCCGATCGACACTATCCACACAAAATAATTGTAGCCAACCGTTGTCAATCCGATCGGCCAGCGCATTGACCAGACCAAGATTTTCATACTCATAGAATCGTCCCCGCCGGGTTGGAAATACCAACACCCGTGCTCCTGCATGACCAAAAACGAGTAATTCCATATCCCGGTTCAGGTTCGGACTGAACCACTTATGATACTCACGGTGCATTTTCTATGTATGTATTAAGTATTCATGAAAATACAACTACTACAAGGGAAAATGGTGGAGGTTTAAGTAAAAAAATCGTTAAAAAAACTGCCGTTGCTGTTGGAGTGTCTGTTTCCAGGCCTGATATCCGGCTGGACTCAAATGTAGCCCATCATTTTCGAAGAATTCCCGACGTGGCTGGCCGTTTGTTCCTAGCAAAGGCGTAGTTGTATCAATGTATTGGCAACGCTCAATTTTCTCGATCTGCTTGCCAATGATATGGTTGGTATAGCGAATCTGGTCGACGATATGCAAGCGAGCGGGACTAATTTTAATAGACAAAAATGAGAAGGGTAAAGCAGGGAGAAGACAGTGCATTTTTTCGGCAAAAGCGCAAAAGAAAAGATAAACTTCTTCAGGATTTCGCCCATCGCCCAAATCGTTGTCTCCCGCATAAAAAACAATGGATTTAGGCTGTGCGGGAATCAATAACCGGTCAAAAAACCAGGTACAGGCAGCAAGCGTAGACCCACCAAAACCCAGATTAACAGTGTTGATTTGCGGAAAATCCTGCGCTAATGTTGCCCAGAGTCGGATGGAGGAACTGCCATAAAAAACGACCCTGTCCGATGCAGGAGACAACGTTTTGAGTTTCGTTTCTAATTGCTGAACTTCGGCTTCATACCAAAACATAGGCAGCTATTTAACCTGTCGGCTCACAACATTCTCAAAATTAGTTACTGGATTCATGGCCTTGCTGGCCATCCATTTCCGAATCATATTGGTCAAGGGTCTGAATTCAATCAGAAAGCCATCATGACCATATAACGAATCAATTTCCTCGTAGGTAGCCTCGGGAATATGACGAGCCAGAAATTGCTGTTCAGTAGGCGGAAAGAGATAATCCGACCGGATACCAACAACTAGCGTATGCGCTTTAATCTGGGCCAATGCGTTTAGAATACTCCCCCGATTTCGGCCGACATTGTGGGAATCCATTACTTTAGAGAGTGTCCAATAGGTAAAGGCGTTGAACCGATCAGCTAGTTTGTCGCCCTGATAGCGTTGATAACCAGCGGCCTTGTAGTCATCCAATTGTTCATTGTTGTCGAGTGCCTGCGTGAACCCATACGTATCGTAGTTGCGATACGAAATCATAGCCATAGCACGGGCCGCTTTCATTCCGGCTACTCCCGCAGTGTCGTATTTTTCACGCCAGGTTGGATCGGCTTCGATAGCCATGCGCTGCGCTTCGTTGAAGGCAATGCACCAGGGCGATGCCACTGCACTAGCAGCAATAATAATCAGATTCTGGATGAGATTAGGATGTAATATCGCCCATTCCATTGCCTGTTCGCCACCGACTGACCCTCCGATGCACGTATGGATTTTTTCGATACCGAGTTCCTGCCGGAGTAAATCCAGCGTATTTACAATGTCCCGAATCGTAACCATCGGGAAATCATGGTAATAGGGTTTTCCTGTTGTGGGATTGACGGATAGGGGGCCAGTAGATCCATAGCACGAGCCTAATACATTGGCACAGACCACAAAATACCCCTCTCCAGACGGTGGTTCTGGATCGAAGTATTTGCCTGATCCAACCATACCGCCCCACCAGTCGCCCGCATCAGCATTGCCGGTTAGGGCATGGCATACCCACACTACATTCGAGCCATCTTCATTCAAGGTGCCACGTGTAGTATAGGCTAGTCGGAAGCCCGGCAAGCGTTCGCCCGATTCGAGCGTAAACGAATATTTATAATCGAAATAATGCAGATCCAATGGAAAAAGAATTTACGATTTACGGATTACGATTTACGGTGTTTCGTATATAGTAAGTTGGCGCAAAAGTTGCTGCATTAGCTCACTATATACCGAAAACGATAAACCGAAGCGGTATACACGACAAACTCTCCCAGTTTTCGTGGTCGTTGGTGAGGTTGCTTAGTAGGCCCCACGGGGCATACATTGACCAGTGTAGTGCATTTGAGTGAACGATTTATAGGCCCTAAAATGGTTTTAGGCAGGAGTTAGCACCTTGCCGTGAGGTAGGTTGCCAGCGGTTCGCAGAGCCTGATCTCTCCCCGCTTCTTTATAAATCAACGCGCGCCGATGTGATGAATTAGACGCTTCGCCATTGACTTGATAACGCAAGTATAACAGCCAAATGGCGTGAATCCAAACGAGAAAGGGTTTTTCTACCGTTCGCTTATTTTTTTGCCGAGTCGAATGAATCGGTATGTATAAAGTCGATTCCTTGTTTACTTTTGTAATAAGACATCCGCCCAGTATGAACCAAACCTACCGTTACAATCGCGAAAATGCTACTCGTGTAGCCGGGACTACAACCGTTAAGGATGCTATTGGGCAATTACTGAAGGCGTATCAACTCCAGACACGGTTTAATGAAACTTATCTGGAGGCCTTCTGGGGTAAGATGATGGGCCCTGCCATCGCGTCGCGCACGAACCGGCTGTATGTTCGTGATCGAAAACTCTACATCGAAATTGGATCAGCTCCTTTACGAAACGAACTGGTCAATGCTAAGCAGAAGCTTATCCAACTCGTCAATAAAGACATGGGAAGTGATGTCATTGAAGACGTTATCTTCATTTAATACCCCAACCCCAATCCCCTTCTGCGAATTCAGGGCTTAAACAGACTGGAAATAGCCTCAGCTAGGTTTGCTTAGTATTTAGAATTGAATAAACAGGTTCTGTCGTTCCTGTTGCATCGTTAGAGGTTCCTCAATAAACCGGGCATTTAATCCCAGTTTCTGGCAAATTTTCAGCCAATCCTGTTTCGGTAAAATCAGAAACCCATTTTCCTGTCGCACAGCGTAATAAGAAGAAAACCGTAGTCGGAAAAGGAGCTTAATCGTATCCAGTAATTGTCCCTGTTTGAGGGAACGACTAATCATACTCCCAATATCTCTGAGGACACTGCCGCCAACCATCAGATCGCAGATCATAGCTTTGGCACCGGGAGCAGCGACTTGTTTGATAGCTGCCAGAAGTTGCTCCACTTCCGATGCGTTCCGATAATACTGTACCACGCTCATCACAATGATCACATCGAATCGCTTATTGGCTACCGGGCTGAAATTCAGATAGTCATCAGCCGATAAATCGTGGAAATAAATAGTCGGATGTTGCGCGTGTTTGACGCGGGCGATTTCGTTGTAGCGTTTGGAAATATCCAGCCCATGAATCTCTTTGACCCGATCGTACCAGGCATCCTCCAGATTACCAGGCCCAGATCCTATATCCAGCACTGTCTGCGTTGGTGATAACGGGATATACTTCTCGACCCGAGCCAGAAAATAGGCATAATTTACGGACATCGATTGATCAAATTCGTTTTCCTGCTGCCAGAAATCAAGCCATGTTACTGCCATTCGATTTACTTATTTAGAGAATCGTATATTATTTCTTTAAAGCCGGATAGACTTCTATGAAACACCTAAGAACAATTTAGGTTGTCAACTGGGGTGAGCCAATACTCGCAGGTTTACTTTCTGGCCGATGCATAAGATAAATGATTCGGAACCAGATAAGCACGCAAGGTAAGGCTTTCAGACCATACGGTGTGACGAATTTCGACCGAAGGAAATGCGGGAAAAAATCGCTGGGCGACAGTACAGTTAGGATAAAACAGCTAATCAAAAGTGCCTTATCGAACCAGTTTTGAGGAGAATAAAACCACCAGATGAGTACGCCTGTAACTGCTGTAATGTAGGTTGGCGATTCCGAAACCGGATTGAAAATGACCTGAAAAACTAAAATCGAAGCAACCATCAACATCCGAAAAGACCGCTCTCCAAATCGTTTTATATGTATATAAACGGTGCAGAACACGACCACACCTAAGCCAATAATTACAGACGTTTCTACATCGGGAGAAATAAATACGTGAATCAGTCGGTGAATTGACGTATTCGCCCATTTGTCATGATCTGATTTAATCAATAACTGATTGATCCACAGTTGGTATTGCCATATCAATTTGGCGGGTGATGTGAAAAATACGGGAAGTAATCCCTGCACAATTCCCCAGAGAGCTATACCGGCTAAAAACCGAATCTTTTGCGGATAAAGCAGAAATAAAGCACCCGCTACCAGGCTGTATATCTTGATGTTAAAACCCAAAACGATAAAAAAAGCAGCCCAGATCGGTTGTCGTTTCTCGAAGCACAAAAAGGCAAAAATCGGAATCGCGGCAATCAACGGATTGGTCTGGCTGTTCACGAGTGAAGTGAATAATTCCTGCAAGGCAAACCAATACATAAATACTTTCTGCTGATGCGTAAATGGTAACTTATGGATCGCCAGCATCCAGACAGCCGCAAACAACAAATGCCAGAGAAATAATCCTACCGGAAATGGCAGGGCAAAAACGGGTGAAAATAAAGCCGCAAACGTGGGCGCGTAGTGAAAATGATCTTCATACTGAGCAGGATAAACCGAATAGAGGCTTACCCCCTCAATCAGATGATAAAGCGAATAATAGAAAATCCGGTAATTATTGGAATCGAGGAGAATAACCGTTCGGGTGCTGGCAAATAAGGTGACGAGTGCGTAAATGCCGAAAATAAACCGGTAATCGCTAAAAATTGGCTTTTTAAAAAAGGATATCATCAGCAGGTTAGAACGATTGTAGGCTCAGGAAGCGCCAGAAGCCAATTGCTGTGTGAACTCACCCATTGTGCTAAACTCACCCATCGGTTTTAGATAGCGCAACAAATTTTCCACTCGATCGAGGAGTTCGTCGCGCGAGTATCGGCGTACGTATGTCGGGATTTTTTCATATCCTGACAAATCCGTGAATTCCCAGGGATGCACGTATAGATTCAGAAAACCATCCGCTTCAAGTGTGTGCCGACAAAGTGCTTTGTAATAAGCGAACGGAAAGTTTTTAAGGCTGAGCCAGAACAAAGGCAGCCGAAGCGTAGGCGTAACCGAAGCCGGAATTTGCCACACACCTAATTCCTTAAAGGGATGTCGCGGTTCTCCCCAGTGATTATAACGGCCCGGAAGCCAGGTTGGATGCAGCGAAGAATTGTATTGATAACCAGCTTGATGAACGTCATTTGGGTCAACATAGCCCATACGCGCCCGACGGAAACCTAGTATTGGACGCTTTAGTAATTCTTCCAGCGCTAACCGGGATTTGAGTAAATCAGCGGGTTCGAACGTCGTATGGAAGTAGCCGTGAGATGCAATTTCGTGCTTCTGCGCTAATTGCTTAATTAGATTTTGCTCGTGAAGCGCGTAGTTGGCCGTTGTGAAGAGTGTTGTACGAGCTCCTATCTGATCAAAGCGTTCGGCTAATAAGGTTAAACCCCGCGTTGAAACGGCCACTTGTTCACTCAACGGAATGTCGTGGCCGAATTCAACAGCAGTATCAAATTCTTCTACGTCAACGGTGAATAAAATATTTCTTCCTCGATTGGGGATCGCCATGGGGTTGTAGTCTCCTCGATCTCGCTCGTATCGCCAATGATATAAGCCGGTCGGCCTTTCACTTCAACGAACGTTTTCCCCAAATATACGCCCATAATCCCGATCATAATAAACTGGACCCCACCAATTAGCACTAACAGCACCACCAGAGTCGTCCAGCCAGATACAGTTGCGTTCGTAAAGAAATACTCATAAAGCGTTTCCATGCCGAATAGCGTAGCAAACAGAAACATACCAAAACCGAGCATAACCGATAAATACAGCGGCCGGGTCGAGAATGATGTAATTCCCATGGCAGCCAGTTTCAGCATTTTACGGAACGAGTACTTGGAACGTCCTGCATAGCGGGCGGCTGGTTCGTAAAGTATGCGGCACTGACGGAACCCAACCCAGGAGATAGCCCCACGCAGGAATAAATCATTCTCTTTGAATTGCTTGATCGTATCGACCACCTTGCGATCCAGTAACCGGAAATCAGCTGCGCCATCTTCAATTTCCAGATTAGAAACGCTGCGAAGTACTCGGTAAAAATACTTTGATGTGGTCCGCTTAAACCAGGAAAGTTTTGGGTCGGCCTGCCGGACGGTATAAACTACTTCGAAGCCCTGACGCCATTTGTCGATCAAGGTTGGGATTAGCTCGGGTGGGTGCTGAAGGTCGGCATCAAGGCAAATAACCGCTTCTCCCCGAGCGTTATCGTAACCCGCCCGAAGAGCCATTTGATGACCAAAATTCCGTGAAAAAGAGATAAATCGTACTACTGGATATTCCTGGCTCAGTTGTCGTAGTACATATCGAGTTTGGTCTGAGCTACCATCATCTACAATCAGGATTTCGTAGGAATCGTATCGCTCCATAACGGCCATAAGGCGATGGATCAAGACGGGCAAATTTTCTTCTTCGTTAAAAGCTGGTACAACCAAGCTGATCATACCTGGATGAAATCTCATAGATGATTTATTTTATCAAAGTAGTTACGGAGATCGTTTTTTCAAACTGGGTATAAATATAGGTATATTTACCTAAAGATCAATACTTGTATAGGTAATCTAGCTTATATTTATTTTATATGAAATGTTAATCCTTTATTAATCAATAACTTCTGCTTTTTTACGCTGGAGGATCTGTTTAGCTCATAGGTTGAGCTAGCGAAAGTCGTGCTGCTTCGAGGTCTAGCTCCTGCTCGATTTTTCGGAGAATTTCTCCATCCAGCAACGTACTTTGGCGTTGCTCTGTCAAAACAGTTCGCTCAACGTTGATCAATTCCAGTTGAAGCTGGATGGCCTGTTGATAAAGTTCGGGTGGGCGTTGGGCGTTATCGGACCCTCGTAAAAAGCCGTTGATTTCGTTGATACGTAGTTCGTATGTGTTTTTTACGTAGTTCAATACATCGTCGTGCACCGACCCGCCCGCGTGATTAGCCTCTAGATGCGTTATAACCTGTAGCGCCATTTTGCGCCGTAGCTTACGTTCTTCTTTTTTCTCGTCAATATCTTCTCGTACGTTAAGTCCTTCCACTAGAAGTGGAAGCGTTAGCCCCTGCAACACCAGCGTAATCAGGATAACAATAAACGTAATAAACAGAATGAGATCGCGGGCTGGAAATGGCTGGCCATCACGTAAGGTATTAGGCAGCGCCAATGCACCTGCCAGTGATACAACTCCACGCATCCCCGCCCAACCAATAATAGCAATCTGTTGCCAGGTAGGCCTAACCTCCCGTTGACGAATACCTGCGCTTAGCCAGCGAGGCAGATAAGCACCGGGAAAAACCCACGCCAATCGGCAAATAATGGCTACGAGGCTGATCAATAAGCCATAATTAACAGCTTGTGGAAGTGTGTACCCATTCAGGTTGGAAACAATCATGGGTAGTTGTAAGCCAATCAGAATAAAAACCAGTCCGTTGAGCAGGAAGACCACAATTTCCCAAACCGAATTGGTTTGCAGACGACTATGATAGGAGAATAAGGTAGAGGTACGTGCCGATAAAAAAAGCCCGGTGGTCACAACTGCCAGCACACCCGACAGGTGAAAGTTTTCGGCCAAAAGATACGATCCGTATGGCGTCAAAAGTGTAAGAGCCGTACTGGTTACGTTATCTCGGCTGATTATACGATGTACATAAACCATGATCCAGCCAATCGCTAACCCAATGGCGACACTCGCTACCGCAATTCCGACAAACTGGAGACTTGCTTCCCAAAGCACAAACTGATTCGTGAGAATAGCAATCAGCCCATATCGGTAAATAATCAAACTGGTGGCATCATTGACCAGACTTTCTCCTTCCAATACGGTCGTAATTCGTTTTGGAACATTCAACCCGCGCATGACTGAGGAGGCTGCTACCGCATCGGGAGGAGCAATAATGGCACCCAATAAATAACCTTGCGCCAATGAAAAGCCAGGAATGACGGCATAAGCAACTAGCGCAACAACTGTTGAAGTAAATAACACCAGTCCAACGGCTAGTAACGATACTGAGCGACTATATAACTTTAGTTCGATGTTGTCAATTTGCCAGGCAGCCGCGTAGAGCAGTGGTGGTAAGAAAACCAGAAACACTTCGTCGGGCGATAAAATAACCGGCGGTAAACCAGGAATCCAACCGATGAGCAATCCTACAATAACTAGAAGAATCGGGTAGGAGAGACGGAGTCGGCGGGCAACTACCGCCAATAATGTTGTTACGCCAAGTAAACCGGTTACGATCTCAACTGGATGCATGCAATGGATTGATTAACGAATGCAATGAAGTGCGCGACAAATTTGCTATAACTTTGTTAGCGAACTAGAGCCTTTGCTACGTAACAAATGTAGTGGTTATGAATTCATCGAACCGACAACTTTTTACACATACACCGACCGATAGCCAATTGGTTGAACAGGAAGAACGTCGGACTGACCTTGGTTTTGGAACGAAACTAACCGATTCGAAATCGAGACTGGTCAATCAGGATGGGACCTTTAACATTGCCCGAATCAACAGCGGTCTTTGGGATCGACTCAATATCTATAATCGCCTGATTACGATGACTTGGCCCGCGTTTTTTGGCTGGCTTTTGCTCGCGTATCTGGTCGTCAACACGCTTTTCGCGGGTATTTATATGCTGGCCGGTTCGGATACGCTGATCGGTATTGCCGATAAAAACGTAAATGGTCCTTTCTGGAAATGCTTCTTTTTTAGCTCGCAAACGCTCACAACTGTTGGCTACGGACATATTTCTCCGAATACGTTTTTGACCAGTTCCATTGCTGCGTTTGAGTCGATGCTTGGTTTGCTGGCGTTCGCTCTGGCAACGGGACTGCTTTATGGACGATTTTCTCGTCCACTGGCACACATTCGCTTTTCAAAAAACTCCGTTTTCGCGCCGTATCTGGATGTTAATGCCTGGATGTTTCGGATCGTGAACACGCGCGCCAATCAGTTAATCAATTTAGAGGTAACCGTCACTTTATCGCGGCTGGAGCCAAAGGTAGATGGGACGCTTTCCCGAAAATACTATCCGCTGAATCTGGAACGGAACAAAGTCTCCTTCTTTCCGGCGAACTGGACGCTAGTTCATCCGATTACTGAAAAAAGCCCGCTATACGGGTCTACTCCTGAAGAACTAGCTCAATCGGATACCGAACTATTGATTTCCTTACAGGCACTGGACGATACGTTTGTGCAGAGTGTACATACGAGATTCTCGTATCGATACGACGAAATTCGCTGGGGACATAAGTTCCGACCTATGTTCGATTCCGAGCATCAGACAACACTCGACCTCGATACACTTGACGAAACAGAAGAAGCTGAATTGAATTAGCTCGAACTTCAAACTAATACATTGTGATTCTCCCCCCTTTTTTACGCCCTGGCGATACGGTTGGTGTAGTGGCGCCCGCCAGTTGGTTTCCTTATGACGAACTAGCCGATGGTTTGCGCATTCTGCGCGACGATTGGCAATTGAACGTGATTGAAGGCGATAGTTTACACGCCATCGACGGTCCATTTGCCGGCTCCGATGATCTCCGTCGGGCTGATTTACAACGGCTATTCGATGACCCAACCGTTCGGGCGGTGTTTGCCGCTCGGGGAGGGTACGGTTGCTACCGAATTGCTGACGACCTCGATTTTTCAGGTTTACAAGCCAATCCAAAGTGGCTGATTGGCTTCAGCGATGTGACAGTATTGTTAAGTCTTTTTTCTAAAAACAACATCGTTAGTCTACACGGACTAATGCCTCGCCAATTTGGTGATCCTGACCGAGCAGCCTCGCTGGAATCAGTTCGGCAATGGCTGTTTGGCAGGTTTCCCTCACATTATGCAGTAGAACCTCATTCGCTAAATCGACCTGGAAGCGCAGAGGGAATATTGGTTGGGGGTAATTTAACGATGCTCAGCAATTCACTCGGAACACCAACCGATGTAGATTTTGCCGGAAAAATCCTGTTCATTGAAGATATCGACGAAACCTTCTTCTCGCTTGATCGGATGATGACCCAGCTTCGACGTTCCGGGCGATTGGAAAAACTGGCAGGCTTACTCGTTGGGCAATTCACCGATATGCGCGCCAATGCGTCGCTTCCTTTTGGGAAAGACGCTTTTGAAATTATTGCCGATACGGTTGCCGATTATTCCTATCCTGTACTCTTCAATTTCCCGGCTGGGCACGTTCCGTTTAATCTGGCTTTACCGATCGGCGGGACTGTTGAATTAATCGTGCAGGAGCAAACGGCTCAAATCAATTTCGGCCAACTCGTTAATCAATCGTAGAACGCATCACATGACTTTTCTCAATTCGGTTATCTGGATTACGGGCGCTTCGTCGGGGATTGGGGAAGCGATTGCAGTAGAATTTGCCAAGCGCCAGAACATCAAACTAGTATTATCAGCACGGCGTGAAGAAGAGTTGCAGCGAGTAGCTCAGCAAACAGGTTTACCAGCTGATGATGTACTGGTGCTGCCGATGGATATGACGGATTTCGACAGTCTGCCAGCTCACGTTGAAACGGTACGCCAACGATTTGGACGAATTGATTATCTGTTTCAGAACGCAGGCATTACTCAGCGAAGTACCGTTTCAGATACCGATTTGTCTGTTTATAGGCGAATTATGGACGTGAATTTCTTTGGTGTTGTAGCACTTACCAAAGCTGTCTTACCGATTATATTAGCGCAAAAAAGTGGACATTTTATTGTCACAAGCAGTGTAGCTGGAAAATTGGCTACCAAACAGCGCTCTGGCTATTCGGCCAGCAAACATGCGTTACATGGCTTTTTCGATGCGTTACGGGCCGAAACGTATGACGAAGGGGGTCGTGTGACAATCGTTTGTCCTGGCTATATCCGAACGGCTATTTCCCTAAATGCTTTAAACGCTACGGGAAGCAAACACGCTAAAATGGATGAAAATCAGGAGAAAGGCATGGCACCTGATGAATTTGCCCAGCGATTGCTAAAAGCCGTTGGCGCGCAAAAAGAGGAAGTGTACATTGGCGGTAGCGAAATCTACGGTATCTACCTCAAGCGATTTTTCCCCAGTTTGCTATCGAGAATTTTACGGAAGCGGAAAGGCACGTGATACTTAATTCTTTGGAGTTTCTGTAAATAGTTTTTTGTCATTCCGACGCAGGAGGAATCTCAAGCTTGACTACTATGGAACTTTGAGATTCCTCCTGCGTCGGAATGACAAAAATTTACTGGAATTAAAGCTTGAACTTCAGCTTCAAACCAATCTATTGTCCGCCCACCGTCAATTCTTTCACCGCAACACCTTTGCTGGAATGTTCCATGTAATCAGTGGTGAGGTGGCAGAGCGTTTTCATACCCAGCACGAAACAGCTTTCATCAATCTGAAAATCAGGCGTATGGTGCGAAGGTACTTCTTCGATTTTTTTTCCTTTGCTCATGCCGCCCAGAAAGTAGAAAAAACCCGGTACTTTCTGCTGGAAGAACGAGAAATCTTCGGCACCCGTCTGCACAGTTGTAAGTTTTACGTTCGACTTACCGGCAACCGCTTCGAGGGTAGGTGCCATTTGATCGGTTAGCTTCGGATCGTTGTACGTTACCGGATACATAATGTCGATTTTCACTTCAGCTTTCGCACCCGCGCTCTCAGCAATGTTCGTCGCAATTTCGTTGATGCGTCGGTGAACCAATTTTTGTGCTTCGGGGCTAAACGTCCGAATGGTACCAATCATGTTCGCTTCTTCCGGAATGATGTTCTGGCGAATACCGCTGTGCAGAGCGCCAACAGTCACTACAGCAGGATTCTCGGTAAGCGTAAGATTTCGGCTAACAATTGTCTGTAACCCCATAACTACCTGGGCTGAGGTAACAATCGGGTCAACGCTCGACCAGGGGGCTGCGCCGTGTGCCTGACGACCTTTAATTTTGATCGCGTAAGAATCAACTGCAGCCATCGTTGCACCAGGACGGTATTTAATGGTACCAACTTCGGTTTGTGAATTGATATGCAGACCAAAAATGGCATCGACTTTGGGACTCTCCAGAACACCTTCTTTAATCATCAGATAGGCACCCCCTTCTTCACCTTGCGGAGCTCCTTCTTCAGCAGGCTGGAAAATGAATTTTACCGTGCCGCGCAAATCAGCTTTTACGGAAGCCAGAATTTCAGCCGCACCCATGAGCATAGCAACGTGCGTATCGTGACCGCAAGCGTGCATAATGCCCGTTTGCTGCCCATTGTATTCCGTCCGTTCCTGCGATTTGAAAGGCAAATCAACTCGTTCTGTTACAGGTAAACCATCCATATCAGCACGCAAAGCCACGACGGGTCCGGGTTTTCCTCCTTTAAGCAACCCGACAACGCCCGTTTTACCAACGCCTGTTTTTACTTCCATACCCAGCGATTGCAGGTGAGCGGCAATCTTGGCGGCTGTCTGAAACTCACGATTACCCAGTTCAGGATGTTGGTGGAAATCCCGGCGCCAGGTAACGACTTTCTTTTCAAGGCCTTCCGCCATTTTATCCATTCGGGTATTTAAGGTAGCCACCTGTCCGAACGACGATTGAGCGATGAGACCGCTTAACACCAGTGAAGAGGCTAATAAGTTACGTTTTTTCATCAAAGGAGATAATTTTTTGCGCTTAGTTAAATTAGGCTTTGAAGATACGTATAAGTCAGTAGAAAATAGGGGGTTCACCAGTAGATATTGATCGATTTAGTAGGAATATGTAAAATATGCAGTTTTATATTTCTCTTTTACAATGCTTTGCAAAACGGGCGGTTTGGCTTTAGCTAATCGTATGAAGAGGAAGAATCAATTATGGCTTCTGGCCTTAATCGCATCTTCCGTAGACAAAATTACCCTCATCAACTGCTTCCTGATTAACTTGCGCGACTATTTGGCAGTCTGTTTGCTAGATAAGCAGATGATACAAGCCTAGTTAGGCCATTTACTGATTTATCCTTACTAATGCAGGTTCTTAAATTCGGCGGCACGTCGGTTGGCTCGGTTGAGAGCATAAAACAAGTTATCCAAATCATTGAAAATCACCGTCAGAACGGCGACCAGATTGTCGTAGTTTTTTCGGCGATGGGCGGTGTCACGAACCAACTCATTGAGATCGGGCGGATGGCCACGACGGGCGAAACCGATTATATGGAACTGGTTCGGCGCATTGAAGACCGGCATTTTACTATCGTGAAAGCGTTGATTCCGGTGAAGGAACAAAGTAAGGTGTTTGCGCATGTGCGGGGTATTATCAATGAACTGGAAGATTTGCTGCGGGGCGTTTCGCTGATTCGTGAACTTACCCTCCGTACCCACGACCTGATCACCAGTTTTGGTGAACGACTCTCTACAACCATCATTACCGAATGTGTAAAAAGTCGCGGGATTCCAGCGCAGTTTTGTGATGCCCGCCAGCTTATCAAAACAGACGCACAATTTGGGCAGGCCGAAGTAAATTATACGCTGACTAACCAACTAATTCAAGCCCATTTTTCGAAAGCCACAGATATACAACTGGTTACGGGTTTTATCGGGTCGACGGAGAAGAACGAAACCACAACGCTAGGTCGGGGTGGATCAGATTATACGGCCAGTATTCTTGGCGCTGCCCTGAATGCCACCGTTATCGACATCTGGACCGACGTTGACGGAATGATGACCGCCGATCCGCGCAAAGTACCGAACGCGTTCAATATTCCGACGATTACCTACGCCGAAGCAATGGAACTCAGCCACTTCGGCGCGAAAGTAATCTACCCACCCAGCCTGCAACCCGCGTTCGCCCGAAACATCCCGATTCGGGTACTGAATACATTCAATCCAACGCACAATGGCACCGTTGTTAGTAGAACGGCTGAACGTCGACAATACACGATTACCGGTATTTCGAGTATCGATGACATTGCGTTGGTGAACGTACAAGGTTCGGGGATGATTGGTGTCGCGGGGGTATCGGCCAAACTGTTTGGTGTACTGGCCATGCACCGTATCAGCGTGATTTTGATTTCACAAGCTTCGTCGGAGCACTCCATCTGTTTTGCCATTGATCCACGCGGAGCCGAACACGTAAAGGTGATTCTGGAGGCTGAATTTGCCACCGAAATTGAACATGGTCACATCGATAGCATTGCCATTGAACGCGATTTGTCGGTGATTGCTACAGTGGGCGAGGGGATGAAAAAAAGCTCAGGTATTGCCGGGAAACTATTTTCTGTATTAGGCAAAAATGGGGTCAATATTGTAGCGGTTGCGCAAGGGTCTTCGGAGATTAATATCTCGGTGGTTATCAATAAAAATAACCTATCAAAAGCACTTAATGCACTGCACAATATTTTCTTCCAATCCGAAGCGCGGGTATTGAATCTGTATCTGGTTGGAACTGGATTGATTGGTAAAACCCTCCTGAAACAGATTTACAATCAGTCGGAATTTCTTCGCACCGAAAAGCTGCTGAAAGTTTGCGTAGTCGGAATGACGAATACCAAAAAAATGCTGCTTGATCCTAAAGGTATCTCGCTGGACGAGTGGCCGGAGCGACTACTGACCGAAGGGGTAACTACTTCATTGCCAGCTTTTGTTGATCGAATTAAAGATTATAATCTGCCGAATTCTGTATTTATTGATTGTACGTCTGATAAAGATATTGTGCAATTTTACGAGTCGCTGTTAGATGGTAATATTTCGGTCGTGACACCCAATAAAGTGGCTAACTCGGGGCCTTACGCCGACTATCGTCGATTGCAGCGGACAGCGTTAAATCGGGGTGTTAAATTCCTGTACGAAACCAATGTAGGAGCCGGATTGCCGATCATCAATACCGTTCAGGGCTTAATGACGGCTGGCGATCAGTTTTTGAAAATAGAAGCCATTCTGTCGGGTACATTATCGTTCATTTTCAACACCTTCCGACCCGGTACCTCCTTCGCTGATGTCGTACGCGAAGCGAAAGAAAAAGGATATACCGAACCCGATCCTCGTGATGATTTAAGTGGATTGGACGTAGCCCGGAAAATCCTGATTTTAGCTCGCGAATCCGGTTTCCCGCTCGAACCTGAGGACGTTACCATTACACCCTTATTACCCGAATCCTGCCAGAAGGCACCGTCTGTTCCCGCCTTTTTTGACGAACTCGAACGTAACAACGACTATTTTGAAAGTCTGCTTGCTGAAGCCGAAGCAAATGGCGAAAAACTTAGGTTTGTGGCAAGTTTCGAGAATAACAAAGCGACAATTGGCTTACGTCCGGTAGGACAGGAGCACCCATTTTATCAACTCACTGGTGCCGATAATATCGTCTCATTTACAACAGAGCGCTATAAAGATCGTCCGCTGGTGATAAAAGGCCCCGGTGCGGGTGCTGAAGTAACAGCTTCCGGCGTATTCGCCGATGTAGTCAGTATCGGGAGTTATTTGGCGTAGGTTTGTATTAAAATGAAAAAAGCTACTATGGAAAATGCTCTGTTACAACGGATTACTCTTAATCCGGATATATGTCATGGCAAGCCGACGATTCGTAATAAACGTTATCCGGTTGAATTAGTTCTTGACCTTCTGGCAGCTGGAATGACTCATCAGGAGATTTTGGATGATTATCCAACATTGGAAGAAGATGACATTCGTGCGTGCCTAGCGTATGCAAGTCGGTTAGCGAGCGTGAAAAGCATTCATAAAGTGCTCGCATGAAGTATCTTATTGATGTTCAATTACCTTATTTGTTGGCCGAAGTGTTACGTCAGAAAGGATTTGACGTGACGCATACCGATGAACTTCCTAATAAAGATGAAACAAGTGATACTGTAATTCGCCAGCTTGCTGCATATAACGATTGGATTGTAGTCTCTAAAGATTCTGATTTCCAAGACAGTTATCTGCTTTTTAAGCAACCACCTCGTTTATTGTTTGTAACGACTGGAAATATCAAAAACAGGAAATTACTCGATTTATTCCGGCTGACAATGTCACAAATTGATACATTATTCGAAAAGCATAGTTTCATCGAACTAAATAATAACGAGTTAATTGTGCATGAATGAAACTGTGTCATCTTTGCCGAATTATCCCGAAAAAATCGTAATTTAGTAAGCTATACATAGCTCTTTCTGTGATTGCCGATAGCCAGCAACAAGCCCTTATTGAACGTATTCGCGACATCGGTCATGCCGAAGCCGTCCGGCGTTTTTTTGGGTTGTTGAAAGAACTGATCGACATCATCAACCTGCCCAACGGCGATGCGCGACTGGCCTTTGTTGTTAGATCGGATAAAGCATCGATTACGGCCAACATTAACTTCTTTCAGGCTTTACGAATTCAAAAACCGCGAAAGGGAGAGGTTGAATATCACTTAACGATTAAGAAATCCTGTTACGACCGGCTCAAAAACATAGAGGAATTAGTCTTTGAGCCGTTGACTGAAAAGTCTGATTACCTGACGGTTATTGTCGGCCAATCGACCGTTCATCTGCTTTATAATCTGACACTACGAACCTGTTGGGAAGATTGCCTGCTCGAGCTGGTTGAAAGCACGAAGCGAGGCCCGCACCTGGCTCGGCACAATACCGATGTGTATGAAGCTGCCGAAGACGAGGCTTTCCTGACCGAATTGATCCGACTGGCCGATGATCCTACACTAGGTGACCGTGTCTTGAATGGACTTGCAGTAGAAGAACCAGAGACGACTTACGAGCCAGAACCAACATTACCCGATCAGCCGCACAATCTGATTTTGTTTGGGCCACCGGGTACGGGGAAAACGTTTGCTTTACAGCCGTATCTGAAAGACAAAAATTCAAGCCTGATTACCTTTCATCCATCGTACAGTTATGAGGAATTTGTAGAAGGTATTCGGCCAGAAGTTTCTGGTGGACAGATTAGTTATAAAATTCGCAAAGGTATTTTTTATCGCGCCTGCCAATTGGCTATTCAACAGGCAGGATATGGCACGTTGGCCGATTGTCTGAACGACTCTGCTGAGAATCGGGCGAAAAAGCTGAAACGGGCGCCAGCTCATTATCTGCTGATTGACGAAGTAAACCGCGCCAACGTCGCCAGCGTATTTGGTGATTTAATCACGTTGCTCGAAGCAGACAAACGTCTTGGGGCTGAACAGGAGCTTTGGTTAACGTTGCCGTATTCGCAGGAGCGATTTGGTGTACCTATCAACCTGTTTGTGATCGGAACCATGAACACAACTGACCGATCGATTGCACTGCTGGACATTGCCTTACGTCGGCGGTTTTCGTTTCGTGAAATGATGCCCAATCCGTCGATACTAGGTCCAGTCGAAAGTGTTGATTTGGCGCAGTTGCTTCGAACGATGAACGAGCGCATTGAATGTTTGCTGGATCGCGATCATCAGATTGGTCATGCGTATTTAACAAATGTTCAAACACATGCTGATCTTTGTCAGGCGTTTCGCGATCGGATTATTCCACTATTGCAGGAGTATTTCTTCAATGACTGGGCCAAAATTCAGTTGGTGCTGGGCGATAATTCGGCCTGGGGCAAAGAGTCCGATCAGCGACTGGTCTGGACAAAAAAGAAATACACGGCCAGTAATGCTAATAAACTATTTGGTGAAATGCCTGATGCTATTGATGACGTTGTAACGTACGAAATCAACCCGAACCTGCAACAGGGAAACTATGTGCAGGTACCAGTAGAAACGTTTATCCGGATTTATCAAAAATGATGGACGAAATAAATCGTGATGGAGCCCCTGCACGATCAGCCATCGTAATTCAAAAACCACTATGCGTGCCCTCGTTCTAACCGAATACAATCAGTTTGACTTACAGGATCTTCCGAAGCCAACCATCAAACCAAACGAAGTACTTGTTCGCGTGCAGGCCGTAGGTATCTGCGGTTCCGATGTGCATGGTATGGACGGAAGTAGTGGCCGACGGATTCCACCTATCGTCATGGGGCACGAAGCGTCGGGTATTATTGCCGAAGTGGGAGAGGACGTAAAAAGCTGGTCTACGGGTGATCGGGTCACTTTCGATTCGACAGTGTATGCACTGGATGATTGGTACAGTCGACGGGGGCAATATAACCTTAGTGATGGTCGGGAAGTGGTGGGCGTATCGACACCCGATTTCAAACGACAGGGGGCATTTGCCGAATATGTATCCGTACCTCAGCATATTTTATATGCCATTCCCGATAACGTTAGCTTTACCCAAGCCGCTCTGGTTGAGCCAGTTGCTGTAGCGCTTCACGCCTTGAGCCTGACGCCTATTCAAGTCAATGATTCGGCGGTTGTGGTTGGTGCTGGGATGATTGGCCTTTTCGTCATTCAGGCGCTGAAACTGGCAGGCTGCGAAACGATCATTGCAATTGATCTTGATGATGATCGACTTGCGCTGGCGGAGACGTTAGGAGCAACGCACACGCTGAACGCTCGTAGTGGCGATATGGCTAAACAAGTGCAGGCATTGACGCACGGTCGCGGAGCTGACGTATCGTTCGAGGTTGTCGGAGCTGGGCCAACGGTCAAAACGGCGATTGATTGTGTCCGCAAAGGGGCAACGGTTACGTTGGTTGGCAATTTGGCTCCAACGGTTGAGCTTCCGCTTCAAGCCGTTGTAACGCGCCAGTTGCGGCTTCAGGGGTCCTGTGCGATCAATGGAGAATATGAAGCGGCTCTAGCGTTGATTTCGTCCGGTCGAATGAATGTTGAAGCGATTCTGAGTGCCGAAGTCCCGCTTGAAGAAGGGGCAGACTGGTTCCGCCGGTTGTATGCAAAAGAGAAAGGATTGATTAAAGTCGTATTGAAGCCTTAACCGACCTTAATCAACGGATAGGTATTCTTCAAATTGAGTACCTATCTGAATTTGAAGTACGTTTTTGTTCAACATGATGATTGTAGCAGTTGAACGAAACGCACATTTGACGGTTGGGCATATTGGGAATTCACTGTACTCAATCTGTACCCCATTTCGCTTAAATCGTCCTCCTGAGCAGCAAGGCGTCGCGTATACGACTCCATTTCGCCTATAAACAAGCGTACCATCGGAGGTATACTCTATGTCGTAAGCTGCATCCGTATCGTACATTGTCCATTCCGAATCCTGTGCCTGACGAACCCTGTTTAGACGCCAACGCTTATATAAATCATCTGTTGAGCCAATTGAGGTATCGCTTTTACAGGCTTCAGCTAAACCTACTAGAAAAGCGATGGTAATCAGGAGGTTTCTCATATGCCTTTACGAAATGACCTTTATCAGCTAGCTACTATTTAATTAGGGATAAGGTTTATAGTAGACCGTCGACCGCGATGTTCTTATTACGAGTTGTGTGGAATCTAGTGCAACAATTTCCCATTGATTATCAATCGCAACACAACTAACTTGAGCGCATATGCCATTGGGCGTGCGTTCAGGCATTGGAATAGATTCTACATTCACAAGGTCTAGTATATTACCCTTCCGCTTAAATCGATAGGGCGAGCAGCACGGATCATATTTGCCATCGGTTCCATACAGAATCATTCCGTTGAATTTATACTCAACAATTGCCCACAAACTTGTTGGTGATACAATTGACGGATCGCCGGTTTGATACTGTACTTTGGTCATTAACCATTTTCGATACAGGGGGTCAGTAGGCAAAGCTTCTTCTTCCTTGCTACACCCTGCAACAACGATCCAGACAAATAATCCCCAAAGCCAGCCTTTCATATATATTATCGGTTTTTGAGTAGATGACTCTATTTTTGGGCATTTAGTTGGAACACGATTTATAGAATCTGAACAATACTCAGACTATATCAATATAATTCTGGGCGATTCAGCGTACTTTCGGGCGATTAATTTTCTGTATATTGATTAAAAGGATCAACCCATGAATGCAATCAACATACAAAATCAAGCTGATCGCTATGTGATCAGTATTGACAAAGGCTCAGTTAGTCAAGAGTTTATGCTTGATTTACTTGAGCGATTACAAATGGAGCAATTAGCACAGAAAATTGATTTTGATGAATCAATACTTACGCTGGGTAAAGAAATCAATGCAAACTGGTGGCAACAAAACAAGCATCGTTTTATTAAAGAGTCCTGATGCGTCCAGTCATTATTGACCATAACATTTTGTTTGCGGCCATTTACACAAGCTCGTCACTTACCCGCCAACGTTTACTGACGAACTCGTTTCATTTTTATACACCCAATTATCTTATTGCTGAATTATTTAAGCATCGACAGCGAATCATTGAGAAATCCAAAGCGACTGAAGAAGAGGTTCTTAGCTACCTGAATCAGGTCATACAGAAAGTTCATTTTTTCAATGAAGAACTAATTAGCACCGAAAACTTCTTCACGGCATATCATCTTTGTAAAGACATTGATGAAAACGATACGGCTTACATTGCCTTAACACTTGAGTTAAATGGTCAACTTTGGACGCGCGATGAAGCATTAAAAACCGGACTTCGTTTACGTGGATTCGACCAATTTTTTGATGAACAAATAATAACCTAATGCCTACTCCTCTTCGCGTCGCCATTATTGGCCCTGGCAAAGTTGCGCATTTACATGCTAAAGCGACCTTGCAAACACCCGATACCGAATTAGTCGCCGTTTATGGACGTACCTACCAAAAAGCGGAAGATTTTGCCAATCAATATAACATTCGGGCGTACAGTGATATTTACGACATGGTTGACCGGGAGAACGTCGATCTATGTCTGGTTTGTACAACACACCCGTCGCACCGGGAGCCAACGGTAGCAGCACTCAATGCTGGCTCGCACGTACTGGTGGAAAAACCCCTGGCGTCGACGCTCGAAGATTGTGATGCCATGATCGAAGCAGCCCGAAAAAATAACCGGTATCTCGGGACGATTAGCCAGCGTCGCTTCTATGCGCCTTCCATGCGGATTCGGGAAGCAATTGATACGGGGAAGATCGGAAAACCTGTGTTGGGTACTGTACAAATGCTAGGTTGGCGTAGCGAGGAATATTACAAAAGTGATGCCTGGCGCGGTACCTGGGCCGACGAAGGCGGTGGCGTATTAGTGAATCAATCCCCTCACCAACTGGATTTATTGCTTTGGTACATGGGCGATATTGACGAAGTATACGGTGTCTGGCGAAACCTGAATCACCCGTATATTGAAGTTGACGATACGGCTCTGGCGATTATCAAATTCAAAAATGGTGGCCTAGGCAACATCATCGTCAGCAACAGTCAGAAACCGGGGATTTTCGGAAAAGTCCACGTTCATGGCGAAAATGGCGCATCCGTTGGTGTGCAAACTGATGGAGGAGCTTTATTTATCGCTGGTATGTCCACCATTACCGATCCACCTGTCAATGATCTTTGGACGGTTCCAGGCGAAGAAGATCAATTAGCCAAATTTGTCGCTGAAGACACTGCTTTCTTCAATACAATCGACGCAACAGTCTACTATTTCGGTTTGCAAATCGCTGAGTTTCGCGACGCTATCCGCGAGAATCGCCCGCCAATTGTGACTGGCGAAGATGGACGTAAAGTAGTCGCTCTTTTCCAGGCCATTTACGAATCGACCCGGACAGGATTGCCCGTGAAGATGTAGTCTTGGATCAAAACCAAAACGGGCAGAAGATCATTACTATCGATCTTCTGCCCGTTTTGGTTTGTACTTCCTACGCTTTACCTAGCTCGGATCAGTCGCTGGCGTTTGGGTATTGTTATCCCGCTCAGTACGTGGATAGGGATAAAAATTGCGAGTCCGTTCCGAACCGGCAGCCCCTGGACCAGGACGGCTGAACCGACGGCTATCTTCCAGCCGGAACCCTGAGTAAGCCAATTCAATATTGCGATTACGTAGAATTTCCAGCAAAATCGCATCGGCAGTTTGAGGGCCACTGTAAGCGGGCAAACCTGCTCCTAAACCATAAATATCGGTTGCTGCCGTTTTGGTCAGTACTTTATTCAACGCTGTTACAGCACCGGCTAAATCACCTTTCCGGGCAGACGCTTCTGCCTGAATCAGCAATACTTCTCCGGGTAAATAGAGCGGAATTGGCGAATTATTGGCAGTGTAGAAACCAGTGCCCAGATTGGCTTTCGTATTGGCTGTCTGTGTATAGAACGCGATACGTTTGTCAGCCGGATCTGGCTGCAACGCTCCCGACAAGCCAAGATTTACGTTTGTTGGTGCCACCACGTTCACATTGCTGAACGCATACAGAAAGAACGGATTCCGGGAGTTGTCGTCAAAATTGAAAACCGACTTCTTGGTCAAGTCAACTTTGGCAGCTGCGGCTAACGCTTTATCGTTATCACCTGCAAAAAGTGCGTAACGAGCAATGAGTGCCTGTAATGTATTCGGAATATCAATACCAGCAGGAACCTTACCCGTAAAATTAGCGGATACCGGATTGGCTGCTACCATCGTAGCGGCTGTTTCAAGAGACGTAATAGCCTCTTTCAGCAATTGTGCCCGTTCAACAAAGGGTGAATTATCCTGCGAAATAATCGGCGCAGACTGGAAAAACTGAGCCAGTGTGCCCAACGCCAGCGCCCGGAAAATAGATGCGTAAGCCACGATTCCACTTTTCGTACCCGGATCGTTGACAACACCTGTATTAGCCAGCACCAAATCAGCGTTGGAACGAAGTAATTGGGCCTGTGTCCAGATCGTGCGAACAACACCATTGCTATTGGTCACGTTGGCTTGCCCTTGTTGCAGCGCAAATTCTTCACCATTTCCCTGATTGAGTACAATCATTTCGTTGGTTGTTAGCCCACTAGCGGTTACGGCACTTCCAAGGACAGAACCACCACCGCCAACTGAATAGCGGTACTGGAGACTATTACATACGGTGATCAGTCCATCGGCAGAGCTAACTACCTGCGGCTGGCTGGCCGTACTGGGGTTCAGGTATTCCTGATTACAGGCATTTTGCGTGATGAGCAGACCTGATAGAACAGTCGTTATAAGAAGTTTTTTCATGATTTTATAAGTCATTACGGCGATTGACCTGGTTTAGAATGTTACGCCCAGTTTGAGTTGATATGTACGTGGAATAGGCACATTACCAAAATCGAGACCACGTAATAAATCGTTAGTGCCACCTGCGTTAGTTTCAGGGTCAAAGCCAGTGTAATTATCCCACGAATACAGGTTGCGACCGATCAACGATACGTTGATATTGCTTACCGATTTAATCAGTTTAGGCAGCGTATAGCTGAGCGAAACCTCCCGCAATTTGGTGTAGGCACCACTTTCAACCCGCCATTCTTCGGTATTATAAATGGCGAAAATGTAGCCCCGAGGTAGTTCGCCCTTTAGTTCTTTCTCTACGTAATCACCCATACCCACCCCTTGGCGAGTCCGTCGGTCTGCGTTGAAGACATCAACACCCTGAACCATATCCAACAGAATATGCAGCGTTAACGCCTTGTAATTCAGGTTTGTCGAGAACGAGCCCGTCCATTTCGGATTTGGGTTGGCGATAACGATATTGGCGGTTGGGAATTTTGTATCGGGCTGGCCAGCATTCGTTTGTCCTTCTGCAATACGAGCGACTGTATAGTCTGTCGAGCCTACTACCTGGCTGGATGCCCGTTCGGACTGCGGGAATCCTTGTGGAGTTAACAACAGGTCGCCATTTGGATTGCGGGCGTAGCCTGTTCCGTAAAAAACGCTGGCGGGCTGACCTTGTAACAGATAAGGCGCACCAGCCGGTGACGAGATAGCAATGGCAGGGCTACCTAACGACAGTACCTTGTTACGGTTTTGGTTGAAAATCGCGGTGAAATCCCAGTTGAAATCTTTGGTTTTAACCGGAACAACGTCCAATACAACTTCAACCCCTTTGTTTTCCATCGTGCCCACGTTGTTAACAATACTTGCTCCGCCTGTTGATGGAGCCAGCACGCGGTTTACGACCAGATCTTTAATCTGCTGATTGTAAACCGTAACGCCTAAACCAATCCGGTTTTTGAGGAACGACAGGTCAGCGCCCACTTCAATTTCAGCCATCCGTTCTGGACGAACCAGCGGGTTTGCCAATTGTGAACTTGGCAGCAATGTATTTTTGCCCAGATAAGCCACTGGCGAGAACTGATAGAATCGGCTATATGAACCAACACCCGACAGGTTTCCGGCTTCACCATAACTCGCGCGTAATTTCAAGCTATTGAACGCATCATTGAACGCGCCATTTTTCCAGAAATCCAGATCAGATACAACCAGCGATCCACTTACCTTCGGATAGAATTGATTGGTTACGGAAGGAGAGAATTTAGATGATTGGTCGCGACGGATGGCTCCTGTCAGGAAGGCCAGGTTTTTGTAGCCAAAGGTTGCCTGGACGAAATAACCACTCAGATTGTAGCGATCCAGACTGTAGTCGGCCAGAACGGTCGTACTAGCGGCTCCGCGTACTGTTTCAATAAATGGCGATAGGTTTTGGCCTTGAGCTGTCGAATAATCGGATCGGAAAAACTGATAGTTATACCCAGCTACGGCATTCAGTTTAAAATCGTCCGTCAGTTGACGTTCGTAGCTAACATTGAAATCTGAATTCAACTGTAATACAGTGTTGTTACCCGTAGCCGAAAAACCTTGTGGATATAAGTTCGCTCCCAAAGATGCCTGAGCGACGTAAGGATAAGGCCGGATGTAGTTCTGCCCAACCTGGCCATATGTATCAACCCCCAGAATGTAGTCTACAGTTAGCCCTTTCAGTGGAGTCAGATTCAACTGTACATCGCTGATCGTCCGGTTGACCGACTGCGTAAACTTCATGTCCTCAATAGTTGACAATGGGTTCACACGTGGGCCTTCCACGGCCTGTAAGTTGCCTGAAGCATCCCGCTTCGTAATGTCGTAGATGTTGTTCAGAATGGTCACCGAGTTCATTGGGCTATAGAATACGTTCCCGTTCGCTTTCTCGTTGGAGAAACTGTTTACGTAGCTTAAGCCAGCCGAAAGTTTAGCCCAGTTTGTTAGCCGCTGATCGACGCGGGCGCGCAGATTGTAGCGTGTGAAATCCGTTCCTTTAATAATACCCTCATTTTTCAGGTAGCCGAACGAAACATAATACTGCGTGTTATCACGCCCACCCGAAATCGAAATGGCGTTGTCGGTGCCGTAGCCTGTCCGGAAGATCTGATCGAAATAATTGTAACGCGGTACATTATCAACCACATTCGACAGCAGTGGGTTATTGGTACCATCTCGAACAATGGTTGTAAACGTAGTGGCTGGATTTAGCGCCAATGCTGCTGTCTGTGCCGATCCGGGTGCAAATACCTGAATTGGGAAAAGCCGTTGTTGTGCGTTACCAAAGGTTTTGTTATATAAGTTAACAGGAACGCTTTTTCGTAGCTCGTTGATGTTGTACGAAGTTGAGAAAGTAACCTTGGGGGCGCCTGTTGAGCCGCGTTTAGTCGTAATCAAAACAACCCCGTTAGCTGCCCGCGATCCGTATTGAGCAGCCGCAGCCGCTCCGTTAATGACGTTCAGGGTAGCAATATCGTTTGGATTTATATCGGCCAGACGGTTTGTTCCGGGCTGAGCAGAACCAATCTGATCCGCCACCGCCAGTTGTGATACGTTTGCACTCTGGTTACTAACGATAACACCATCAATAACATACAGTGGATCTGAAGAGCCGGAGAGCGATTTTATACCTCGCAAACGAATCGAGATTGACCCGGAAGGGTCGCCGGAGTTCTGGGTAATCTGAGCCCCCGGAACTTTACCCTGCAAAGCATTCAACAAACCAGCAGAACCCGTCTGCTGTAAATCAGCGGCTTTGATTGTACTGATCGCATTACCCAACTGACGACGAGGGCCACTCAATGTAGAACCGACAACAACGACTTCATCCAGATTAGCAATGTCTTCCTTTAACGTGGCGTTTGCCGTTACGGTTTCGGCGTTTCCAAGCGAAATGCTCTGTTTCGCAGAAGCATAGCCAATCGCCGAAAAATTAAGCGAGTAAGCGCCGGGTGCCAGATTCGTACTAAATGAATAATTCCCATCTGGATCGGAGGCCGTTCCGGTGTTGGTGCCTACGATTTGTACAGTCACACCAGGAAGTCCTAAGCCACTAGCATCGGTCACGCGGCCACTGATTGTAAATCGATTACTTTGCGCCATTGCTGACGTACAAAGCACTAAAGCCAGACATACCATCCACAGATGATGAATACGCTGGTGAACAAACCCGTACTTGTTGTTCATAGGTAAGTAAAAGTTAGTAGGTAAAATAAAAAGGAAACTAAATTTAACAGGAAATATAGCTATAAAAGCCTGCCTAAAGACATTGTCACTTCGAGTTTCGTTGCAAAAGATCTAAATGCCTTTTTTAGTAAATTTGAATCTTTGATAAGTTCTATATACTTCATGATCAATCGTTCGCAAACCGGCTGGATAGTCAGCATTCTTATTCTGGTAACCCAACTGGCCAATGCCCAGCAAACCAAACAGCGTTATTCCGACTTGCGGCAAGCGCTCTTTGCAGGAGGGCAATTGATGGGTTCGCAAGGGCCTCGTTCAGTCAACTGGATTGAGGAAGGGGCTAAATTTTCATTTATCGACGGGCAGAATACGATCAAGACGCTGTCGCCCAAAGATCAGAAAGAAGAAGTCGTTTTCGACGGAAGTCAGCTAAAGTTTCCGGGCACAGACCGGGCTTTTGCGTATGGCTCCTTCCAATGGTCGAAAGACTCGAAAAATATCCTGTTCCAAAGCAATTTTCGGCCTGTTTATCGGCATTCTGGTATCTCGGATTACTACGTTTATTCGGTAGCCAATAAAAACCTGAAATTAGTTGCTAAAGATGCGCAAACGGCTGAGCTATCACCTGATGGACAGAAAATCGGTTACGAACGCGGAGGCAATCTGTTCGTCTTTGATTTTGCTACCCAAAAAGAATCGCAACTAACCGACGATGCGAAAGCGGCTTTCTACAACGGTCGTTTTGGCTGGGCGTATGAGGAAGAATTCGGTTTAGCGCAGGCCTGGGAATGGTCGCCGGATAGCAAGTTTATGGCGTTCTGGCAATCGGATGAACGACAGGTCCCAATCTACCGATTGACTGATTACAAAGGGTTCGATGAAAAATACGATTCCTTACCTTATCCACGTGTTGGCGATCAAAATCCAACCGTTCGCATTGGTGTCATTGATGTTACGGCCAAAACAAAGCAGTGGATGAAAGTAGAGCTAGGTGATGGCTACATTCCGCGAATCTATTGGACATCGCAGGAAGGTCAACTGGCATTGATGCATCTGAACCGCAAACAGAATCATTTGAAATTGTTCATGGCCGATGTGCGCACGGGTAACGCTCGTCAGGTCATGGAGGAAAAGTCAAATGCCTGGATCGACATCTTTGATTTCTTCGCGGGAATCAATCACCTGATCTATTTTCCGGCTGGTGTGCAGGAGTTTTTCTGGGTTTCTGAACGCGATGGATATGCTCATCTGTATCGGTATAATTATGCTGGCAAACTACTCAATGCCGTTACGAGCGGGAAATGGGAAGTGACCTACGTGCACCACATTGACCCGAAAGCGAAGAAAGTCTATTTCACTTCGACCGAAGCGTCGCCATTAGAGCGGCAATTATTTGTGGCAGATGTAGATGGTAAAAACAAGCGACGACTGACTACCGTACCTGGAAAGCATACAGTAAATTTTTCACCAAATGGTCAGTATTTTATTGATAAATATTCAAACGTATCAACGCCCGTTCAGGTTGAATTACGGGATACGAAAGGCCAGTTAATCAAGGCGTTGGAAACGAATAAACGCGTGTCTGATTACGTTGCCAATCATGGCTACGCTTTTAAAGAACTGGCTAGTTTTACGACTTCGGATGGTCAACTAATAGATATTTCGATTATCAAACCCGTTGATTTTGACCCAAGTAATAAATATCCGGTTGTGATGGATATCTACGGTGGCCCCGGCGCTCAATCAGTGTATAACGAGTTTGCAACAACGGGCTGGCACCAGTGGCTGGCTCAAACGGGCTACGTAGTTGTAAGCGTAAACAACCGGGGTAGCGGTGGCTACGGACGTGATTTTGAGAAGATTGTTTACGAAAAGCTGGGTAAATATGAAAGCCTGGATTTTGCGGAGACGGCTGCCTACCTGGCGAAACTTCCCTGGATAGACGCCAACCGTATGGCAATTCGGGGACACAGTTATGGCGGATTCATGAGCAGCTATACCATGCTGACCCATCCCGGTGTATTCAAACTCTCCATTGTTGGTGCTCCTGTCACGGACTGGCGGCTTTACGACTCGATTTATACGGAGCGATACATGGGATTACTGCCTGAGAATAACGAGAAATATAAAGCGAGTGCCGTGACAACCTACGCCAAAAACTTGGCTGGAAAGATGTTCATCGCGCACTCGACCATGGACGAAAACGTACACGTCCGAAATACGTTTCAACTCATGAACGCCCTGGAAGACGCTGGGAAGGATGCCGATTTGCGGATTTATCCACCCGGTGCGCATGGCGTTGCTTATAGTGCCGAAACGCAATTGCTCCTCTATCAGCAATACACAACCTATCTGGAAACGAATTTGAAAGGAGCTCCAGTAAATTAAAAAATAAACCCGACTCCATATTAGTCGGGTTTATTTTTTTTAACAAAAATTACTCATAATCAATTACTTAGTAAAAATACTTACTCTCCACAGATTTAATAGTCTATGTGGCTGATTAGCAGAATCTTAAACAAACTTATTGGTTAGTGGTTAATTAATACTGAAAGCCTTTACTAACTGATAGAGGCATAATTTAATCAGTAATCGTTATGAAAAAGTTAATCATCGCTGCCTCTGCCTGCGCTCTGCTGGCAGTCGCACAACCAGGATTTGCTCAGGCAGTTCAGGTAGGGAAAGCAGCTAAAAAAGAAATGAAAGCTGAGAAGAAAGTATCTAAGGCGCATGAACTTCGGCATAATGCCCGAACTGGCAAAGGTATTGAAGTAGCTGGTGTTTCCGATTCGAAAACAAGAATGGCCAAAGCCGACCGAAAAATAGAAAAAGCTGAAAAGAAAGAATTAAAAGGCGAAGCTAAAGAGCTAAAAGCTGTCGCTAAAGTAAAAACGAAAAAAGCCGCTGGTGTTGATTAGCAGCGGATTAGTTAAGAATAAATAGAGTTTCCACCATTCAATAATCAATTGATTCACATCAAGTAAAAAACGTAGTCAGAATCCTCTGACTACGTTTTTTTATGGCTATCCTTGTCGCAATGCCCGGCGTATGACTTCCTCAACCGTCAGATTTGGCTCTGCTTTTAGTGCATCGTCCACACTTTTTTCGGCGGTTGGCTTGGGAAATCCTAACGCAACCAGTGCCGCCAGCGATTCTTCACGAACGGGATTGGTCGTTTGTTGGCGATAGGTTGGCCCATCAGGAACCACACCCGAACGCTTCATCTTGTCGCGTAATTCGAGAATAATTCGTTGAGCCGTTTTCGCGCCAATACCTTTAATTGCCTGTACTGCCCGAACGTTTTCACCCAGAATTGCCAATCGCAAATCGCCTGGTTGCATAGCCGAAAGCATGCCTAACGCGGTATTCGGACCAACTCCCGAAACACCAATCAAGTCCAGAAAAAGTGACTTTTCGTCGGCATTAGCGAACCCATAAAGCGCTTGGTTATCCTCGCGGAACAGGTGGTGAATAAACAGTTTTATGCGATCACCACCGCCGGGCAACACTGAGTAGGTCTGTAGAGAAATATGAACCATATAGCCAACTCCATGAACATCAATTATGGTATGAGTTGGCTCTTTGTAGGTGAGAATCCCGTCTAAATAAGCAATCATTACTGAGCTTTAAAGGCTTATAGATAAGCCTGTTATGTGTATATAAAGATACAAAAAACCGACGACTTTTTCTAGGAAAAATCGTCGGTTTTACGTTGCTGTGTTCTCTTAATTAAGTTTTTCCTGCAGTAGTCTAAAAATCGCTTTAACGTCTTGCTGCATTTCGTCTTGCCGGGCTTCCATACGAGCTTGACCAGCTTTTAAATCAGCAACATCTGTTTTTAAACCTGAAACATCTTCTTTTAGAACGGCGACGTCTGTTTTCAAACCAGCAACATCTTCTTTTAGAACGGCGACGTCCGTCTTTAAGCCAGCAACATCATTGGCAATCTGGTTGGTCCGTTCTTCTAATAAATCAACTTTTACTTCCAGTCGATTAAGGCGTTGAATAACGACTTCAACCTGTTCGCGGGTATCCGTTACGTAATCGACAATTTTTCCGATCTGGAAAATAATACGTCCCTGCGTCCGAACTACATCGGCTAAAACAGGTTCAATTTGGTCTAATCGCTCGTCAGAGGTCATGGGGATTCATCAATTAGGTAAATATAATGAATCAGACGATATACTTACTGTTTGGTTACCCTAGCCTACGATTAATTTCTGCCCTGGTCGGAGTGAACTGTTACGGATATGGTTCAGCTTCTTGAGTCGTTCAATCGTCAGCCCGTCGTATCGCTGAGCAATATTCCAGAGCGTATCACCATTCTGAACACGGTGGTAGCGTGGTTTATAACGCTTTGTCTTGGCAAGCTCTTCCGCTTTTTTGCGGCCTTTAGTTGTTCCCTGATGAGCAAGTCGTTCGGTGCGGGTTTCTTTTACTTCTTTTAAAATCGTCAACTTCTGTCCCCGCTGAATTTTGGTGGAACGAAGATGATTCCATCGTTTTAGATCGTATAATTCAACGTTGAAACGGTCAGCTATTTCGCCCAGGTTATCTCCTTTTCTGACGACATACGTCTGTTTGCGGGGTTTCCGCATAACAACAGTTTCGATATCTTCTTCCGATTCTTCATCATCTAGATCAACGGCTGCTACCCGAACCGATTCCGCAGCCGATGCTTCCAGCGTAATGTTTGCCAATGCATTATGGCTTCTTGCTGCCCAGGAACCCATTGAGTCAGCACCATAGCGAACATCTTCGGCCGATGCCAGCAAAATATGCTCCATGCGTCCAGGTATTCGGCCGGATGAATCCATAATCATCCGGCGATGACTGGCAAAATAATCGTATTGTTCGCGGGGGACACGCAATGGATAATTACGTGTATAATTAGGCAAAATGGTTGTCGTAATGGCTGGATTCATCTTCTGCAAATCAGCCAACGGCATCAGGCTGTGTCTGGCAAACGCTTCAAGATTGAAATAGCCCGTAATCTGAATGGTATCGTGCGGAATCGGATACTGAAAATTTTCGGCGACGATGCCATGGTCATTCGCATGGTTCATCAGATACGTGAAGGCCACAAACTGAGGAACATAACCACGCGTTTCTTTCGGAAGCGCATCATAGATGGTGTAAAACGAATCACCACCTGTTCGGCGCATGGCTCGTTTAACAGCACCTGGTCCACAGTTATAGGCTGCCATCGCCAGTTCCCAATCGCCAAAGATTTTATATAAATCCCGAAGATATTTGCAGGCCGCTTCCGTTGCTTTTACGGGATCCATTCGCTCATCGACATAATCATCCTGATACAACCGGAGATCGCGACCCGTTCCGGGCATGATCTGCCATAATCCTCCTGCTCCGGCTCTGGAAATAGCGCGCGGATTTAAGGCTGATTCAACAATAGAGAGGTATTTTAATTCATTTGGCAGTTCGTATTCTGCCAGCATGCGCTCATAAAGTGGGAAGAAAAGCGGTATCCGCTCCAGCATACTTTGTGTGTAGCTGGCTCGGCGGAATGTGAAATAGTCAATATAGGCCTGAACGGCTTTGTGGTAATTTAAGGGAATGTCTTTCTGTAACTTCGATAGTCGTTCGCGAATTAGACTGTCTGGTACGGTTGGTACGTAGGCCAGTGTGTCTTTCTTGACGATTGTACTGTCCAATTGAATCGTAGTCTCGGCGTGGGCGATGCTTGTCAGACCCACTACCACACTCAACAGCCCCATACTTAACAGGCTACGGTTCAGGTAGTTCATATAGATTTTAGATTCGTTACGTATTTCGGTATTATATAGGATATAGGAGGTATGATGTAAGTTTATAGAACTAGTAATACATCATACATTCTACATCATACATAGTATACTACATCATTTTTCTTGCCAATGCAATCAATGCTCCTTCTGCAAAAGGCGGTGCCATCAGTTGTACGCCAATTGGTAAACCTGCTGAATCAACCCCATTCGGAATCGATATAGCCGGATAGCCTACCACGTTAGCCTGAACGGTAAAAATATCGGCCAGATACATTTGTAACGGGTCTTCTGTCTTTTCGCCCAACCGAAAGGCTGGTGTGGGTGTGGTGGGCGAAAGTAAAAAATCGTATTGCTCAAACAGCCGTTCGGTTTCCTGCTGGATCAATCGCCGAACTTGCTGTGCTTTTGTATAATAGGCGTCGTAATAGCTGGCACTGAGTGCAAACGTACCCAGCAAGATGCGCCTACGTACTTCAGCGCCAAACCCTTCTGTCCGGCTTTTTTTGTACAACGTTAAAAGATCCATTCCCGATGTACCAGTAGATAGACTTCTGTAACCGTATCGTACACCATCGAATCGCGACAGATTTGATGAGGATTCGGCCGTCGTCAGGATATAATAAGTTGGGAGTAGATATTTTAGAAGGGAAATATCAACAGGTTCTACTATGTGGCCCGCTGCTTTCAGTTCATCTATTTTTCGCTGGGTAGCTTTCCGAATGCTGGAATCGAGAGCTTCACTTTCCACGCCATCGCGTAAATAGGCAATACGTAAAGGTCGATCAGGAAGGGTTGATTGGGCATAAGCAGAAACCGGTTTACTCGATACAGTACTATCGAAATCATCCGAACCAGCCATAATTTCGAGAAGAAGAGCTGCGTCGTCAGCTGTATTGGCAATGGGACCGATGCAATCGAAAGAAGAAGCATAAGCGATTAAACCCCAACGGCTTACTCGCCCATACGTAGGTTTCAGCCCAACAACGCCACAGAAAGCGGCTGGCTGACGAACAGAACCTCCTGTATCGGAACCGATACTAGCTAAACATAATCCGGCCTGTACAGCTACAGCTGATCCGCCACTAGAGCCACCAGGTACGCGACTGGTATCCGCTGCGTTTCGAACTGGACCGAAGGCAGAATTTTCATTCGATGAGCCCATCGCAAACTCATCGCAGTTTTGCCGACCGATGATGATGACATCTTCGTCGAGCAAGCGCTGGACGGCAGTGGCTGTAAATTGAGCGGTAAAATTTTCGAGAATTTTGCTGCCTGCCCGAACACTGTGGCCAGCATAACTCAGCACATCTTTTATGCCAATTACCATACCCGCCAATCGACCAGCCGTTCCGGCTACTAATTTCTGATCGACGATATCTGCCTGAAGACGAGCTTCTTCGGCGTAGACTTCCGTAAAAACGTTAAGATGCTGGTGTTCCTGAATGCGGGCGATATAGTGTTCTACCAGTTGTCGGCAGGTAATTTGGCCGGATTGAAGATCGGCCTGAACTGAAGCGAAGCTACGGTAAAGGGACACAGGGAGTAGTTTAAGGTTTGACGTTTTAGAGTTGACCGACGTACAGATTGTAGATAGCAGTTAACCTCAAACCTCAAACTTGGAACATCAAACTAATAAAAACAGACAATCAGACGGCTCCCGTTGGAACCGTCTGATTGTCTGTTTAGACACTAAACATGTTTAGTGCTTATCCGACTCTTTCAGACCTTCTTCGATATTCTCGCGAACGTCTTTGGTAGCGTCTTTGAATTCTTTGATGCCTTTACCAAGACCTCGTGCGAGTTCGGGGATTTTTTTCGCGCCGAACAATAGGAGCAATGCCAGGAAGATAAAGATCATTTCCTGACCGCCTAAACCCATAAATGCCAAAATACTTGCCGAAATCATGATTTCTGGAATTTGAATGTATGCAAAATTAACAAAACTCTCTCGTACAATCTATTAAAACGTAGTGAAACTTACGTATAGAAATGCATTATTCGATTTACAATCTTCACTTTTTTTCGCTGTCGTTTGTAAATCGCCAGTCAGCTTACCCGATTTTAATTGTCTCAGGTTGACGTGTACTCTCTTTGCGAGAAGTAGTTCCACTACTTTCCCAGTCGCGGAATTTATCAATATCATCCCGAATTCCGTTGAATAACCAGAGCATTAAAGCAATGTCGTCGGTCAATCCTACTATGGGCAGAAAGTCGGGTAAGATATCAATGGGCGATACGAAATAAATCAGAACCGCAATCATCCGGAGCAACGTTTTCCAGGGTAACTGCCGATAATCACCTGATGCATAGGCTTTGAGCAATCTAGTGACTACACTCAGTTGTTCACGAAACGTGGCAAAGTTTGCGCCTGACAGCCCACCGCTTTTTTCGATAGCTTCCCGGACCAATTCAACTAAACTTCGGGTATTACGTGCGTAACGAGCGGCACCCGCATTGGCCCGCTTAAAAAAAATAGAGGACAGAATCCTGGATATAAGACTGTTGTTTTTCATTGGTTTTGTTGCCACTGCGGAGAGTGTCAGAATACAAAGCAAGGGATAGTACGTATCTAATAGAGTACGCTCCCAGTATAAACGCAGGAACCGAACCAGAAGTTTTATTCGAATCGCTATTGGTTTGTCTTGAACCGGGGCCGTACTTTTGCAATCGCTTGTTAACTCTTAATTCCGAATACTGTATGAAAGTTACCGTAGTAGGTGCCGGAGCCGTTGGGGCTACCTGTGCCGATAATATTGCCCGCCGGGAACTCGCCCATGAAGTTGTTCTTCTCGACATCAAAGAAGGCATTAGCGAAGGAAAATCACTCGACATGCTTCAGGCATCCACTTTGCTCGACTGTGATGTCAAGCTGGTTGGCTCTACCAATGATTATGAAAAAACGGCGGGTTCGGATGTCGTCGTTATTACATCAGGTTTGCCGCGTAAGCCAGGTATGACGCGTGAAGACCTGATTGGTATCAATGCGGGCATCGTAAAAGGGGTAACGGAAAATATTCTGAAACACTCGCCCGACACGATTTTCGTCATCATCTCGAATCCAATGGATACGATGACCTACCTCGCACTGAAATCGTCGGGTTTGCCGAAAAATCGGGTAATTGGTCTGGGTGGTGCGCTGGATTCGGCTCGCTTTAAAACCTATTTGTCATTGGCCATGAACTGCTCGCCTAATGATTTGCAGGCTTCAGTAATTGGCGGTCATGGCGATACAACGATGATTCCATTGACTCGCCTAGCCACTAAAGCCGGAGTACCTGTAAGCAATTTCCTGGATGAAGAAACGCTGAAAAAAGTAGCTGCCGATACAATGGTAGGCGGTGCTACGTTGACAGGTTTAATTGGTACATCAGCCTGGTATGCACCGGGAGCCGCTGGCGCTTACATGGTCGAGAGTATCCTGCGCGATCAGAAACGTGTAATTCCATCCTGCGTATTGCTCGAAGGTGAATACGGCCAGTCGGATATTTGCCTTGGCGTACCGGTTGTGTTGGGCAAAAACGGTTGGGAAGAAATTATTGACTATAAACTGAACGATGAAGAGCAGGCTGCATTCAATAAATCAGCCGATGCGGTTCGGAATATGAACAATGTACTGAGCACGCTGAACATTGGTGTTTAGTCATCATCATTTTTTTATACATGCAAAACCGGCTACTACGGCCGGTTTTTGTATTTTGTCAATTCAAGCAGCAATACTGTCGTTTCAGCACAACTGGTTTGGGACAGGGAAGAGGTCAGTCGTAACTATGTACTGTTTTTGTAACAGTCCTCTTTCTATGAAACACTTACTAACAACTGTACTAATGCTGAGCACAATCCTGACGGGTTTCGCTCAGACGCGCGAAATTTACACCAACCCCAATTTTCCAACGCTGGCGAAAACGCATAAAATCCTGGCGATTTTACCTTTCAAAACGACTTTACAACTTCGGCCCAAAGAGGTAGAGAAAAACGGCGGTCCAACTGGTGTAGCCGCTCTCGAAAAACGCGAAGGATTAGACGTACAAAGTGCCGTTCATTCATACTTCCTGAAGCGCAAAGAAAGTAACGATATCACGATTGATTTTCAGGATCCTGCTCGCACTAATGCGTTGCTGGAGCGTAACGCCGTCACCTACGAAACACTATCGGGTTTCACTCCGGAAGAGTTGGCTAAAATCCTGAATGTAGACGGCATTGTATCCGGCACCTTCGAAAGTACCCAGCCGATGTCGAATGGAGCCGCTGTTGCGATGGCGCTTACCGTTGGCTTTGGTGGGCCTACCAATACGGGTAAAACTACAATTAGCATCAACGACGGCAAAACGGGCGAACTACTTTGGAAGTACGATAAAACGCTCTCTCGGGGATTTGGTAGCAATACTGGCACCATCATTACGACGATTATGCGGAAAGCGTCCCGGCAGTTTCCCTACGATAAAGATTTTCAGTGATTAGGTTAGGTTAGTACGCAAGAAAAATCCCCACCAGTTTCTAGTGGGGATTTTCTATTAAATTATTTTTGTCATCCTGACCGTAGGGAAGGATCTTAACGCTTCTTTATTGGAGTATTAGGGAACCTTAAGATCCTTCCCTACGGTCAGGATGACAAAATAATTTAGGCAAATAGCGATATCAATTAGCTGGGTTAAATAAACACTTGGTATTGTAAGGTTAGCTGACCACGTCGACCACCGGGCGCGTATTGATTTCCTGATGCCCGATAATAGGGTCGGTTCTGATAATCGAGCGTCAGTTTTCCATTATGGCCTTTGATTAGGTAATTGATACCAATATTATAAATGCCGAGTGTTTGGGTAATACGCTGATAGTTGGCGATTTGTGCCTGCACATACGGCATCAGCGTACCGTTGCCGGGGCCAAATAAATCCCGTTTCATCAGATAGCCAAACTGTGTGTAAACAACGCTACCAGTTCCAAACATGGGTAAAGCATTGCCTTGCGTACCGGCCGGGTAGCCCGATAATACGCCACTAGCTGGGTTCATAATACCGTTGAAACGCAGGTAGTTCGCGCCGTAATTAGTATTGAAATAACCCAGGTAAGCATTGATCGCTGTTCCTTTTTCTTTATTAACAGGCATATCGAGGAAGGAAGCAACGGACCATAAATTCATGTTCTGATAAACAGTATCGCCAGCTGTAGGGACACTGACCATCGCATTTTTCTGCGTGATAAAACCGGCCTCCAGATTGAAAATTTTCTTCGTTCCCAGATACGTTCCGGTGTTGTAACCGGGTGTCTGGTGTGACTCTTTATCAAAGAATTGCCATAGAAACAAGCCCTGGAATTGTTTGTTGTGCCCTTTCAACGCGAAAATAGCATTCGGTCCGTAGGTGGGTAATGCGGCTCCGTTGGTTTGAATTGGAAACGGATCGCTAACGGCCACTCGATAGTCAAGATGCCCCACCTGGCCCCGTGCGTACAAGCTTAGTTTACGCGAAAACTGATCTGTTTGATCGACAGTGGCCTGAGCAAATACGGGCACATCCATCGTCATAATGTTGCTCACACCGGGTGCCGAAAAACGGGATAAGCCATTGACGATGGTTAAACCATAGCCAATTTTCAGGTAGTCTTTATTTTTCCAGACCAAGTACTCTCCGACGGCATCGTGAAAGAAAGCGTGGATTTTACGGTTCGAGGAAGCGGCCGGACTGAATCCTCCATTCAGGTAATTGAAGTTGTTCATTCCGAACTGGAAATACATAAAGACGTGGTCGCTGAGTTGCCCAAACAACTGCATACGAGTTCGACGAAGGCCAATGTCGAACGTATTGTCTTTCGGCTCACTGATGACCGTAGAGCCCGGATTACTCTGATTGAAACGAAGCCAGGACTGGTTTAAAAACGTGACTTTGAAAAAATGCGAACCCGATTCGTTGAGGTTGTATTTCAGCTCGTTTTTTTCGAGTGCTGGCTTGGGTATAGCCGTCGTTGATGAAGGATTGGTGTCAGAAGGAAGGGTATTCGGTTGTTGGGCCAGGACATAATCACTGTAAAGTAGGGCAACTAAAACAGAAAGTTTTTTCATAACAGATCGGTCAACTAATCCTTTATAAACGTAAGGCCAAAGTTAAGTCCGTTCGTTTGCGAATCTGGCTAAAATTAGCCTAGAAATAGTCTGATAGTTTGTAGCTGTTGGCGTGTTCGATAATACGTTACCGGGTGATAACTGTTGCAATATAACCCGGTAACGTATTGTAAATCAAGGCCTATCTGCGCGTTAATTGGCCAAAACTACGTTTTTTTCGTAGTGGGCAATTTCATCGCAACAGGGTCCCAGTGTATGATCTTTTTGCTTAAATAACTTGCGTTACAAGCCAGAGCCGGAGCAGCTGCCCGAAATCCGAATTCAGCATCCTCAACCACGGGTTTTCCCGTTCGAATCGAATCGAAGAAATTGGTGAAATGATCTAAATGGTCGCTGTAGCCGTCTGGCGCTTTAAAGACAATATCTTCTTTGGTTGGGCGCTTTCGTTGTTCGGGGGTCCATTTGGCGTCATATTCCTTTTGCATTTCCTCCTGCATACTTTTTGAGAACGTAAACAGCGAATCATACCCACCAAAACCGGGCGCTTGGGGCATAAGACTATGTTTTACGGTGATATTGTTGCCTCGCACATCAATGACGCCCTCAGAACCAACCAGACGAATTACTTCCTGGCCACCCGTACCGCTGATAAAATTCACCTGTAACGTCAGTTGAAACGCAGCATGTTCCGGACTATCGGGATATTGCATCACGCCCGACATTACATCTGGCAGATTACGCCCGTCGTTCCAATAGCTGAACTGGCCGGTGCTGTAAATACTCCGGGGCCCTTTTGAATTGGTCATAAAGTGAGTGCCACTCAGCAGGTGAATAAACAAGTCGCCCGCTACGCCCGTACCCACTTCTTTGAAGGCCCGCCACCAAAAAAACTTTTTGCCATCGTAAGGCATCTTGGCCGTGACCGCGACAAACCGTTCCCAATCGGTTGTCATAGCGTTTGCGTCTTTTGGAATCGTGTATTCCCAGGCGCCAATCGAACTTTGCCGGTCATAGACGGCATTCACCATGTTAAGTTTACCAATTTCACCAGATGCCAGCAATTCCTTGGCTTTGGCATATCCAATGCTGCTGACCCGTTGGCTACCCACCTGCAACACTTTACCCGCCTTTTTGGCGGCTGCTATCACGGGGTAGCCTTCGCTAATTTTATAGACCATTGGTTTTTCGCAGTACACGTGTTTGCCTTTTGCTAAAGCGTCTAACGTGATGCGAGAGTGCCAGACATCGTGCGTGGCAATAATCACCGCGTCGATGTCTTTCCGGTCCAGGAGTTCTTTATAGTTACGGGTGGTATACAGTTCATTGCCATAGGCCTCTTTGGCATTTTCGATTCTGCCCGTATATAAATCGCAAATACCAGCCAGTTCTACGCCGGGCACTTTCAGCGCTGTATTTAAGTCAAAATGGCCTTGAACGCCGTACCCAATAACCCCTAATCGAATTGTATCATTAGACGAAATCGGCCTTTCATACTGCAATATGCGTTCTTCGGCTTTTGCCTTTGCCGCAAGAGAAGACAATGGTGAAGATGCTGCCACCAGGCTGGTAGCGCCAATCTGTTGCAAAAATCGCCGTCTGGAGCTGGCGTTTCCCTTTTTCATGCGAAGTTTAAGATTAATGGTTATTTAACTAAATAGCTGACAAAGGCGATTTTCTGGCTGTCAGGACTCCACGAAGGTACATTGATTGTGCCTTGGCCGCCATAAAAAACGGGAGTGAGGTCTCTGATCGCTTTGGTTTTGGTATTCATCAGGCGTAGTTTAACGTCTTTGCCAAACAAATGCGCTTGCTTTTGATCAGATGTATAAGCGATATAAGCAATCCAGTTACTGTCGGGGGAGGGGTGAGCAAACCAGTTTGAGTTTTCATCAGCGGTTAGTTGCTCGGGTTGCGAACCATCGGCCAGCATCCGCCAAATCTGCATGTGGCCCGTACGGTACGAATTGAAATAAATGTATTTCCCATCGGGTGAATAATCGGGGCCATCGTCTAAGCCCTCGGTGGTTGTCAATCGTTTTTCGGTTCCACCGTCAACCCCGATCGTGTAAATATCAAAATTGCCGTTACGTTCAGCACAATAAGCTAAAGTTTTACCGTCAGGGCTCCAGCCGTGCCAGAACGAAGGGACTTCGGGTGTGATTCGTTTCGGTTGCCCGCCAGTGATCGGAAGAATATATAATGCTGATTTATAGGGCTTTGTAGAGGGGTCGCTTTTGTCATTATGGCTGACCACCAACCACTTTTTATCGGGCGAAATACCGTGGTCGTTGTTGCAGGCAGTTGCAAAACCCGTATTGAGTACGTCTAGTTTTTTAGAAGCCAGATTCAGGGTGTAAATTTTACCCTTGCTATTGAGTATCAGGTAATTGTCAGGATGCCAATTCGGGGCTTCAAAATGGGTTTTGATAGCGAGAATGGTATCGATCTTTCCCGTTTTAATGTCGAGCGTTTGGATATAACTCGTCGTATCTTTTTTGACCTGTGCCATGGAAGAAAACGAGTAGAGCAGGCAAAAGATGACCCCGCCAAGCCATTTGAAACGAAGCAAAGAGGATTGTACTAGAAGCGAATTTCTCATAAAATGAAAGGGTTGATTTTATACTAAAAAGCTGACAAAGACAAATGTAGTCAGTTTGCTATTATATTATAAAAAAAATAAAATAGATAAAATTATTACTGTAATAAATTAGAATAGGTATATAGCGTAAGGAGTTAATTAGGCGTATAAACTCTACTTTTGCAGCACAATGGAGAAATTTGGGGACGGCCAGTATATAGCACACCTTTCGATCGACTGTGTGATTTTCGGCTATCGGGATAAAGAATTGAACGTGCTGATTTCCAAATTCAAATTTGGAAAAGGGACCTGGTCTTTACCGGGCGGCTATATTCTGAAAACAGAAGGAATCGATAAGGCCGCTAGTCGAATATTAAAAGAACGGACTGGGCTGGAGGATATCTATTTAGAGCAATTCCGCGTTTTTGGCGATGAAAACCGGATCGTAAATAGTCATCATAAGAATGTTGTAAAATCGGAGCTACGCAAATTTGATGAGCAACGATTTAATGCCGAAGTGACTGATTGGTTAACAAGTCGATTTGTATGTATTGGCTATTATGCCCTTGTTGACATAAATAAAGTGGCTCCGCAATCCGGCGAATTTGATGATTATCTCGAATGGCGGAGCATCAAGGATATTCCCGAAATGATTCATGATCATAGCGAAATCCTGGCGTATGCGCTGGACGCCCTTCGCCAAAATCTTGATCAAAAATTAATTGGCTTCAATCTTCTGCCCGAAACGTTCACCATGCGGGAAGTTCAGGAGCTTTACGAGGCCGTTTATAATAGGCCCTTTGTTATTACTAATTTCCAGAAGAGGCTTCTGGATTTGAATGTTTTGCAACGCCTTGAAAAGAAATTTACAGGGGCAGCCAACAAAGCTCCTTATTTGTATCGATTCAAAAAATAGCTTTGCTGGCCGCTCATAAAGTTATCTTTATTCGTTTTTCAGTATTTCCGTCGGATTACTTTTTACTGCTTTCATCGTCTGTGATCCGATCATCAGAAATGCGATCAGCAATACCACCAGCAAACCGACGAATAACTCGGCGACCTGCACGGGAGTGTGATACGGAAAATTAGTGAGCACCACCTTCTCAAAGAAAAAGTAGGTTACAGGCAGAGCGATGAGTGCCGCTATCGACAGCTGCACGAGGAAGCCACGGCTTAATAAAAAAACCAGGTTGCCAGGGCTTGCGCCCATCACTTTACGGATGCTGACCTCCTTCAACCTGGTTTCGGTTGTGAATGCCACCATACCGAGCAAGCCCATCGATGCAATCGAAATGGCCAGGAACGAAAGGAAGCCGATGATCTTGATCATGGTAGAAAATTCGCTGTAGGCCTCTTCTATGGCTTCGTCATAAAATTCAGCCTCAAATGGATGAACACGATCGATCTTCTTCCAGATTGACTCGATTTTGGCTCTGGTTGCTAAAATGTCTTTGCTTTGTATTTTGGCGTTAATGACTGCTCTATCTTCGGGTGTCCAGTGCATGAAGGCTACCGGCCCAACGAGATTGTCGACCTTGCCATAGTGAAAGTCTTTCATGACGCCAACAATGGTCATCTGGCGCGTACCGCCGAAATTGCTGAATGTGATTTCTTTCCCAATTGCTTTCTCGGGATCGTTATTACCGATGTTAAATCGTTTTAGCACCTGCTGATTAACGATCACTTCTGTAGCGGCTTTGGCTGTAGTAGGCCGTGCTATAAAATTGCCCCCGGCAATGAGCTTGTATTCATGCACAGTCAGGTAGTTTTCGTCAACGTTGTTGGTCATCACCAGCGCAGAGTCGCGCGAATCGTTGTATTTCATATAGCCCCCCCAGGCATTCCCAACACTGGTGATTATCAACGACCGCGATAATGCCTTTACTTCCGGCATCTCGCTCAGTTCCTGCACAAATGCATCGGGTTTATTCCCCTGCATAGTAATGTTCAGGATGTTTTCGGTGTTGAATCCCAGGTCGAATGCCAGTATATTTTTATACTGTACATAGCCAATGGCGGTTGTTGTAATAAAGATCAAGGTGAGCGTGTATTGAATCACTACCAGCGCGCGTCGGAGTGTTAGATGTTTGAATACTTTCACCGACCGGTACGTCGGAGCGGACACATTCCTGAGGGCCTTGATCGCGCTGACTTTCGAAAAGAATAGGGCAGGTGCGAAACCCGCCATAACTCCTACGGAGATCGAAAAGATGATAAAAGTGATAACCATCGACGGCGTAAGCTCGAGCTTTACGGTGCGTTGCATTTCTGGAGCCAGGTTTATCAATTGCGGCCGTAAGACGAGGAAGATCAGGTAAGATAGAACGAGGGCTGCCAGCGAAATCAGGATGGCTTCGGCCAGGAATTGTTGCCACACTTGGCTTTTCCCGGCACCGATCGCTTTGCGAATACCAACTTCTTTAAACCGGCGCATGGCGCGCGCCATCGAAAGATTGGTATAGTTGAAACAAGCGGACAAAATCACGACAAGGGCAAGTCCGCCAAGTATCCAAAGTACACGTGGAGACATGTGAGGGCCCACAGCCCCGGGACCTCCTTCGGAGGCCCGAAACTCTTCTCCGACCACAATACTATGTAAAGGAAGAAGTTCGAGTTGAATCTTCGTAGTCTCCTCAGCGAGATTTTCCTCTCTGGCAATGGCGTCGAGCTGCGACTGGATTGATGTCAGGTCGGCAGTTGGAGACAGCCGGAGATAGACGTAGTTCGATGACATGCTTGTCCAGTTGTAGAAGGTCTTGTTAGTCTTATTGAGCTGCTCGGCTGTCGACAGCGATACCAGTGCTTCGAAATGAATGTGTGAAAAGAAGGGAACGTCCTTTATGACGCCCGTTACCTGATAAGCGAGGGTATCAAACTTGATTGCCTTACCCAGCGCATGTTCGGTGCCGAAGAGTTTCCTGGCAGCCGTCTGGGTAAGGACGATCGAGTACGGGTTTTTCAAGGCAGTTTCGGGATTGCCTTCCAGCATTGGGAATGTAAGCACCCTGAATAGTGATGGCTCCGCCCAGAGCCCCTTGATAGGGATAACATCGTCGCCAATCTTGGCATCCTGCGAAAAATCGTTACGCATGATAGCCACCTCGTCAATGCCGGTTACTTTCTTCCGGATAAGCTTTCCGGTCTTTATGGATGTGGTGGCAAACTTGCCACCTCGTTCACCATTGACCGTCGCTACGTTGGTGATGCGATAAATCCTGTCACCATTCTCGTGGAACCTGTCGTACGAACGCAGATCGAGTACGAACGCGATCAGCAGTAACCCAACGGACATACTAATGGCAAGTCCGGCAATATTGATGAATGAGAACAGCTTGTTGTGCAATAAGTTACGTCTCGATGTTTTGATGTAGCTTCCGATCATGATCCAGTTGATAATAAATGCTCCAGTAACTTACGGCAAGAATACCGAGGCAATTCAGGCGGAATGGAAAAATGGGATGAATTGGGCTAAAAATGGGACGAAGTGTATGTTGTATTGAGCCCGATCTCAAAGGATTTTTGAGATCAATACGTATGGTAGTTATACTGATGTTGAAGACAGAATTAAGGAATAAATGATCCTGATTTATCAAAAACTTGTTGAACTAAATCTTACAAATAAGCAAGCTTAGTTCAACTAAAAAAACTGTTTGGTGATAAGTAGTACGTAGGTATAAATTTGCTAATTAATTACAAAAATAAAAAAAGTAAAAAATAGACGTATGGTCAAAAACTCCCGAAATGATAAAGGTGAATCTTATAAAAAGAGCCTCAATTAATTGAGGCTCTTTTTATAAGAACTAAATTGTTATTCTGCAAATTGATTTAAATCAATTTTCTTTTGCCGAAGCGCATCTTTAATTTCTAAATAAAACTTTGGATAAGATTTGCTGAAATCACTCCAATACGTTACAGGTAATTGATATAATAAATTTTGAACTGTTATTGTTTGATCAAACGTGGCGGTTGCAGGAATATGACGCTTTACATCGATTAACAAGGTAGTTCTTGTTACGGCACGAAGAGGCAGATCCTGAACCCTCAAATGTTCATCAATCGCAACAATACGTTGTTGCCTTCTTCTTAATTCTTGACTGATAATTTCCTGTGTAGCAAGTAGATTGGCGAGGGAGGATATCCTGTATCTTTTTAATGATTCCATAAGTTTTAAAAAAGAGAATGCAAATGATATTGATTAAAAAACCTGCTTAAATCTATAATTTTTTTCTTTTAATGTTTTGTAATTGCTTGTTATTGGATTTTATATTTTCTCTTTATATTTCATTGGAAATAATAATTGATACTATTAATTGTTTTTAAATATATGATCACTTTATTTTTGTCATTTATTATTATTGTTTTATTTGTTAATAAATGAAATTATTATAATAATGTTATAGCTATTTTTGACTAATTATATTTTTTCATTTCTTATTAATTATTTACTCGATTTTTGATCGTTGTGGCCATTAAATAATAATTTATCATTTAGTTGAAACGTATTTTTTTTGATCTATATTTCTGTTGATTTATTGAGGTTTTTATATAAAAAAAATGACCTAATCTGGATCGCTAGGATGCAGCGTTTTCAGTCGGCCCCCAACTATGCTTTGGACACTACCCTCGATCAGTAACAATAGGTGAGTTTAATGGTGATGGGAAAGCCGACTTGGTCGTGGCGAATGTCAATAGCAGTTTAGTAGCCGTACGGCTAGACCCAAGTTCAGTCGTTGCAGTCTTTTTCTGTAGAACACTAAATGAACAGATTACGGCAAATGACCTATATAAATTATATCGTAAAGCCGATTGACAGTCTGGCTATTGAGACGACAAAAGGCCAATATTAACAAAATGGATTCCTGAGACGAGATTCAACAGCTACCTTTGTCCATAATTGCCTACTATCTGAATTGCTTGTTAAAAAACGATATGAATAAGTCATTTTTTAGCTTACGAATTAGCCTACTTGCCAGTTGGTTACTCACTTTCTACTTTACCTATGCGCAACCCATACCTCAAACGACGATCCGCCTGAATCAGCTTGGTTTTTATCCCAACGCGCCAAAAATAGCCGTACTGGTTAACGAAACAGAGAGTAATTCAGCAGGAAAGCCCTTTCAAATTACCAGTCCAGATGGGAAAAAGGTCTTGTTTTCGGGAATGCTGATTGGACCGCGTAAGAACGCCATTTCGGGAAAAACCACGGTGATGGCCGATTTCTCTGGCTTCAAACAAACCGGTACGTTCGTTGTGGTTATTCCCGGTTTAGGGCAGTCGTATCCATTCCAGATTCGCCCATCTGTTTATCATGATCTGGCTGCAGGTTCGTTGAAAGGGTTTTATTACCAGCGAGCGGCTACAGACTTGCCCGCTAAATACGCCGGACAGTGGGCGCGACCGGCTGGTCACCCCGATAGTCACGTATTGATTCATCCCTCGGCAGCTTCGGCCACTCGCCCGGCGGGTAGTACCATCGCATCACCGCAGGGCTGGTATGACGCGGGCGATTACAATAAATACATCGTCAATTCGGGCATCACGATGGGAACGCTGCTCTCGCTGTACGAAGATTTCCCCGATTTCTGCAAATCGTTAACTACAAATATTCCCGAAAGTAGTAACCGGTTGCCCGACCTGCTCGACGAATCGCTCTGGAACCTCCGCTGGATGCTCACCATGCAGGACCCCGCCGATGGGGGCATTTACCACAAACTGACTAATCCAAAATTTGATGGAATGGTGATGCCCGACAACGCGAAACCCGACCGCTACGTAGTGCAGAAGAGCGTAACGGCTGCTCTCGATTTTGCTGCTGTTATGGCGCAGGCAAGTCGGGTGCTACGTGGGTACAACCGCGAGTTGCCGGGACTTGCCGATACGTGCGTGAAGGCGGCTGTTCGTGCCTGGGGGTGGGCGAAACAAAATCCCACTACGTTATACAATCAGGACGCCATGAATAAAGAGTTCGATCCTGACGTAGTCACGGGCACGTATGGCGATCGTGATGCAAGTGACGAGTGGATATGGGCGGCTACCGAACTGTATCTGACCACCAAAGATGATACGTATTACACGGCCGTCAATCTCTTTCCCGATACCAAAACCCCGTTACCATCGTGGCCGCAGGTCCGAACGCTGGCGTACTATTCGCTGGCCCGTTTCGCTGATAAACTAACGCCACGCGGTCAGAAGGATTTGCCTACGGTGAAAAAGCATTTATTAACCCAGGCCGATTCGTTGCTGGCTGGTGTTGATCAACAGGCATTTGGGACGGTTATGGGGAAATCGGCGAAGGATTTCATTTGGGGCAGTAGCGCGGTGGCGGCTAATCAGGGCGTCGCGCTGCTTCAGGCGTATCGGCTTACGAATGATTGGCGATACCTCGATGCTGCACTCAGCAACCTGGATTATCTGCTGGGACGTAACGCCGTTGGCTATTCCTTCGTGACGGGTTTTGGTAGCAAAACGCCACTTCATCCCCACCACCGTCCGTCCGTCGCCGACGGCATCGAAGCCCCAGTTCCCGGTTTGCTGTCGGGGGGCACCAACGCGAACGCAGCCCGGCAGGACAAATGCGCCGGTTATACAACCACAGTCGCCGATGAGGTTTTTTTAGATGCCGACTGCTCCTATGCCTCCAATGAAATTGCCATCAACTGGAACGCTCCGTTGGTGTATTTGGCCACCGCGCTGGAAGCCTTGCAGACACGGGTAGCTAAAAAGTAAGCCGTAAAAAATTCGAGCCTGTTTAAGCGTTTTTCTAGAACGGTTTTTGTCATTCTGACGCAGGAAGAATCTTAAGGTATCCTTACTCGTGAGTGATGATACCCTAAGATTCTTCCTGCGTCAGAATGACAAAAAACAAATATCAGCAACGTCTTACGGGAGTTTAGATAGGCCGGCGCGTTGTGATTTTTATCATGTATAGTTTACCAAAATACGATCTAAAAACCGTTCTGTTACGTTAACAAATAAGGAGTATATAAGCTCAGACTCATCTCTTGGTAGCCTTATTGATAGGCAGTAAACGGGGGGCCTTTGCTAGGGTAAACCCTAGTTTTATATAATTCGGGTTTTCACTATTCCCTAAGCCGTATACTTAATCCTAATTTTGCTAAACAAAGTTCTATTTAAGAGAATCGTTCAATTATAACCTTGAACGGTTAAATTAAACTAGAACGTTAACCAGTTTTTGTTGGCAGAATTCATTGTCAACCGAGTGATTTCATGATACGAGTACTGATAGCTGATGATCATAATGTTTTCGTTGAAGGCATTGAATCGCTGATTTCCGGATCGCCGGAGATTGAGGTAGCACAACGGTGTTACAGCGTATCATCGGTAATAGAGCAACTGGCACATGCGGCAATTGACGTAGTGTTGCTGGACATTTCGTTTCCACACATCGACGATGGGCTTGGGTTGTGTGAGTACATCACGCGTACGTATCCAAACACGAACGTAGTGGCGCTGACGATGCACGATGACGCCAGCCTGATCAAGCGGATTGTGAAAAAAGGGGCCAAAGGTTATCTGCTGAAAAATACCACCAAAACCGAGTTGTTGCAGGCGATCCGGACGGTGTATCAGGGAAAGCCTTATTTCAACGAAATCATTACGTCGATCTTACTGCACGATGGACCGAAGGTCAAGAAATCGGCGGCTGGGGTTAAACCGAATCTCACACCCCGCGAATCGGAAGTACTAATGCTCATGGCACAGGGATTAACAACCCAGCAAATGGCCGCCCAACTTTTCGTCAGCGCCAAAGCCGTTGAGTTTCACCGAAGTAGTTTGCTCATGAAATTCAGCGTACCGAACACGGCTTTGTTAATAAAAACGGCCATGGAAATGCAATACATTGATTAACAGAATTTTGCTTTACAGATTGTCTCGCTATATGCTTCAACATGCTACGTCCTTTCTGGCGAAAAAAACAGGTCTACTAGCTGCCATGCTCGTAGTGTTGTCTGTTTTGTGCCCGTCGGTAAGCATCGTAGCGCAGACGCCGGGCATTGATAGTCTTAAAAAAGAGATCAGACAACTGGTTGTACATAATCGATACGTTCCAGCGGCTAAAGCCTATGAGCAGCTAGGCGGATATTATCATAAAGTGTACGGCTACAACAAATACACCCTGGATTCGTATTTCAACAGCTTGAAATATTATAGTCTGGATGGTGATTCGGCGGGGTATTACAACGCACAATTGGCGATCGGTGATTACTACTTGCATGATTATTTCATGCAGCCGTCGGCGGAGAAGTACCTCAACAAAGCGCGCCAGTATTTTGAGCGTACGCATAAGATGCCCAAGGTGATTGAGTGCCGACTGGCTCTGGCGAATATCGCTCAGCAGAAAAATCCTATACCAGCTGGTTTGCTGACGGATTTGCGCGAAACCGAACGGATGAGTGAACAACATAAGCAGCCGTTTTCGCAGGCGTATGCGCTGAATTTACTGGCCAATACGTACTTACGATTTAAGAATCCAGACTCGGCCCAGTATTTCGTTAGCCGGAGTTTAATCCTATCGAAGCGTCTGAATGTCAGATGGTTGATTAGTCTGAATCATTTTTATCAGGGTATTGTCGATCAATTTGGCAATCATTCCAAAAGGGCCATCGACGCGTATCAGCGAAGTTACAAACTGGCTGAAGGAGAGAAAAACGTAGCGATGCTGCGGGAATTGTCCAAACATTCTGCCGATGCGTATTCCCACATGGGTGATTATAAAAGCGCCTATGAATCGTCGCTAAAGACACTGGACTTTGCGAATCAGTTTTACGAATCCGAACAAACTAAAAGCATTCGGTTGCAGGAGCTGGATAGTCAGATCAAGACGCTGGCGGTTGAAAAACAACTGGCTGAAGAACAGAGCCAAGGGCAGCGTTTTCTAAATTCGGTGCTGGTGGGTGTGCTGTTAATCAGCATTGCGGGCGTAGCGGCTCTGGTTTTCTTACGTCGTCAGCAAAAATTGATTGCCAGTCAGCAGGCCGTTATTGCGCAGCAGCAAATTCGCCAGTTGGAGCTGAAGTCGCTACGGGCTATGATCGAAGGGCAGGAGGGCGAACGGAGCCGGATTGCCCGCGATTTACATGATGGCTTGGGTATTCAGCTCTCACGCATCAAGCTATTTGTGGAAGCGCATCAGGAGCAATTGCCGCTGTCAGTAAAAGAGCCATTGAACCAGTTTCTGGATGAAGCCTGCACTGAAACGCGGCTGATTTCGAACGATTTACGTCCGTATGCACTATCGACGTTCGGGCTGATTCCGGCTTTAGAAGATCTAGTACAGAAATTAAATCTGGTTAACGAAACAACGCTGGTACTGGAGCATTACGGCGAATTGCCGCCCCTGGGTGAAGAAGCCTCGGCGATGCTTTTTCGCGTGATTCAGGAGTTATTAAACAATGCACTTAAACATGCTCACGCCCAAACCATTACGGTGCAAATCATGACGAATGACGAGACCGCTTTGATCAGCGTTGACGATGACGGGCAGGGCGGAAATTTTTCGGAAGAACCTTCAAATGGCAATGGATTAGCCAACATTAAATCACGAATAGCGTACCTCGGCGGGCAGGTGATGTGGCAGAGCGAAGTGGGAAAAGGTACGTCGGTTATGATCTCGCTGCCGATGCAGAAACTCATCAAAACAACTACAGTCGTCGCTTAATAAACGCATGTCGAGCGCTTAACCAGGATGCGTATTCATAAACTAGCCTAGTAACCCTATTACCTAAGTTCACAATTAATTTCTATTGTATATGATCAAACATGTGCTTTCGGGGGCTTTCCTCCTGAGCAGTTGGATGAGTGTCCACGCGCAGGAGCGAGCCATAACCAGTGCAGCTGTGGGCAAAAATCCGCCGACGTTGGCGACCATAAAAGCGACTAAAACCGTTGCCAACGTAGTATCGGATACGAAAGGGCCGGTCAAAGGGACGGTGTCCGACGAAAAAGGAAATACGCTTCCCGGTGCGACTGTCTCGATAAAAGGAACGACGCTCGGTACCACAACCGACGTAAATGGCGCGTTCACGCTCAATATGCCAGCCGGGTCGAAAGTGCTGGTCATCTCGTTTATCGGAATGAAGACGCAGGAAGTGGAAATCGGCTCCCGTACTACGTTAAATATCACGCTACAGACGGGCGATCAATCGCTCGATGAAGTGGTCGTTATCGGCTACGGTACGGCCAAGCGTTCTGACGTTACGTCCTCGATTACGACCGTCAAAGCGGCTGAATTGAAAGACCTTCCGGCGGCTGGCATCGACCAGCTTTTGCAGGGAAAAGCTGCCGGGGTAACCGTCACCAGCAACGGCGGTCAGCCCGGCGGTGGCGTATCGGTGCAGGTGCGTGGCGTTACGTCGATCAACAGCAACGACCCGTTGTTTGTAATTGACGGCGTACCATTTGTGCGGGGTAATACGTCCAGCAGCACCGGTTATGCCGGTCTAGGCGGTGGCGATGGTCAAACCGGAAACAGCGTCATGGCCATGCTCAACCCCAACGATATTGAGAGCATCGACGTACTGAAAGATGCCTCGGCGCAGGCTATTTACGGTTCGCAGGCGGCTAACGGGGTGATTCTGGTTACCACCAAGAAAGGCAAGCAGGGCGAAGGCAAGATCAATTACGAGATGTACACGGGCGTTCAGGAAGTGGCCCGGCGTCTGGACCTGATGGACCTGCGGGATTTTGCCCGTTATCAGAACGAGGTGTTGCCCATCATTGGTAACCCGGTAGCCGACGAGTTTAAGAATCCGGATTTGTTGGGTACGGGTACCGACTGGCAGGAAGCCATGTTCCAGCACGGAAAAATCAACAATCACCAACTGAGTTTTTCGGGCGGGAAAGACAAAACAACGTATTACCTGTCGTTAAACTATTTCGACAACAAAGGCATTCTGCTGGGGTCGGATTTCAAACGGTACGCCAGCCGTTTTAGCCTTGATTCCCAACTGAAAAACTGGGTCAAAGTGGGCTTAAGCGCCAACGTATCACGTAGCATTCAGAACGTATCACTGGCCGACGCTGCCGAAGGAACGATCTGGTGGGGAGCTTCAACCAGCCCGCTGATTCCGGTGAAAAACCTCGACGGTACGTGGGGTGGTGGTCAGACGGTTGGTGGCGTTCAGTATAACAACGCCAACCTGGTCGGAAACAGCCAGTTTCGGGGCAATACCAAAACCTCGAACAACGTATTTGGGAGTTTATATGCTGAATTACAACTGACCAAAGATCTGTCGCTACGTAACGAACTGTCGTATTCGCTGGGTCAGGACAACAACATTGCGTTCCAGAAAGCGGGTAACGTGGGTGGTACGTCGTTCCGCAGCAAACTGATCGATTCGCGCTCCGATAGCTACTATTGGTCGCTGACGAATTACCTAGCCTATACCAAAAACTTGCAAAAACACGGTATTCAGGCTACGGTCGGCCATCAGGTGCAGAACTCGTACTATCAGTCGATTTCGGGTACGAAAGTAGATTTGCAGGCTAACATCTTCGACCTCAACACGGGTAGCGCCGACCAGACGACCTGGGGTTTGAGCGGTGGAAAAGGTCAGTGGGCGATGGAGTCGTACTTTGCGCGTGCCAATTACACCTACGATGATCGCTACTCGCTGTCGGCCAGTTTCCGGGCGGATGGTTCCTCGAACTTTGGACCGAACAACCGCTGGGGTTATTTCCCCGGTGTATCGGCGGGCTGGACGATCTCGAACGAGAAATTCCTGAAAGGCAAAATTTCAAACGTACTGAATTACGCGAAACTGCGGGTTGGGTATGGGCTGGTGGGTAACCAGAACTTCCCCGGAGGTGCTCCGAACCCAGCCTATGTTGGTGCGGTGCAGTTTTTCTCAGGTCCGGTAGGTTTCGGTTCGTCGAACATGATCAACGGGATTCCGAACCCGAACCTCAAATGGGAATCGGTGAAAACAACCAACGCCGGTATTGACCTTGGCTTCCTGAACGGACGTATCGACGCGACGATTGATGTGTATAAAAAGGTTACGTCGGACATGATCATCTTCCTGACTGGGCCGAACCTGATTGGCGTCGGCGACCAGTGGGACGACCTCAAAGCACCGTTGGGCAACGCTGGTCAGATGACCAACACCGGTGTCGATATTGGCCTGACCACGACGAACATCAAAAAAGGCAATTTCAGCTGGAAGACCAACGTAGTGTTCACGCAGTTCACCAACAGCTATGACCGGGCGGCTAGTGCAGCTTCGGCGCTGGATGGTAAAGTGTATTACAACAATTACCTCGTCACACACACAACACCGGGTCGGCCCGTTGGCTCGTTCTGGGGATTGGTCACGGATGGATTATTCCGGACGCAGGCGGAGTTAGATGCCAGTCTGCCACAGTTTGGCTACAAGGTGAATCAAACCGAAACCTGGTTGGGCGACATCCGCTTCAAGGACATCAACGGCGATAAGAAAATCGACGCGCAGGACTATACGTACCTTGGTAGCCCGCTACCGAAATTCACCTGGGGCTTCACCAATACGTTGAATTACGGCGATCTGGACTTATCAATTTTCCTGCAAGGCAGTCAGGGTGGCAAAGCGTTTAACTTCCTGCGCTGGCAGTTAGAGGGCTTGAACAACGCTTATACCAACCAAATGAAAACCGTAACCGACCGGTATACGGAAAATAACACAGACGGCGCGTTGCCTCGGTTCACGAATACGAACAAGAACAACACGGCCATGTCGGACCGCTACGTAGAGGATGCATCTTACGCTCGTATCCAGAACATTACGTTAGGATATCGGCTTCCAAAAACGTTGCTCAATCGGGTGAAGATTCAGAACCTCCGGATTTACGGCTCGATTCAGAACCTGAAAACTTTCACCAAGTACTCGGGCTACGATCCTGAAATTGGTGCTTTCAACAACAGCATCAAACTGATGAACGTAGATACAGGCCACTACCCGAACCCTCGTACGTTCACCGTAGGCGCGAATCTACAATTTTAATTCTCAATGAGTGAATGATAGAATGAGTGAATACCTCCGGCGTCAGCCTATTCAATCATTCTATCAATCAATCATTCAAAATTCTATAAAAGTCATGAAACTCAAGCCACTATATGCCCTGATGCTGCCGGCGGTACTGTTGTCTTCCTGCTCGAAAGACTTCATTGACCGGCCATCTTTGTCAGGCACCACAACCGGTAACTATTACAACAACGCGGACGAGGTTCGGGCCGCGACCAGTACACTCTACAGCGGTTTGCCCTGGCGCAACTACGAAAGCCGGGCGCAGGATGCCATCGGCGACGTCATGGGCGGTAACATGTTTACCTATACTGACGTCGAATATCTCAACTTCACCGTCTCGTCGGCTTCCGACCGGATTGGTGCGGCCTGGGGTGCGTTCTACAAGATCATCGGCTATTCCAACGTCATGATCAAGACCTTCGAAGAGAAGAAAGCTGCTGGTGGCGGTGCGGCTTACCTGGACCCCGCCATTGCTGAGTGCCACTTCATTCGTGGGATGCTTTACTTCTACATCGCCCGGACGTGGGGAGCCGCTCCGATCATTACCGATCCCGGGGCAACGGCGCTTTCGGGTAATTTCAACATCCCGCGTTACCTGCAAAAAGACGTACTGCGGTTTGCGCTCGAAGAGTTGAAAATGGCCGAAACGGGTCTGCCTGAATCGGATGTACCGGGCCGGGTGACGAAGTACGCGGCTAAGGCGCTGATGGCGAAAATGTACCTGTACAGCAAAGATTACGCGAACGCCAAAGTCAAAGCTGAGGAAGTAATCAACTCGGGTAAATACCGGCTGGTTGACGACTACACGGGCATGTTCACAAAGATGAGCATGAACAACAACGCCGAAGCCATCTTCTCGATCCAGCACCAGTTTGCGCAGGACCCCTGGGGAACGGGCAACATCAAAAACCCGGATCGCGGGGCAGGTGCGCTACGTACCGCCGAAGCTGATGCCTGGGAAATGTACGTACCGTCGCTGGATATGCTGAAAGAATACGAGTTTGGTGATCTGCGCCGGAAATGGTCGGTGATGGAACAGGGCTGGACAAATCCGAACTGGAAACCCCAGCGTGCCAATGCGCCGAAATACAATGAATTCATGGCGAACGGATTTAAATACGATACGTTGCAGCCGACGGCCGATGGCGGAAGCTTAAGTCCAACCCGCGCTAACCTGGTCAAGTACTTCGCCGGTCCGGGTAAAAGCTTCGGGGGTGAGCCGGTATTAGGCCAGAATTCGGGGAACAACGTAGTACTGCTACGTTACGCTGATGTCCTACTGATTTATGCGGAAGCCGTGCTGGCGGGTGGCGCATCGACCGCCGATGCCAAAGCACTCGACGCGCTGAATCAGGTACGACGCCGGGCCGGACTGTCGCCAAAAACGGCTATCACGAACGACGATATTCTGCACGAGCGTCGGGTTGAATTTGCGTTCGAAGGCGATTACTGGTATGATATTCAGCGGCAGGGTTTTGCCAAAGCCAAGGTGATTATCGAGAAACAAAATCGCGGAACGGTGACGGGCGCTACGTACCTGACCAATTTCACCGAAGACAAACTATTTCTACCGATTCCGGCGGGTGAGATTGTTCAGGACCCCGAGCTAGGCAAAGATCCCGTTCCATACTACAACTAATTTCTCCTGAATAAGCTGATGAAATTGACTAAGATAAATCGAATAGCAGGATTTGCCCTTCTGGCCGCAGTTGCTGGTTTAGGCATGAGTTCCTGCACAAAAGATACCGACGGCAGTCCGCAAATTCCAGCCGGAAACCCCGTTTTGACGAAGATCATGCCGGACTCAGCCGCCGGTGGAGCCATTGTTACGTTGACGGGTTCAGGACTGGGCGACATACGTAGCATTGTCTTCGAAAAACAGAACGTACCAGCCGGTTTCCAGCCAACGCTTAACACCGAGAATACACTAATTTTCCGGGTGCCAACCGACGTATTAGGCGGCAAACAAAACATTACGTTCACCAACAGCGCGGGTACTACGTTGACCGTTCCGTTCAAAGCGCTGGCGTATCCGACAGTTTCAGACGTATCAAACTATAACTTCACAAAAGGAACGGTTATCACGCTCACTGGCAATAACTTCGACGACGTAACGGCCGTAGCCATTGCCGATTCGGTGAAAGGCGTCTCGGACGCTGCTACGGTGGTGTCGAAATCGAAAACGCAGTTGGTTGTTCAGATGCCGACGACTACGCTTTCGCGCGGTACGTTAAGCATTACCAACAGCACTGGACGGATGCGGACCAAGCAGGAATTCGTGAACGTAGACAAAGCGTATCAGATTTTTACCGATGCCTACGCTACTGGTTTCCAGGACGGTTCCTGGGGCGATGCAGCTGCTATCTCAACCAAAGAATTTAAGTCGGGAGCGGCATCGATTGGCAAAAACTATCAGAAAGGGAACTGGCACTTGATCGCCTTTGCCAACTGGTCGGCGTCGGCTATTCCGTATTCGGCGGAGTATACCTACGTGACGGGCTGGATCAAGGGCGCTTCTGCCGATTATTCGCTGTATCTGACTACGGATGCTGGCAAAGCCGCATTTGGCGATTATGTGGAGACGAACAAGGTTGATGTGAAAGCGGGGGTCTGGAATTACTTCAAAATCAAGCTGTCAGACATGGATTTCTGGCTAGCGGGCAAAACGTTGAAGCAAGTGGGCTTCCGTATTAAAGGCCCTGATAAACAGGACGAAACGTTCTATTTTGATGACATCATGCTGGTGAAGTAACACCATCACAAAACGCTAAAAAACATTCCCGTAGAGCCACCGCCTACGGGAATGTCATATATGGAGATTGCTTAGCCTTATGAAAGTATTTTTGCTTGCCTTATACATAGTGAGCAGTTTATCCGCTTGCCGGGCGGCTGAACCACGAGTTTCGGCTGACACCACGCAGAAGTCGGATAACGTAGTACATCCCGCAAAACCCGCCAGTCAACTGGTTGATGATCGTGCTACGTCATCGACAAAGGGCTTGTTTTCGTATTTGATCAGTCAATACGGTCAAAAAGTAATATCGGGGCAGCAGGATGATGTGGAATACATACTGGAAAAAACGGGCAAAGAGCCCGCCGTAGGTGCATTCGATTTAATGGACTATTCGCCAAGTCGCGTTCCGTTTGGTGGTAAGCCGACACGTACCAGCGAGAACTGTATTCAATGGGCGAAGAAAGGCGAGGGACGAGGTATCATCAGTTTGTGCTGGCACTGGAACGCTCCCACCGACCTGATCAATCAGGCACCCGACAAACATTGGTGGAGCGGTTTTTATACGAAAGCTACTACGTTCGATCTGGCGGCTACACTAGCGGATAAAAACGGCGAGCGGTACGGCCTTTTGCTACGTGACATTGACGCCATTGCCGAACAACTCAAAAAGTTTCAGGACGCCGACGTACCTGTGCTCTGGCGACCGTTGCACGAAGCGCCGGGGGGCTGGTTCTGGTGGGGAGCAAAAGGCGCTGGTCCGTTCAAGGAACTCTGGCAAATCCTGTACGAGCGTTTGACGAACCATCATCAACTCCATAACCTGATTTGGGTGTACACTGGCACCGATACCATCAATCCGGAATGGTATCCCGGCGATGGCTACGTTGACATTGTTGGGCTTGACATCTACACAGAGCCGACCGCCACGTTAACCAGTAACTGGACAAATACTCAAACAACATTTAACGGTAAAAAACTGGTGACGCTCTCGGAAGTGGGTCATCTACCCAAGCCGGAGAATGTTCGCACACTCAATACGTGGTGGTCCTGGTTTGCTGTCTGGAATGGTTCGGACTGGATCAAAAAACAGCCTCTCGATTTACTAAAAGCAGTTTACACCGATACGGACGTCATTACCCGCGAGGAATTACCGGATTGGCGCAATCGCTGACAGAGCTGGCATGATATGGATACAAGTTATTTATTATCAGCTCAGTACATATGGAGTAGATTATAAGGAGAATAAGAGTGTTGAATTGCCTATTTATCCTGGATTTATGGATGCAGTTAGGTCTGTATAAAAAAGGAACAGATAATCAGTGCCAGGATCAGCATGAAGGCCAGCAAGGCAAGGAGCAGGATAGTAAAATATCGTTTCATGATTGATGGTGTCAGGAATTAGCATATGGCCTTTCATACAATCAAGGCTTAGACCGCTGGATGTAGGTAGCCACAATCTCCTCCAGAACGGGCAGCGGCACAGAGCCATTGGCTAGGACAACCTGATGAAACTGTTTTAAATCGAATCGGGAACCGAGTGCCTGTCTGGCTTTTTCGCGCAGTTCCAGAATTTTCATCATCCCAATCTTGTATGAGCAGGCTTGCCCAGGCCAGACGATGTATCGCTCAACTTCGGTTGTTACCGCACGGGTTGTCAAGCCCGTATTGGCAACCATATAGCTAATTGCCTGCTCTCGCGTCCAACGCTTATGGTGAATACCCGTATCGACTACGAGTCGGACGGCTCGAAATAATTCATCCCGCAGACGGCCCAGATTACCGAACGGATCATTCTGGTAAAAGCCTAGCTCATAAGCCAATTGTTCGCTATATAAAGCCCATCCTTCGATGTAGGCGTTAAAGGGAATTACAGTGCGGAAGATTGGAAGTCCTTTTAGTTCGGTCTGGATACCCAGTTGAAAATGATGCCCCGGTATGGCTTCGTGATAGGCCAACGTCTTCATGGAAAATTTGGGGTGTTCAGACACTGTTCGCAGATTGGCCACAAAAACTCCCCCCTTCGATCCATCCAGAGCGGGTAGGTCGTACTTGCCAAGCGCTCCGGTGTTTTGCTGAAACACGGGCATTGGCTCTACAGTGATAGATGCTTTCGGGCGGAGGCTAAAGGCGACATTGACCCGTTTACCCGCGTCGTCAATGATGCGTTTGTATTCAGCCAGAATCAGCCCTTTTCCGGCAGGGGTTTCGGAATACAGAAAGCGTTCTTCTTTGGCTAAGTTTTGAAGAATTGGTCCAATCGCCTGGCTTGTATCGGTGTAGCCCTGACGTTTCAGAATAGCCCTCATTTCCTGAGTAATCCGGCGAACCTCCCGTAAACCAAGCTGGTGAACGTCTTCCGGACTCAGATCGGTTGTAGTATGTAGCCGTAACTGATGACTGTAATAGACATCGCCATAGGGATGTTTCCAAACGCCCTCGTCGGGTGCAACCCGTTCGTATAAGGCCTGATTATAAGCAATCAATTTCTGGTAGGCTCCAAAAACAGACGTACGAATGGCTTCGGCTACACGGCTCGAATAGTCCTTTTTTTCTGTGGCCGACAAATCGTTGATGCTGGCTATCCTCTGGCAGAAATGAGTATAAAGGACGTTTTTGCTGACTCCTCCGCTAGTAAACTCTTTCATTTGTTCCAGCACCCGTTGCACAATAATCCTGGGTGGGACAATGCCTTTTCGCTCTCTGATCATAATTCCTTCCAGCACCTGGTCAAACTTGGTAGCGATGCCGGTAAGTCGGGCAATGTAGGCCTCCAGATCGCTTCGGTTTCGTAGCTGGTGCTTGTTCAGAAGCAAGTCGACAACTTTAAGCTGAGCCCCATCCATCTGGTTGAGTGGGTAATTGTAGTAGAAGAATACGTCGCTGCCTACATTGCTTTCCAGATACCAGGTCAGAATTTTGGTATTCAGTTTATTTTCAGGCGACTGACTCTCGAAATCATAGCGTTGCAGGGTTTGATAATCGTCTTTCAACTTGTCAACATTGCGCCATTGCTGGGCATCCGACAGGTCGTCCCACTCATCTTTTGTCCAGTCGTACAAAACGGGAAGGCCCAGGTAAGTAATTGTTTCAGGACTGCGCAACATGGCGGAAATAAATACACGATCATAGAAATGTCGAATATTGAAAGGGCGAAACCAGATGAGGTTAATAAGCCAGCCGGCAGCAATCAGCAGCAACAGCAATACCGTGCGGGAAACCCAGAATTTCCAGGTTCGTTTCTTGATTTTCATCGGTTGAATGGATGGCGTTTTTAAAATAAACAATCAGTTCTTGGAGGCACTGACGGGCTTCGGGGTTTTCGAGTAGCTTTAAAATTGCCATTGGGCTGAATGGATGTCATTACCGTTACTTCTCCTTTGCCGTTTATATCGAACTGAGCCCTATAACCGCTTCGTTTTTTGATCGCAAACGATGATTGCTGGTATAGGTCTGTTCATATTCTGGTCGGCCAGGCAGGTATGTCGTAACGGGTTGTTGTAGTCGAGTTTACCTTCTTTCTAGAGCAGCCTGGCCAAAGATGACGTAAAGGCTTTGGTGCAGGCGCCAATCGAAAAGAGGGTGTTGGTCGTAACGGGTAATTTTTATCCCAGATCGCGGTAACTAAAACCTTTGGCCTATACCACCTTATCTTTCTCGACTACAGCAACGGCAAAACCGACCGCTTTCCAGTCGGTAAGAATGCGGGCAAAAGCGGTATCTAATCCGGCAAAGCGATCAATGGAAATCTGTTTTCGTTTTCGGACCGAAGCCGGGAATGTGATAAGTAGGTACGGTAGGTTTTTCATGGTAGAAGGGTGGCCGCCAATACGGATTTATGAATAGCCAAAATTAAAGAGCCCAAACAGAGAGGGCTATCTCGTTTGGGCCATAAACTATCCCGTTTGGGACATCCGCAATTAGTAGCTAATTCAGAAGCTTAAGGCCACTAACTCCTGGCAGGTAAGTGAATTATAAAGGCTGTTCCTGCTCCTTGCTGACTTTCCATGATAAGTGTTCCGAAATGCCGCTGTATTTCTTTAGTAAGCCATCTGTTCTCACTTTACCGCCAGTTTTGTGTCGAGCCCAGAAGCGTTTATGTTTGTAATCTAATAACATGTAAACCTATTATTGTACAATTTTTTCTATATTTATATCTTTTCTTAAGTTTAACTTGAGTATAAATCTCTAGGTTTCATGTACTCTGAAGACCAGGTGTTGTGGCAATCCTATCGTGAGGGCGATAAGCAGGCATTAGGTCAACTGGCTGAACGCTATTATCGTCGATTGAAGCACTATGGTCTGAAATTTTTAGTGAATGAGTTTGAGGTTGACGATTGTATTCAAGAACTTTTTTTACGACTCTGGCAAAATCGCCTACAGATAAATTCCACAATTTCCGTAAAACATTATCTGTTCAAAGCGCTCAGGCACCACATTGTTCAACACGTACGGCAGCAAAAACAGACCGCTGTCGATGATCTGGACTGGGACAGTTCAGTCTTATTAGACGAAACGATAAATCCCGAAACTCTTCTGATTCAGAAAGAATCCTTATCTACGTTAATGAATACCATAAAAGCCCAACTGGAGGCTTTACCACCGCGTGAGCGGGAAGCAATTTATCTGCGCTATTACGAAAACCTGTCCGTCCCGGAGATTGCCGAAGTAATGAACGTTAATCGCCAATCCGTTTCAAATTTCCTGCAGAAAGCACTCCATAAACTGCGTGGTCAATGGGTTGCTCATTTAGTATCAGCCATTTGTATTTTTTTTCAAAAAAATTTGCTTTGAGTAGGGTATCGTTGGGCTAGTTCTTCGTACTATCATTGAAAATAGTAGAAAAGTACCAATGAATGGGTTACCCGAGGATTTGTCGACGGTTGAGGATTTCTTAGAAAACGACGCATTTCGGACCTGGCTCACAAATGGGCTACCGGAAGATCAGCTGTACTGGAAGCAGTGGCTGACCCAACACCCAGAAAAAAGAGATCTTTATGAGCAGGCTGTTGCCACCTTCCTGGTGCTTAAAGGAAAACAGCCTTTGATTTCTGATCAACAGGTAAAAGCCAAAACGGAGGAACTAGTAAAACAGCTTCCTGACGCCCCTACGGTTGTAAAGCCACTAATTAACTGGCAATGGGGGAGGTGGGCAGCAGCAGCAGCGGTCGTTGGTTTGCTGATTTATTGGCAAGTAGATAATCCCATTTCCAGGCAGACCGCAGTATCCGATAAACAAGTCGAGAAACCTGTTCAGCAGGCTGATTGGAAACTAACCAAGAATAGAACGAGTCAACCGTTGGTCGTACTCCTGCCAGATAATTCTTCGGTATTACTATCGCCGGGAAGCCAATTGCGTTTTCATAAACAAAACACGCATGCGTTACGGGAAGTGTTTCTTGACGGTGAGGGATTTTTTGAAGTGACTAAAAACCCGGCTAAACCTTTTATTGTGTATACCAGCAATCTGACAACTAAAGTGCTGGGAACCAGCTTTCAGGTGCGCTCTTTCGGCAAAGAAACGGTAGATTTTGTCAAAGTAAAAACAGGTAACGTTTCAGTAACCACGGTTGAATCACCTACACAACCGGTTGTCCTGAAAAAGAATGAACAATTGCGGTTCGAAACCAAAACGGAGAAAGTGGTTAAGCAGCAGCTTGTTCCATCCAGGGATAAGTCACCCGCCATTGTCGATCAGCAATTTACGTTTGAATTCACTCCTGTCAGTGACGTACTCACCCAGTTGGAAGCCAGTTACCATATGCCGATCCACTATGACCGCAAATTGCTTACGAACTGCACCTTTACTGGTCAACTCAACGATGCCCCTTTTCTGGAAAAAATTAGACTTATCTGTCTAACCATTGAGTCAACGTTCGAAGTCGTTAACAACCAGGTGGTCATTTACAGCCACGGTTGTAGTTAATTATCTCCTTAACCGTTTAACCCGCTTCATTTCTATGGTATAAACCTGTCTCTTTTCAACAGAAAAGCGATAGTGCTACCAACACTATCGCTCAGTTGTCCTTAAATGTGTCTTCTACACACATTATCACTTTCCCTAGTGAGCGGACATGTGTTTTGTCAAATTTTCCTAAAAACCAACAAAAACGCATAAATGTATGCATTACAGTTTCACCAATCGCAATGTTTGGATCAGGATTATGAAAATTTCAAGCCTGCAACTCTTACTTGCTCTTACCCTAACCAATATAGGCTTTGCCCTTGATGGCAAAGCGCAGGAGCTTCTGAACCGTCGAGTGAGTATATCTTCTCAAAATGAGGATGTTGAGGTGACGATCCGGCGACTTGAAAAACAGGCTAACGTTCAGTTCCTATTCAGCCGGGAGATCATCCAATCGAAGCGGAAAGTGAATTATCAGGCCAAAAATGAACAACTTTCGCTGGTACTAGACCATATTCTGTCGCCCCTCAATTTAAGCTATGAGGTAGTTGGCCAACAGATCGTAATAAAGCGAGAGAGCATTCCCGCCAGTGTTTTGCCCGATAAGACCTCTGGCGAGATAAACACTGAACAGGCGCAGGATATCCAGATAACCGGTCGGGTTACGGGTGAGAATGGCGAAGGATTGCCCGGTGTAAACATTCAGATTAAGACTACACAACGGGGGACTACAACTGATGGAAATGGTACCTACCGGATCAGTGTACCCGACCGTAATGCGGTGCTCGTGTTTTCCTTTATTGGCTACGTTAGCCAGGAAATAACGGTTGGATCGCAGTCGGCCGTCAATGTTACGTTGGCTACCGACGACAAAACCCTGAGCGAAGTAGTGGTTGTTGGATACGGAGTCCAACGTAAACGCGACGTGACAGGATCGGTCGTTTCGGTGAATGAAACAACGCTGAGGGAAGTGCCTGCGCCTAACCTGGTCAACCAATTAAAAGGTCGGGCTGCAGGGGTAACGATTGTCAGTAATGGCTCGACGCCGGGTTCGCAGGGACAGATCCGAATTCGGGGTAACCGTACCTTGACAACTAGCTCTGGATCAGCAGATGGACTTGATGGTCCACTGGTTGTTGTGGATGGCATACCCTATGGCGGACTTAACGATATTAATCCTGATGATATCGCTAATCTCGAAATCTTGAAAGATGCATCCGCCACGGCTATTTATGGGTCGAGAGGGTCAGGGGGCGTTATTTTGATCACGACCAAACGGGGTAAAGTTGGGAAACCCGTATTCAGCTATGATGGGTATCATGGCATAACTACGGTTATGGGTAAATTCAATATAATGAATGGCGCGGAGTATGCACAGTTTAAGGAGGATGCAACCAAATATAACCGCACCAGCCCTGGCACGACCGCCTATCCGCTTACCCAGAAAGAAAAAGATGCGTTGGCGGCCGGAATTTCGACCGACTGGCAGGATTTACTGTACAAACAAGGCTTCAACACCAATCATCAGTTGGGTATGGCTGGCGGTACTGAAACAACTCAATACTCGATGGGACTGGGTTATTTCAACGAAACAGGAATTATTCCCAGTCAAAAATTTGAACGCTATACCATCCGGGCGACGATTGACCAGCGTCTTGGCAAACGGATCAAGTTTGGACTGAATACATTAAACACCCTTACCTATACCAATACACCGGGTGGGGGTGGTGTTCCGGGTGGTCTGGTACGCCTGACGCCACTGGCCGCACCTTACAATACGGATGGTTCGGTGAATCTGTTTCCAGCGGAAGGTTCTATTGATGCCGCTACAATCAGCCCATTGACAATCATTACCAAAAAGGATTCCTACCTGGGCCGCACCCGCTCAATACGCACTTTTAACAGCTTATATGCGGAGGTGAACATTCTGCCCGGACTGCGCTACCGGGTAAATGCAGGGTTGAACTACAGCCAGTCGAACTACAATGGCTATGGCGGCCCGCTGACCTACTTTAACAACGCTACGGTTCAGTCGTCTTCCAGTGCCGAAATCAGCAATACGGAATATTGGGATATCAATCTTCAGCACCTGTTGTATTATGATAAGACGTTCGGAAAACATAAAATAGGCGTTACGGGGCTGTATGAAATCACCAAAAACCACTCGCTGGGTAGCCGATTTACGATAACCGGGGTTCCGGCCGACTATATCAAAACCTCTAATTTCTCGCTAGCCTCCGGGACGCCTGTTGCCCCTTCGGACTTTGGTAATTCCTTTTCTGAGCTTGGCCTGCTTTCTTATATGGGCCGGGTCAATTATAGCTACAACGATCGCTACCTGTTGACCTTAACGCTCAGACGCGACGGATCTTCTACATTGTCTCCTGGTAACCAGTATTTTAACTACCCGGCTATTGGGGCTGGCTGGAACATTATCGAGGAAGGTTTTATGAAAAATGCGCCATTCATTTCGAACCTGAAACTGCGGGGTAGCTGGGGTATTTCCGGCAATAGAAACGTAGGGGCATATGCTACGCTGGGCGCATTATCGGCTGGCTACTACAATTTTGGTACCGGAACCGCTGGACAGCAACTGGCGTATACGGTTACCAGTTTACCGGCTACCGGCCTGGGTTGGCAATCGACCTCGCAGGTGGACCTGGGAATTGACTTTGGCTTCCTGAATAACCGGATTACCGGCTCGGTCGACTGGTATCATCAGCAAACCAAAGACATACTGCTGTCTGTACCACTTCCGCCCAGCAATGGGGCCGGTTCAACTCTGAAAAACCTGGGACGAACGGAGGGAAAAGGGCTGGAGGCTGCGCTAACGTTTGACATTTTCAGAAATCCGAAAGGATTCAACTGGAGTGCTGATGTGACGTACTTCTTTAATCGAGAAAAAATTACGCAGCTCACAACCCCGGCTGAACTCTCCAATGTAGGGGCTGGCTGGTTTGTTGGTCAACCGCTTTCGGTGATTTATGACTACAAAAAGATTGGTATCTGGCAAACGTCGGATAAAGAAAACGGAACGTTGGCTAAACAAACCTCACCGGTTCAGTTTCCCGGTCAAATCCGGGTCGAAGATGTGAACGCCGATGGGAAAATTGATGCGAATGATCGTCAGATACTAGGTAATTTCCAACCCGCCTGGGAAGGTGGTCTAACCAATCGGTTCAGCTTTAAAAACTTCGATCTGTCGATTGTCACCTTTGCTCGCATGGGTATGAAAGTGATTGTTCCGTACCTAACGGGTAATTCTACCGGATCAGGTGGTTTTGCGTTCTTCAACCAGGGCCGGGTAAACCAGTTAAAAACCGATTACTGGACCGAAACAAACCCAACCAATGCGTTTCCTGCGCCCGATGCGGGTCAGGCGGTCGCCTGGTTTGGCTCTACGTTAGGGTATTACGATGGATCGTTCATCAAAGTCAGAAGTATCAACCTGGGCTACACCTTTACAACCGAGTTGATTCGGAAAATCGGGATGAGTTCAGCACGGGTGTATTTCAACGCCACCAATCCGTTTATCCTGTATTCGCCACTGGTTCGCGATCGTCTGGCAATCGATCCGGAAGGAAACAGCTACGCCAGTGGTCAGTCGACGCTTAACCCCCAGGGAGCCAGCGAGAGAGGGACGCCAGAGCGTCAAATCGCCGTAAACCTGAACAACCCACCCGTACGACAATTCACCCTGGGTGTCAATCTTAAATTCTAATCTTGGAAGCTACTATGAACGTCATAAAACTTTGCGCCGTGATCGGCCTTACGGCTCTGCTAAGCACGGGATGCGAAAAAATATTACAGGAAAATCCCCAATCGCAGATTGTTCCTTCTTACTTCAATACGCCGTCTGGTGTGTTGGGCGGTATTGCGGGGGTATATAACGACATCCGGGGCCAGTGGGGCACCGAAGGGTTTACGGTTGAAATGCAGGCCGGAACCGACGAATTTATTCAGGCATCCAGCAGCGGAGGTGTACCGCCCTATACCTACAATGGGCTAAATGGGAGTAATTTCGGCTCGGCCTGGGGTACTGCTTTTACAGATATCAATACGATCAATGGCGTACTGAAGTACGGCCAAACGATTGATCTGCCGGAAGCCACCCGGAAGCAATATCTGGCACAGGCTAAATTTCTGCGTGGGTTCTGGTACTTTTATTTAGTGCAAACCTGGGGTGATGTGCCGCTCAGTACGGAATTTATTACAACCCCTTCGCAGGCGGCCTCCCGTCAACCCGCAGCGCAGATCTATGAGTTGATTATCAAGGACCTGACTGAGGCCGCAGCTGATTTGCCTAACCAGCCTACCGCACCGTTTTTGGGGAAAGCAGCTACCAAACCAGTGGCTCAGTTGCTGCTGGCTAAAGCGTATTTGACTCGGGGATGGTTGAACAATACAGCCGCTGATTTTACGCAGGCCGCTACCCTCTGTGCTGATATTATTGCCAACAAAGCTTCGTACGGGCTGGATTTATGGCAGGATTACGGCGATGCGTTTGTACCGGCTAACGACTACGGCAAAGAAACCATGTTTGTCAGCGATCACGTACTTGATCCGAAATATGGCTATTATAAAGTAGGTGCGGCAGAAGGAGGGGGCTTTGCCAATAATCTTTCGCCCTGGTTCACGAACTGGAATTACCCGAACTTCAGCGGTATTAACTCCTACAAAAGTGCTGCGGGAACGATTGTCAATAACGGTACCTCACTGATGATCCGGGATTCTCAGTATGGGCGTCCTTACAGTCGCATGCGCCCCAACAGCTACAAGTGGACCACGGGAGCCAATACCGGTAAGAATTACTTTCTGGATCAGGCCTTTACGAACCGGACTACCGATTCCCGATTCATGAACTCGTTCTATACGGTTTATATTGCCAATACGGCCGTTACCAATACCGCCAATGCTGCCAACAACAGTCGGGGTATCGGTTATACGACTGTCGTAGGAGCGGATACGGCCGTTTGGATACCCGATTTTGAAGTAGCGGGAGCGCCACAATTTGTCGGAACGCGGCCGTTCAAAGGAATTGTTGTTCCGCCTAGTTTATGGGATAATAATGTTTTCCCTGCTATAAAGAAATTCATGGACCCTAGTCGGGGTGCCAACTTCAACGACCCATCAACCCGCCCCTGTGTACTATACCGCTTTGCCGATGTATACCTGACGGGTGCTGAAGCGTACCTGAAAGCTGGTGATGCGACCAAAGCGGCTGCGCTGCTGAACGTAGTACGGCAACGGGCTGCTTACCGCAAAACGAACACCGCTGCCCAGAATGCAGCCGCTGCAACGGCCATGACCATAACAGCGGACGCCGTAACCGTAGATTTTATTCTGGATGAACGTAGCCGCGAACTCTTTGGCGAATGGCAACGGTGGCATGACCTGGTTCGTACACGGTCGTTGGTGCGTCGCGTGAAAGCCTGGAATCCGGAAGCGGCTCCCTACGTTCAGGATTTTCATATGCTACGTCCCATTCCGCAAACGCAAATCGACCGGGTTGTAGAAGGACCGAAGTTTCCACAAAACCCTGGGTATTAGAAGCCTGAAAAGCGCTTACGCTGGTTCGTAATAGACAATCTATTACGAACCAGCGTAAGCGCTTTATTTACGGTTAGTTTCAATCCGTCCAAGTAGTAGCCATTGTAAACCCGGTGAAGAGCTTGAGAGCGGAATGAGAAATGTGAATTTTACATTCTCTTTATGTTAATCTTCAGCGGCAGACAGCTTCAGTACTGCCATCGGCAAAAAGGAAAATACATGCTCCAGAACAATGCCTGTTTCAATCCGTCCCTTTGTATCCAGGAATCGGTGTTGCCAGTGAGTGGGTGCTTCCGGTGGTAGTAGAATTTGGGTGTCTCCCCAGGTCAGGCGACTAGGATCCGTTTTTTGCTCCTGACAGAGACAGGCGATACCTAATGGAATGGCCACAACGTACCATATTTGTTCATGATGTCGGGCAAAAGCCATAACATGCTGTTTATAACGGCCTTCAATAGTGAGAGGTATATATATGCCTTCACGAAACAGATCAATCTGTGTCTGGCGTTCTGTTAACAGAATATGCAACAGCCAGAGTTTGATTCGCGCATTATATCGATTTTTCCACAAATCAGCCCAGCAATCAACATCTGAATTGGCCAAAAGCTCATCCAGCCCTTGTCTTCGTAGGTCGAAATCAACAGGTCGGCGATTGTCTGGATCGACCAGACTCAAATCCCAGAGTTCACTACCCTGATACACATCCGGTATGCCTGGACAGGTACATTTCAAGACAACCTGTGCCAGCGAATTGATGATTCCGAAATCGGCTATTTGCTGATAGAAAGGAAAAAATTGGCCCCAGAATGGACGGCCCTGATCTAACAATTGACGGGCGAAGGTTTGGGCTATTTTCTCATATTCCTCATTTGGAGCATCGTGCGTCGAATGCCGTTTGGCTTCTCGTAAGGCCTTTTGTAAGTACTCCATCAGCCGATCAGCGAAAGGCGTATCGTCGCGAGATTCCAGGCCAGGCATTGGATGAGCACCTACTAAGGTCTGGTAGATAAAATAAGCGTCGTTTCGATCAGGAGCCTTTACCGTTTGGTCCAGTGATTGCCAGTTCAGGATTTCATTCGTCCATTCCTCGGCCATATCCGTCAACACATTCAGCCGACTTCGTACGTCTTCGCCCCGTTTGGTATCGTGCGTGGCCGTAGCGTTTAACGCCAGCGGCCAGCGCTTCTGCCGCTCCACCATGCTTTGGTGAAACTCGTCGATCGTCATGCCAAAAAACTCGGGCGAATCGCCAACTTCGTCGTGTCCAAGAAAGCGATTGTAGGTATACATCAATGTGTCTTCTACCCCTTTGGCCATCAATGGCCCCGTAAATTGCATGCACCGCTGATAGAACCGCAATACCCGATTATTGTAATCCTCATCAGCCTCTTTCGGTTTCGATAACAAGCTGTTACACAGTAAGTCGGTGGCTGGCTTTAGTGTTGGTTTATCGGTACTTATCTGGGTTAGAATGTCCTGCACAGCGTTGGTTTCTGAAGCGCTAAGCGGCATCTGATTACCGTAGTATCGATAGACGGGACATCGAATCAAAAACTCAGCAATCGCAGCTTTCAGCTTTTCGGCTGATACCGCTTCTAACTGATACGTATCGACCAGATTTAGGTCTAGAAAAAGCGTGTATAGATTGTCGAGTTCACCCTGCATATATTCATACAGAATGAATTCTTTTTTGTTGTGGAGTTCTTCGTGAACTTGTTTCGCTTCGCCCAGCAATTTCCGATAGAACTTCGTGAACGTCTGTTGGCTCTTGGTCTGCGTCAACAGGTTGTTCACCAGCGAAAGGAATTGGTAACCAGTCGCTCCCTGGATGGGCCAACGCTGGGGTAAGCCTTCGCCCTGCTCCAGAATTTTTTCAACGATGATGTACGTTTCTTCGCCCGCTAATTTCCGGAGTTGTTCCAGATAACGGTTCGGATCATATAAACCATCAATATGGTCGATACGTAAGCCGTGAAAAATGCCTTCTTCCAGTAGTTTTTTGGTGTATGCGTGTACTTGCTCAAAAACAACAGGGTCCTGAATATTCAGGCAAATCATGCTGCTGACCGTGAAAAATCGTCGGTAGTTGATCTGCTCGTTCGTTTCTCCGTAATAACACAACCGATATGCCTGTTCATCAGACACTTGCTGGATACGACTGGCATCCGAATTAATCGCTTTCAGGCAAGTTTGTAGATACTTTTTTTGGCCTGAATCTTCCAGCAAAAAAGCCAGCTTTTGGTAAAACTCGTCTGACAGTAAGGCATAGTTTTCGGCATCTTCAATAGCTTCAATGTCAGCTATTGCCGATACAAGTGTCTGAATTGCCGGACCTGGACCACCCGTACCAGCCTGTAGGATCGTTGTATACGAACGTAAGTGCAGCGGGTAAGCGGCCTCGTTGTACGTAAAAGCCAGTCGCTGGTTCTGATAAGCCACCTGCAAATCGCCCGATTTACAGACGTTTTCCAGCGAATCGCTCAGAAAAGGCACCATAAGCCGCTCCTGATGATAGGGTAAGGTCCAGTTGATATCAAAAAAACGGGCGTAGGGCGACCGTTGACCTTTGTTCAGCACATCCATCAGCCACCCATTAGCCGGATGAAACGCCATATGATTGGGCACAATATCCTGAAGCCAGTACATGCCCCGGCTTTTCAACTCCTGGCTGATCGTTCTTAATTGATCTTCCGTTCCGATTTCGGGATTGATGCGAAGCGGATTGACGACATCATATCCGTGTGGGCTTTCTGGTACGGCCTCAAAAATGGGCGACGCATAAATGGTATTAATCCCGAGTTTATCCAGATAGGGGATAACCCGCTCAAAATCAAGAAAAGTGAAATCTTTGTGAAATTGGATCCGGTACGTTGATGTGAAATTTTTCATGACCTTGAGCATAGATAACAATGGACTCGGCCTGTATTGACACGGGAGCCATTGTGGATTCGTAATAATCGGGAGCCGAATTTGATTCTGACTCAGATGATAATTCCCATTGGTTATCAGAAGAATCGAGCAGTTTTTGCCATTTCGTTCCTCCTCCTGTGATAGCCATCGATAACGACTGGGATTCTTTGGAAAAATTCATCAGACAAAGCGTATGCTGATCGTCGTGCCAGCGATGCAGAACAATCGTCTGCTGATCCTCATAAGCTATTACCTCCATCTGATGGCGGTTGAGCTTATGAAGCGCAGGCAACTGTTGGCGAAGCGCAATCAGGGTCTGATAGTAGCGTAGCAGCGTTTGATGAGGCTCCTGATCCACTAAATCCCACTGTAGTTTCGACTGGTAAAACGTTTCTTCGTCCTGTGGATCGGGGGCTTCGTGCTCCGAATGAAACGACGCAAACTCTGCCTGCCGGCCTTCCCGAACCATGTTGGCTATTTCCGGTTCCTGATGACCGGAGAAAAACAGAAACGGATTCGATTCGCCCCATTCTTCACCCATGAACAGCAACGGAATATACGGACTGACCAGAACTGCACCAGCCATAAGTTTCACGACCGAAAAACTAAATAATTGACTCGAGCGCTCACCCCGCCTGCGATTACCGACCTGATCGTGGTTTTGCGAAAAGACGATGAATTGCTGACCCGGATTATTCTCCGCTTTACAACCAAATAATTTCTGCCGGACTTCGGAGAACTGTCCATCATATACGTACCCATCCTGATAGGCTTTTGCCAGGTGATTGATTCCGTTGAAGTCAGCATAATAACCGATGCGTTTTTCCCCGACCGTCACACGTAACGAATGATGAAATTCGTCTATCCATTGAGCATCCATGCCATAACCGTGTTCGGATAGCGGGTTAATGAAGCGAGGGTCGTTTAAGTCGCATTCGGCAATCAGGTAATGTCGACGACCAGTAGATGCCATCAGTCGATCCACATGTTCACGTAGTTCGGCTAAAATATGGCGCGCGCTACAGTCTTTAATGGCATGAACGGCGTCCAGGCGCAGGGCATCAACTTGAAAATCGCGAAACCACATGAGCACGTTTTCGATCACGAATTGGCGAACACCGTCGCACCAGGCATCGTCAAAATTTACGGCATCGCCCCAGGGTGTGCAGTACTTATTGGTCAGGTATGGGCCAAACTCCTTTAGAAAGCCCCCCTGCGGTCCGAAGTGATTATAAACTACATCCAGTACAACAGCAATACCCCTAAAATGGCAGGCATTAATCAGATGCTGAAGGTCGCTGGCTCCTCCATACGAATGTTGAACAGCATGGGTAAATACGCCGTCATATCCCCAGTTTCGGTCATCCGAAAATTGAGCGACTGGCATGATTTCAATGGCCGTTATGCCCAGCGCTTTGAGGTAATCTAATTTCGATTCGATGGCGGCAAACGTACCTTCGGGGGTAAACGTGGCTGTATGCAATTCGTAAATCAGATAATCTTCCAGCGGTGGGTTAACCCAACTTTGATCTTCCCAATAGAAGGTAGTTATATCAATGGCCTGCGAAGGGCCGTAGAATCCTTGCGGCTGACTAAGCGAAGCGGGGTCAGGGTGTTCGGCCTCTTCGTTGAGGATGATCGTATATAAATCACCCGGTTTGATTTCGTCGGTTTTCAGTGTCCAATATCCTAACTCTTCCCGGACCAACGGCAGCTTCTTCGAGGATTCGTGTAGATGAAGCGCTACGTGATTGGCGAGCGGAGCCCAAACGCGCACTGTAGCCTGATTACCCGCTGGAAAAGTTACGCCAATCAATCGGGTATCTACAGGTATGTGTGATTCCATAAAAAGTAAACTCCATTTTACAACAACAGTTCTGTGGCTATCAGCCTTCACTGTATATGCACAACCTTAGAAAAAAAAATGGGTTTACGGTCGTCTGGTGGCAATAAGGCAATGGTCCCTGGCCATGTGTAAAGAAACAACACAGGAGATAGACCATTAGGAGTTAACTCGTTTAAAAGGGTTCTGCTGGAGAATCAACTGCCCAGGGCCGTTAGCTTATTTTCTCAACAAGAAAGTCGAAGACTCAGGGTAGAAGTAGTTAACCTGTTACCCATCTGAAGGATTATTTGAAGCAAGATTCCGTTACTATATGGCTTTTTCAGTCGATCAACTCATCTTCTCACCCAATGATATCGACCTGAGTTATTCCCCTCTGCGCGAAGCGATTCAGGTCGATACGTATGTGCTGGGGGCATTCAATCCAGGGCTTGCCTGGCTGCCCAATGGCAATCTGCTCATCATGATTCGGGTAGCGGAAGCGCTTCGACAACCCATTATTGGCGAGCTAATTCATACCATCCGCTGGGATGCCGAAGCGGGTTATCAGCTCGATGCGTATCCGTTGAATAGTGTCAATGCCGCCGACCCGCGCAAGTTTCAACTGCTGGGAAATCCTTACAAGGTTATGGCGCTCACATCCCTGTCGTGGCTATTGCCGGTCGAATTGTCTGCCGATGGAACAAGCGTTGTGCAGATTCATTACGACAAAATTATTGCGCCCCAGCGAACCTATCAGGAATATGGCGTAGAAGATGCACGGATTACAAAAATTGACGATACCTATTACATGACCACCTGTTCGGTCGGTTCGGATCGGCACTCGACAACGCTGTATACGTCAACAGATGGACTTAACTATACACTCGAAGGTATCATTCTGGACCATCAGAACAAGGATATGGTGTTTTTCGAGGGTAAAATCGAAGGGAAGTTTTTTGCTCTGACCCGCCCACTCGGTGATTTGTATTTTGCCACTAGACCGGGTAGCCCTTATTATGCCGGTCCATCCATTAATCTCGCTCAATCGCCGGATGGCCTACACTGGAAACCAGTTGATGAACCGTTCATCCGCGCCCGAAAAGGCTCCGCTTCGACTATGAAACTAGGAGGAGGAACGCAGCCAATTTTAACCGATCAGGGCTGGCTGATGCTTTATCATGGTGTTCAATTGCAAGGGGTGGTGGGCATTTACCGCACGTTCTGGGCGCTGCTGGATGCGCAAGACCCAAGCCATATTCTTCATCTGGAGGATACAAAACCTGTACTGGAATCAAATTCAGCGTTGATCGAACCTATTAAGGACCAACTGTATCTGTCCGACGTCGTCTTTACTACAGGTATTGTCGATGCGGGCGATCAGTACATCGTGGCTTCGGGGGAATGCGATCTGGCCTGCCGCATTACGCATATTCCAAAAGGCCAATTCAACGTATAACGGTAAAAGGTGAGATGATGGTTATTCATTAATCACCCGGAACCAACTATAGCCATAGCCTGGTAGCTGAACCGCATACCCTCCTTTCGCGTCAACTTGACTTGGTTGCTTCGTCGATAGGTTGATCAACGAACGGTTAGCTTTTAACGAGGTAGCTATCGCACAGGGTTGCGGCTCAGGGCTGAAATTATGAATCATTACTAACGAGCGGCCTTGCCAATCGTACTGAATAGCCAGCACATGCTGCGACCCCGTATCGAGCAATTTCCACGTTCCCCAACCGATTTCTGGGCACTGTTTGCGCAACCTAGCCAACTTGGTAACCTGATTTAGCAGCGAGGTTGAATCGGCTTGTTGAGCAGCCACGTTGACCTTTGGATAACCATACGGACCTTGGCTGATTATTGGCCGAACGGTTTTTGACGCGTCTGAAAAGCCTCCATTTACACCATTTGACCACTGCATGGGTGTACGAACCGATAATCGCTCCTGCAATCCCAGATCGTCGCCCATGCCGATTTCTTCTCCGTATCGTATAACGGGCATGCCGGGCAGTGAAAACAGAACACTATATGCCAATTCGATCAACCGTTTATCGCCCAGCATAGGCGCCAATCGGCGTCGAATACCCCGATCATAGAGTTGCATGGTCGAATCGGGACCCATCCGGTCGTATACTTTGCCACGTTCGGCATCGCTCAGCCGACCTAAATCAATTTCATCATGGTTGCGAAGGAAATGTGCCCACTGTGCCGTTGGAGGAATGTTCTTGGTATCGTCCAGGGCTTTTCGGAGTAATTTGGTTTCGCCGGTAGCCAGGGCGTAAAACAGATGTTGATTCGCGAAAAAATTGAACATCGTCTGCATATTTTGGCCGTCCTTTCCGAAATAGGGTTCCTGCTCTTTTGGGTCAACATTCGCTTCGCCCAGCACAATCGCATCTCGTTTATGCCACTGAATGAACTGATGCATTTGAGTAATGATATCGAATTGATGGTCAGGCTTATCCGGATCGAAATCGGGGTTAGCGATCTCAATAAGAAACGGCACGGCATCTACCCGAAAACCGGAAATGCCTTTGTCGAGCCAATGCCGGATGATTTTGCGCATTTCCTGCTGTACAACCGGATTTTGCATGTTCAGATCCGGTTGAAACGCATAAAATCGGTGGTAGAAATATTCGCCAGCCTGTTTGTCAAGCGTCCATACATCTTTTTGTACGCCCGGAAAAACCATCCCTCTATCCCATTTCTTCGGACGTTCTTTGGCCCAAACGTACCACGAACGATACGGCGAATCGGGGCGCTGACGGGCTTGCTGAAACCATGGATGCTGATCGGAGGTGTGATTCGTAACCAGGTCCATAATCACCCGAATCCCCTGCTGGCTGGCCTGACGCATAAATTCGTCGAAGTCCTGGGTTGTACCCAGTCGCTTATCAATGCCGTAAAAATCGGAAATGTCGTAGCCATCGTCTTTGTTTGGTGTGGGCTGAAACGGAGCCAGCCAGATCGTTTCAACGCCTAGTTTCTTCAAGTAACCGAGTTGTTGCGTAAGGCCGTTAAAATCGCCGACGCCATCATGATCCGAGTCTTTAAATACTTCGACATCAACGCTGTATAAAAGGGCGTTTTTATACCACAGTTCCTGGATGAAATCGGTTGGTATGGGAGCCGCCGGAATCTCTTTCGATTCTGTTTCGGAAGGGTTATTCTGGCAGGCAATACATAAACTGATGACTAAACTTAGCGTTAATTTCTTCATGAAGAAGTGCTGAATGGACATATCTTTCGCTGATAAATTCAACCCCGGCAACCTCCATCTGTTAGTCATAAAAGCCTTTTGTGAGGCTATGGCCTACGAATTATTCATAATCTGTGTAATTACATAAATAGATCAGAAAACTTAGCTTTTCTCTAATCATTTTGATTAAATGAGAAGTTAGGGGGGCATGAAGAAAGAAGATATTCAACTGAATGATTGGCATCGAATATTGATTGGCGACGCTCCCTCCGAATTCTTACTCGAAGTATTCATCCGTACATCGCTAATTTATCTGATCCTACTGGTTGTCCTGCGTCTGCTGGGGAAACGAATGAATGGGCAGATCACCAATCTGGAGTTAGCCGTAATGCTCACTATGGGAGCCATTGTTTCGCCCGCTATGCAGCTGCCCGACCGGGGACTTTTATCAGGCATTTTGGCCATGATTTGTGCACTAACGTTTCTGAGAGGCACTAACTTGCTAGGTTTCAAAAGTTCTAAATTCGAGCAGGCCATTCAGGGAACTGAAACGACTATTATCAAAGATGGAATCCTCCAACTGGATGTGATGGCGAAAAACCGGCTCTCTCACCAACAGATTTACGCAGCTTTACGCAGCGAGAATGTGTACAATATGGGAAAGGTAAAACGGATGTATTTAGAGGCCTACGGCATGTTCAGTGTGTATCAGGATGAGGAAACCAAACCGGGTTTATCCGTCCTGCCATCCTCTGACGACGAAGTTCATTCAATTCATCAACACCCCGATAAAAAAAGTATGGCTTGCACCAATTGCGGCAATACCCTTCCGGCGGCCCCTAAACTAGCTTCTTGCCCTATTTGCCACGCCAATAACTGGGCCGACGCCATCCAATAAAACCAGCATGAACAAGGAAGATATTCATTTATACGATTGGCAACGGATTCTGGTCGGGGAAGTACCGGGAATCTTTTATGTCGAAATTCTGATTAGAGCAGCCGCTGTCTACTTACTACTGGTAGGTTCGATGAGACTCATGGGCAGACGCATGGCCTCGCAGTTAAGTCGGAATGAAATGGCGGCAATGATTTCATTAGCAGCCGCCATTGGGGTACCTATTCTGGACGCACATCGAGGCCTGTTACCCGCGTTTATTATCGCCCTGATTGTGATATTTACCCAGCGGATTGTTTCGTACTGGGCGGCCAAAAATGAGAAATTCGAGGGTATTTCTCAGGATATTTTGAGCACAATGGTGGAGAATTCGGTTATGCAGCTGGACCATATGAAAGGGTCGCGCATTACCCGCGAATTGCTTTTTGCTCAGCTTCGATCTAGCGGTTTATTGCATCTGGGGCACGTAAAACGGCTGTACATGGAGGCAAATGGCGCTTTTACACTCATTGAGGAGCCTACGCCAAAACCTGGTCTATCAATTCTACCTGAATGGGACACTGATTTTATTGCTCAACAGCCCAAAGCACCGGGGCAATACGTTTGTTATCACTGCGGCAATGCACAGCCTTCTCCACACCGAGCAACCGACACCTGCTCCAATTGTGGCCATCATGATTGGGTAGAAGCGTTGAAGTAAAGAGTCGACCTCACCCCCGGCCCCTCTCCTAAAACAGGAGAGGGGTTAGGGGTGAGGTCAGCCCCAATCCGTATTCAATCTCCCTCTATACACACTTACACTACGGGGAGGCAACGTCAGCAATTCGCCAGGCTTAACTTGTACCGGTAACCCTTCATTTTTCGCCCCCTCTATTTCCTGCCATTGCCTTTCGGTTGAATCCAGCAGTTTTTCCCAAACACTCACCCAGACGGGTAGCGCGTAAGGAATTTCTTCATCCGACAGATTGAACAGACAGGTTAGTTGTTGCTGTCCATCAACCGTTTGTCGATGCAGTACAAAACCGGATTGACTCAGTACTGTTACCCGAATATCGTTTTTGCTGACATTTCGTAAAGCTGGAACCGCTTGCCGGAGCTGAATCAATGCCCGATGCCAGGTGAGCATTATCTGGTGTTTCCCGTCGGTGCGCTTTTGCCATTGTATCTTCGAGTCGAGAAAGGTCGTTTCGGCGAACGGGTCCGGCAACTCGGCATCGCCGATAAAGGCTTCGAAATCTTTCTTACGGCCTTTGCGCACAGCCTCTACTAAGTCGGGATCGGTATGGCTGACAAAGTAATAAAATGGCGATTCTTCAGCATATTCTTCTCCCATGAACAGCAACGGGACATAAGGCGATAGCAATATAGCGGCAGCCGCTACTTTCTGCCGATCGAAATCAACTAGATTCGATAGTCGCTCTGTTCCCAATAAGTTACCGACCTGATCGTGGTTGAGGTTGAAGACAACGAATCGATCACCGGGTGTTCCAGCGGACGAAGCCCCGAACTTTCGCTTTCGGAAGTCCATATAATCACCACTGGAAACAAAGCCGTCGGTATACGCTTTAGCTAGTTGTTCCATGCGGCCAAAATCACTGTAGCGCTTTTTGCCTTCTTTATTGAGCAATACATGCAGCGCGTGATGAAAATCGTCAAGCCATTGGGCATCAAATGCATATCCACCTAATTCGGTCGGTTTAAGCACTCGTGGACTGTTCAAATCCGTCTCAGCAACCAGGTACAACTTACGACCTAACTGCTGCTCCAATTGCTTCACTTTTGTATGTACTAGTTCCCATATATGAACAGCGCCCGTATCGTATACCTCATGAATCGCGTCGAACCGAAGGCCGTCTACATGATAATGTTCGAACCAGTACAGGGGATTATTCGAAAAGTAATCCCGTACGCCATCCGACCAGTCCCGATCAAAATTCAAGGCATCACCCCAAGGAGTGTGATACTTGTTCGTGAAGTAAGGGCCAAATTGGGTGAAATAATTGCCCTCCGGCCCCAGGTGATTATAAACCCCATCCAGAAAAATAGCCAGACCACGTGCATGACAGGCATCGACTAGTTTTTTTAGCCCCTCAGGTCCACCGTAAGATTGTTGAACCGAGTAGGGATATACGCCATCATATCCCCAATTTCGGTCGCCGGGAAATTGACAAATGGGTAATAATTGCAGTGCATTTACGCCTAGCTGCAACAGATCGTCAAGCCGGGGAATAATGCCTTCAAATGTTCCTTCTGGCGTGAATGTTCCTACGTGTAGTTGATAGAAAATCAGGTCGTGAAACGGTAGTCCTCGCCATCCCGCGTCTTGCCAGGCATAGGTAGAATGGTCAACTACCGCCGAGGGGCCGTGTACATCTTCGGGCTGCCATTGTGAGGCCGGGTCTGCAAATGTTCCCTGATTATCCAGTTTATAGAAATACCGCGTACCGGGTTCTATGTCATCCAGTTCTAGTCGGAAGTAACCCCATTCGCTACGCTCCATTGGAATTTCCCGTTCTAGTGGCTCGACGAGTTGGAGAGTCACACGTTCTTTTTCCGGAGCCCAAACCGTGAATACACAATGTCCGTTTCCCGTATAATTTGCACCTATTGACTTCATTCGTTTCTAAATAAGAGTGCTAGTTTAATCGGATGAGTAATCCCTCGTCGCCTTCCAAACTGATGCTGTCCGTTATCAGACTTCCTTCCCATTCAGGTGATGTCGAGATTTCAACGACGCCGTTGAGTGTGCTATCCTTAGCTTTGAAATACGCCGGGCGATGGCTGAGATTCAGGAGAATCAGAAAGCGGGGCGCATCTTCCCATTGTCGTATGTAAGCAATGAGTTGCGTATCGGCATAAACGGGAGTGTAATCGCCAATCCGCAACGAAGGTTCTTGTTGTCTTAATTTAATGAGTCGCTTGTACAGCGAAAGCATCGAATAGGAATCATGCTGTTGCAGATCGACATTGGTTCGGAAAAAATCTCTGGCCAGCCGGAGCCAGGGTTTTCCGTACGTAAAACCTGCGTTGGGCATCCTTGCCCATTGCATAGGCGTTCGGGATGGGTCGCGACTTAAGTTTTTATCAGGCATATTTAAGCCCTGCGGGTCCTGCACCTCCTCAAACGGAATAGGTACATCGTGCATACCAATCTCGTCGCCATAGTAAATAGTTGGTGTTCCTCTTAGAGTAAGCAGTAGCATAGCCGCTACCTCAGCCTGGTCTTTCCCCACCCGGCTGACAATTCGAGATTGATCGTGATTGCCCAACACCCAGTTTGGCCAGCCGTGAACAGGCAAAGCGCCTTCGTATTGGTCAATGGCTGCCGCAATCTGCCGGGCGTCCCAGGGAAGCAGCAACAATTGAAAATTAAATGGCAGATGCGCACCTTTACCATCAATACCGTAGTACGCAACCAGCTGATGGATAGGTAGATAGATTTCGCCAATCATCATCCGGTCGTCATAGCTATCCAACAAATGCCGCATATCCATCACCAGGTCGTGTACCTCCGGCTGATCGGTAGAATATACGGGCAACAGTTGCTCATAAGTCGCCATGTGCGGCTGGTAATTGAGATTTACGGGGTTATCGCGCAAATTCTTATCCTTGATCATGTGCCACATCACATCCACCCGGAAGCCATCTACCCCTTTTTCCAGCCAGAACCGCATTACATCCAGCATGGCTTCCTGAACCTCTGGATTGCGCCAATTCAAATCGGGCTGTTCTTTCAGGAACGCGTGGTAATAATACTGCTGGGTCGTTTCGTCCCACTCCCAGGCCGAGCCACCAAACACGCTCAGCCAGTTGTTCGGCAAAGCCCCATCGAGACCACTATCCTGCCAGATGTACCAGTCCCGCTTTGGATTGTCGCGCGAGGAGCGGGATTCCAGAAACCAGGGGTGTTGATCCGACGTATGATTCGGAACTAGATCCAAAATCAGTTTCATCCCCCGATTATGTACCTCGACCACCAATTCATCGAAGTCATCTAATGAGCCAAATAAAGGGTGAACATTCTCATAATCAGAAATGTCATAGCCAAAATCGGCCATAGGCGACGGGTAAATCGGTGAAAGCCAGATAGCTGTAACGCCTAATTCTTTAACGTAATCGAGTCGTTGTAAAATCCCCTGAATATCGCCAACGCCGTCACCATTGCTATCCTGATACGATCGGGGGTAAATCTGATAAATAATGCCTTCCTGCCACCAGTGGTGTTTCGTCTGGTATTCACTCATAAGTCTATGTCTAGTGGAAACACAATATTTAACTGTCAAATCGGACAAAGGGCTTACGAAATGGGTAAATTCGAGGGAGCAGCGAGGTATTGGTTGGGTGAAAAGCCGTAGAAAAATGGTCTGCATCAGCGATTTATACCGACACAGACCATTCTGAACTACTACGTCTCCTACTTTAATTTTTAAGAAAATCTCCCGGTTATGCCTTTGCAGGCGCATGAGATACTCAACTTATTTCTGATACGCGACTCGATAAATTACCCCATTATTGTCGTCAGTAAATAACAGCGTCCCGTCGGGCATCGTAGCAATACCAACCGGCCGACCAAATTGCGACTGATTGTTATCCACCAGAAACCCCGTCACAAAATCGTCGATGCGGGTAGGTTTGCCATTATCAAAATGAACCCGCACAACTTTATAGCCCGACGGTTGCGTACGATTCCAGGAGCCACGCATCGTTGCAAACGCATCGTTTTGATATTCGGTGGGGAACATACTACCCGTATAAAACACCATGCCCATTGGAGCCGCATGAGCATCGTAGGATAAACTCGGCAAGGTTGTTTTCGCCAGAATCTGCGCATAGGTCGTATCGCCCATGGGTCGGGGGTGCGGATTATAATTGCCGTCGCCATAGATATAAGGCCAGCCGTAATAAGCGCCCTGCTTAATCAGATTCAGTTCTTCTAACTGCTGCTCGTCGCCCAGCCAGTCAATTCCATGATCGAGCCCATAGAGTTCCTTTGTTTGCGGATGCCAGCCAAATCCAATCGTATTCCGCAGGCCACTAGCGAAAATTGACCGGCCGGTTCCGTCTGCATTAGCGCGTAGGATCGTCGCATTTTCAGCGTTGGGTTCTGCACAGGCATTACAGGTGCTACCCACAGTAAGATACATCAAGCCATCCGGGCCGAAACCAATGGTCCGGTTTGGGTGCTGACCTCCGTCGGGTAAATTACTGATTAGCATTTGCGGCTGTGCTAACGTACCATCGGTATTTATATCCGCCCGATAAACTTCTCTGACAGCTACCAGATACATTTTATTTCCGTAGATCGTAACACCGTGTACTTGCTTGATGTTGGCTACAACCTGTTTTTGGTCGACTTTTCCATCGGCATTCGTATCGCGTAGCAGAGTAACGGTTCCGGCATCTCGACTGGTCACATATACATTACCGGATGAGCTAACAGCCAGCATTCGGGGTTTACCCAACTGATCGGCAAACTTCGTAATGCTGAAGCCTGCCGGTACTTTCAACTGTGCGATCCGCTGATCGGTAGCCTCCACCAGTGCAGGTTCGAAGACGTTACCCTCTACCTGTGCCGAGGTTGGCTGTTTGTTGGTCTCAGGAATTTGAGGATCAACTACTTCGTTCTTATTGCAAGCGATTAATAAACAGGTTGCCAATGTAAAGGACAGCAACGGCGTGGTCAGAATTCTTTTTTTCATAAATCATATACGTTGAGATTGGAATCCGTTAGCTCAGGATACTAAAGCTGTTTTAGGATTTACTTTTCACGGATAATTCTTTGGTTTTGTCAGCCTGTTATACCCCTAAATCCCCTGAATGGGACTATTTTAACACTTGAGAAAAGTCCCCTTCAGGGGATTTAGGGGTATAACAGTAAACTACAGATTCATTAGTTAAACGCATTCGTAAGTTGCGTAGCGGCTAACTCCTGTGCCTGTTGAGCTTCGGGGACAATGGCATACATGCCGAAAAATTCGTGCGTAACGCCGTTGTACAATTTATACGTGACATTCACACCAACGTTTTGCAGTTTCTTACTCAGTTCCATCCCTTCGCTCTGTAGCGGATCAATTTCGGCTGCGATGATTGTGGTAGGTGGTAGCCCGCTTAGGTTCGCTTTGTCTACTAAGGAAATCAATGGGCTATCTCCATCAGCTGGGGAGTTGAAATAATTATCTGTGAAGTATTTTACCAGAGGCCGGTTCAGTGGCTTAGCATCCTGATAGATGTTGTAGGAAGGGGTATCCAGGTTGTTATCAGCCACCGGATAAACCGACAGAATATGTACTGGCAAACCCACACCTTGATCACGAGCCATCATACTAACCGTTATGGCCATATTTCCACCGGCACTTTCGCCAGCTACAGCCACTTTAGTCGGGTTCCCATTCAGCGAAGCCGCATTTTGTTTCACCCATTTATAGGCCGCAAAAGCATCTTCATGGGCCGTTGGGAATTTATTTTCCGGCGCCAGACGATAATCTACCGATACTACAATAGCTCCTGTTGACTGAGCCAGAGCCATTACAGAGTATTCATATACCTGTGTATTGGCAATTACCCAGCCTCCACCGTGGTAGTACACAATAACAGGTTTTGGGCTTGTACCCCCATTAGGCGTATAGACCACAATTGGAATGGAAACCCCTCCGGCTCCCGGAATCATCTGCTGGGTCACTGTGACATTCGCGGTCGGACGCACGATCTTATTTTTATCGAGCAGCGAATTGACTGCATCTTTAAATGATGGTTGTTGGCGGGCCTGCTGAGGTGGCAGCGAATAAAGCGGAACGGGGCTGAGCCGCCCAAGTTCCTCAATGACTGCCAACATTTGAGGAGTGATGGTTGGCCCCCAGGAAGGCTTGGGCGCATTAGACTGGATCGATTGGCCGGGCAGCGGAATGCGGTGATCCTGGCAAGCGGCAACAAAGAATAGGATAAAAAAGGCAACAAAGGTTGCTGGGCCGATACGCTGTACCGGCAGTTTTCGAAAAAGGTTTTTCATGAACGTTGTTTTTTATACTAACCATGTCCCACAGATTACGGATCGATTACTCGTCACAGAGTGAGGAAACGGCACGGAAAGTACGAGTAAACCAACTGGGTCAAGGGGGACAGATAGTCGAGGGTGTTGACTTTGCTACTTCGGTCAGAATGTGCCAACCTTTATCAGTGCAGATATAGCAGGGGAGACTTCAGGAGGGATTTACTTTACTTTCTCTTATAGGCTTTAATAAAGGCTATAAAACTAAAAAGGCTAATCAGTTGATATAGAGGTTTTTCACTCTAAAACTGATTAGCCTTTATACGAAAATGAGCCTCCTACGGGATTCGAACCTGCGACCTACGCATTACGAATGCGTCGCTCTACCAGCTGAGCTAAGGAGGCTTTTATGCTGTTTGCGGGTGCAAATATAACCGTTTGGAATTTATGAACGCAAGTATCCGGCTTCTTTTTGGTAAATTTGCACCATGATTTCCATCACAAACCTCTCGTATTACCTCGGGAGCCGGGCTCTTTATGAAAATGCCTCGCTTCATATCAAGCCAAGTCAAAAAATCGGTCTGATCGGTCTTAATGGAACCGGTAAATCCACATTACTCCGCATTATCAATGGAGAATATCAGGCCGATGGAGGCTCAATCTCGAAAGCTGGTGACGTAACGCTCGGTTTCTTAAACCAGGATTTGTTGTCATACCAAACCGATGAGTCAATTTTATCGGTGGCCATGCAGGCTTTCGAACGCCAGAATCAGCTTCAAACTCAAATTGATGAGTTGCTCCATGAAATGGAGACAAATTATCGCGATGAACTGGTTGATAAGCTCGGAAAAGTACAGGAAGAATTCGATGCGCTTGATGGCTATACCGTACAGGCAAGGGCTGAAGAAATTCTGGAAGGTCTCGGCTTCTCAACCGACGATCTTCAAAAACCACTTCGGACTTTCTCCGGAGGTTGGCGGATGCGGGTGATTCTGGCAAAATTATTACTTCAGAAGCCATCGCTGCTCATGCTCGATGAGCCGACTAACCACCTGGATCTGCCCTCTATCCAATGGGTAGAAAAATACATTCAGACCTACGAAGGGGCCGTGATTGTCGTATCGCACGACCGCGAATTCCTGGATAATGTGGTCGACACAACGGTTGAAGTAGCGGGTGCCAAGCTCAATTATTACCCTGGTAATTATTCGTTTTATCTGGAAGAAAAAGCACTGAGAAATGAAATCCAGAAAGGAGCCTATGAAAACCAGCAGGCTAAAATTCGACAAACGGAACGGTTTATTGAGCGATTTAAAGCTAAAGCGACCAAAGCGAAACAGGCGCAGAGCCGGGTGAAACAGCTGGCCCGTATGGAACTGGTCGATGCGGTGATTGACGAATCGGCTCGGGTGAACTTCAAATTTCAGTTCTCGACCCAACCTGGTCGGCATATTCTACATCTCGAAGATATTACCAAACATTACGGTGCCAAGCGGATTTTGACCCATGCGGATATTCGACTTGAACGGGGCGATAAAGTTGCGCTGATTGGGGCCAATGGTCGGGGAAAATCGACGCTGTTGCGGATCATTTCAGGTTCAGAAATGCTGAACGATGGTCGTCGACAGTTGGGTCATAATGTCTCCTTCAGTTTCTACGCACAGCACCAGCTGGAGTCACTGAACGTAGAAGATTCGCTGCTTGAAGAATTGAAACAAGCGAATCCGACTAAAACAGAAGGTGAATTGCGTGGGGTATTGGGCTGCTTTTTATTCTCCAACGACGAGGTTTTTAAGAAAATCAAAGTGTTATCTGGGGGGGAAAAGTCGCGGGTGGCACTGGCGAAAGTGTTGCTTTCACAGGCTAACTTTCTGCTGCTTGATGAGCCGACCAACCACCTGGATATGCAATCAGTAAACATTCTGATTCAGGCGCTGGAGCAATACGAAGGTACCTATGTAGTTGTTTCCCACGACCGATATTTTGTATCGCAGATTGCCAATAAAATCTGGTATATCGAAGACGAACAGATCAAAGAGTATCCGGGCACGTATGACGAATACGAATGGTGGATGGAAGAACGTCGGGCAGAGGGCAAAGGGCAAGTGGCTGAGGGCAAGAACTCAAAGTCGACAGTTAATCAGACGGTACCATCTACTCCAAGTCCTATGCCCACTGCCAATGATAATGATCGGAAAGAGTGGCAGCGTACACTGAAAAAATTATCGCAGCAGGCTGAGGAATCAGAAACGAAGATTGGTCAGCTGGAAGAGCGTAAAAAACGACTCGAAGCAGAACTCGCTGATCCAGCTACCTACGGCGATGATAAACTAATGCAAGCGAAGAACGATGAATATCGACGTATAACAGCCCAGATTACTCAATTGCAGGACGAGTGGGAAACGGCTATGCTTGAAGTTGAGGAAATAGAGAAAAAACTCGCATAAATCGGGCGACTTATTGTATTGCAAAAGGCCAGAATGCTAATCCGTTCTGGCTTTTTGTTTTATATCGCTAATGGATTGCTAGCCGAATTTAATGTATAGAAAAACGGCTCCACCGGATAATACTACCCAACTACCAAGGGCTAATACAGTGGCTATGAGAGTATTCAGGTAACCTGTAAACTTGTGGTAATTCAGGAATTGGTAATAGGCAACGGATAGATAAATGAGTTGAAAAATGAGGAGTGATCGGTTCAGGAATGGCAAATAGTCATTCAGAAGAAAACCAAGTATCAGGATGGCCAGAATGCTGGTCAACGAGAAAAAGCTCGAAAAGAAAACCTGAGCGACCAGATGCTCAGCGTAATCAATACCACTTCGGCGGAAGTAGAGCCAGAAAACGAGCGCAAAAACGGGAATAGCCGCTAAACCAATCACGTTGATATTTTCTTCAATAAAAAGCGTAGACTGTCGTCGTCGCTCATAATAAGGCAACTCTTCTTTGGAGATGTTTTTTGCTACACGTTGGCTGGTTTTCTGCGTCGTAAATCCAGCTGTGTAAGGTTTTACCAGACTATTTACGGATAAGTTTAGGCCTAATACCAGCAGTAGAAATGAGAACGGATTGAAATATTTTTTGCGTTTCCGATCAATGATATACTCGCGGGCAGTTGCTCCTGGGTGAAGTGCCAGATCTTTTGTTAGAGACAAAACACCTTTATCGACGCTAAAAATAGCTTGAAAAAACTCGTCGAGAATATGGCTGATTTTAAAGCGAGGCAGGTCCTTTGTCTGTGCACAATTAGGGCAGTATGCAAAATGCTGTTCTAACGTAGCTGAGCAATTTGGACACGTTTCCATAAAGATTGACTGATGAGGCCGAAGTTTCCTGCAATCTGCGGCAAATTAGTGAGTTAGTCAACGGCCTTTTGGCGTCCTTCTGAATAAAATAGCGTGAAAAATTTTGTTTATATAATACAAGTAAAATATAATTGCATTTCACTTGTATACTCATGGGCGACTATAAAAAAGGCAGAGGAGCGCAATTCAATTCGGCAAATTCGTTTGCCCGACATCAATACGAACCCGATCAATCGGCTGAATCGTTCGATCAGGATTTTCCCGAACCAACGATAAAAACGCAGTTTTTTGAGGAGACGCCCAAAAACATTATTAGTCGACCCAATAGCCCAGACATAGGTTTTCAGGCTTCGATTAATCCTTATCAGGGCTGCGAACATGGCTGTATTTATTGCTATGCGCGCCCATCGCATGAGTACTGGGGTTTTTCGGCGGGGCTTGATTTCGAGAGTAAAATCATGGTCAAAAAAAACGCACCTACACTGCTTGAAAAGATATTTCAGTCGCGTTCTTACAGCCCTACAGTGATTCATTTTTCTGGTAATACAGACTGTTACCAGCCAGCCGAACGAACCTATAAACTCATGCGCCAACTGCTTACGCTTTGTTTACAGTACCGAAATCCGGTCGGGATTATTACGAAAAATGCGCTCATTCTCCGGGATTTAGATATTCTGGAGCCGATGGCCAAACTCAAACTGGTCAATGTCGCTATCTCGATTACAACACTGAATGAAGAATTACGTCTGCTGATGGAACCTCGAACCGTTACGGCAGGCCAGCGATTGAAAACGATGAAAACGCTGCATCAGGCAGGTATACCTGTTGGTATAATGACGGCTCCAATTATTCCCGGTTTGAATGATCAGGAAATTCCTAAACTGATTGAAGCTGCTGCCGACAATGGTGCTTGCTGGGCAGGTCATACTATTGTCCGGCTAAACGGAGCGTTAGGCCCACTTTTTACCGATTGGCTCAATCAAACCTTTCCTGATCGCGCTGACCGTGTGCTGAATCAGATTGCTGATTGTCATGGCGGCCAATTGAATGATTCCCGATTCAAAACCCGTATGACAGGGCAGGGAAATTATGCCGAGAACATTTCCCAATTGCACCGCATTGCCTGCCAGAAATACCTGAAAAATGGAGAACTCCCAAACCTTACCACCCGCTTATTCCGACGGGCCGGACAAATTGGTCTATTTGAAGGTATGTGACTTTATCTACAATTTATCTATCATACCGGAAGCCCGTTTTTGGGGGGCCTACCTGCTCGGCTTGTTCGAGGGTTAAGGTATGATCGAACGATTGGGTTACGGTTTTATGAATGCCTTTACAGATCGTATCGAGTGGAAGATCATTGTCGTCGGTACCAAACGGATTTTCAATTTCTTCGGCAATAATTTCGAGACTGCCTAACACGTAAAAAACAAATACAACCAGCGGAACAACTAAATAATGGAGTATCGATACGTAGCCAAGGGGAAGCGTCAGGCAATAAATGGAAATGAATTTCTTAATAAATGAGCTATAGGAAAACGGAATGGGTGTGTTTTTAATCCGTTCACAAGCTCCGCATACGTCCATAAATCCCTGAATTTCAGGATTGAGTATGATCAGGTGCTCAGGTAATAAGATGTCTTGCCGCTGGAGCTGATTTATCTTGCTAAACATAGCCAGCGCAATTTGTTGCGGTACGTGTTCGTTCAGATGCAAGTTCTGTAGGCTAAACGAAGCTGTTTCGGTAAATTCAGCGTTGATGTCTTCCTGACGGAGGTGATTTTTTAGCGCAAAGGCGAAATTAGGAATCATAGCCCGAAAAAACGCACGCGTTTCAACGTGTTCGACGGCTAGTAAGGGGTCTAGTTTCAGCGCAAAATTGCGGCTGTTGTTGACTAAAGAACCCCAAAGTTTTCGCCCTTCCCACCAGCGGTCGTAGGCTGTATTGGTGCGAAACACGAGTAACATCGAAATCACAAAGCTCAGCAGCGTATGCATGAGCGAAAAGTTTTTCAGATGTGGGTTACTACTTAGATCAAATAACTCGATAAGGTGAACAACGATAAATGAATACAAACCGATTCCTATCAAAACGGGTAGTAGCTTGCGGGCTGTATCGGCTCGGTTAAAGGTGATCAGAAATCTACCCCATTCTTTAGTATTGTAGTTAACCATGTACGTTTTTGGTTGAGTCGACCATAATCATACGTGATTTTGTTAACGATCACAACGTTATTTGCCAAATTTCTTTGTAATAAAGTCAATTATGCGTAACCCTGTTTGCTTTTTGATCCTGTCGCTCTGCTGGATAGCTGTATTTCCATTACGTGGCCAACAGCTCCAGACAATCGATCATATTTATGACCCGAAGGTGCAAACGGTACTACTATTTCCGCAAGTCAGCAACAATCTGCTTGATCCCTCGCTGACGCTAAATCCGCCTATTATTTCGCTGGATGAACAAACTCCTTTAGTACTGGAATTTGATGATTTGATCGGTACATATCGTTCGTTTCGGGCGCGGCTGGTGCATTGTAACGCCGATTGGCAGCGATCGATTTTAAACGATATCGAATTTACTTACGAATACAACGACAATCCGATAACCGAATATCAGATTTCCGTAAATACCAAGGTTCCATATTTTCACTATCAGTTCACGCTTCCTAAAGTGAAATTACCCGGCAATTATATTTTGGTCGTCTACGACGAACGGAATCGAAATAATATCATTCTAACGCGTCGATTTATGACGTATCAGAATCGGGTAAACGTATCGGCTAGTGCCCATTTTTCGAGTGATCCATCTCGTCAGTTTACCGATCAGCAGATTGACTTTTCGATTAATTATCGTGGCTATCAGGTGATTTCACCGCAGGATGATTTCAAAGTAGTAATCCGGCAGAATTACCGCGATGATCGGATCCTTCAAGGACTTCGGCCTACTAATGTACAGGCATTTGATCAGGTGCTCGAATACAGGCTGATTGACCTCAGCAACACAATGCCAGGAGGAAATGAATTTCGATTTTTCGATACACGAACGATTCTATCGCGTGCCAACTATATTGATCGAATTGACCGCCCGGCTGACCGCAATATTGTTTACGTACAGGTCGATCAGCCACGAAATCGGGGTGTCTATATCCAGAGCGACGATTTCAACGGTATGTTCGTCATTGACCATCGCGAAACGGGCAATGGAGCTACTAATGCCGATTACGTTGAAACGGTTTTTACCTTGAAAACGCCAGAAATTCCAGGAGTAGAGATGTACGTAAACGGCGCGTTTAATTTCTGGCAACTGAACGATCGCAATCGGATGGAATTCGATGCATTGCTGGGTGCGTACCGAGCGTCAATCCTGTTGAAACAGGGCGTATACAATTATGATTACGCCGTAAAAACGACCGGCGCACAACCTCGAAGCGATGAACACTTAATTGAAGGTGCCTTTTCATCGACCGAAAATGACTACGAGATTCTGGTTTATCACCGCCCACCCGCATCCCGCGCCGATCAGTTGATTGCCTATCGACGGGTGGGGGTAAATAAAAGGAAGTAGTTGTTTTTGTCATGCTGAGGCACGAAGCATCTTAACGTTTCCTTATCTATCCGTTTGGATGTTTTAAGATGCTTCGTTCCTCAGCATGACAAAAATTCGCGCTAACTAACCTGAAACAGCGCAGTGTTAAGCCCCGTGCAGGAATTCCATAATGTCGCCATCCTGTACGACGTACTCTTTCCCTTCAACGGCTAATTTACCCGCTTCCCGGACACCCGATTCTGTTTTAAATTGTTGAAAATCGGGTAGTTTCATGACCTGCGCCCGGATGAATTTCTTCTCAAAATCAGAGTGAATAACACCAGCTGCTTGGGGAGCCTTCCAGCCCCGATGGATGGTCCAGGCACGAACTTCTTTAACACCGGCGGTGAAATACGTAATTAAGCCCAATAATTTGTACGAAGCTTTGATGAGCTTGCTCAATCCAGATTCGGTCAGACCGTATTCGCCCAAGAACATTTCCCGTTCGTCTGGGTCTTCCATTTCGGCAATCTGTGACTCAATTCCGGCGCTAATAATCACTACATCAGCACCTTCGTCTTTTACCGCATCCCGCAAGGTATCTGAATAAGTGTTTCCGTTAGGCAACGACCCTTCGTCAACGTTCGCTACGTAAATAACTGGCTTGATAGTCAGTAGCGAAATATCGCCAATAGCTGCTTCGCGTTCTTCGGGAGACAATTGTACCGTTCGGGCGCTCTTTCCGGCTTCCAGTGCCGTTTTATATTGCTTCAGGATTTCCAGATCGGCTTTGGCTTTGGCATCACCAACTTGGGCTGCTTTCGCAATCTTCTGAATTTTCTTGTCAACCGACTCTAAATCTTTGAGTTGTAATTCCGCATCAATGATTTCTTTATCCGCAATCGGATTGACTTTGCCTTCTACGTGCACGATGTTATCATCTTCAAAACATCGGATGACGTGCACAATGGCGTCTACTTCCCGGATATTCGCCAGAAATTTATTGCCCAAACCCGCTCCCTGACTAGCTCCTTTGACAAGCCCAGCAATATCCACAAACTCGATAATAGTCGGGACCACTTTTTGTGGATTGACCAGTCCCTCGAGGATATCTAACCGCTCATCAGGCACAGTAACTACCCCTACGTTTGGTTCTATTGTACAGAATGGGTAATTAGCCGCTTCGGCTTTCCCACTCGAAATCGCATTAAACAGTGTGGATTTACCGACGTTCGGCAAACCCACAATTCCACATTGAAGACCCATAAATAATTTTGAATGAGCGAATAATAGAATGATTGAATAATTTGTTTTCAGTAGCTATTCAATCATTCTATTATCCAAAATTCAATCATTGATTTCTGCAAAAATACATCCCCAACGGCGGACCGCAAAAAAAGCCTTCGGCGCGATGCCGAGGGCTAACGGTGGGTTGGGCGAATGTTGAAGGATTTACGAGCGTAAAGTCTAAATCATACAGTACATTGACAGGTGTAAATTCTAGTTATTCCCACTTTAATTCGCTGGCGAAGTCGTCCTGTTCATCGCGTTCGCGTTGTGTGAATTGGGCAAAATCGACTTCAGGCATCAGTTCAGTTTTCACATGTTCCACGGTTTCCTGTAAGGCTTCCACGAATTTGTCGAAATCCTCTTTGTAGAGAAACATTTTGTGCTTTTCGTAAATGAAACCTTCGCCCTGCGGATGCCGACGGCTTTCGGTAATAGTTAGATAATAATCATTGGTACGGGTCGATTTAACGTCAAAAAAATACGTTCGCTTTCCCGCCCGAACTCGCCTTGAATAGATTTTCTCTCGATCTCTGTCGTCCACAATCAGTTAGGTTTAGTCAGTTCACAACCACTAAAGTACGGGCATTCAGGTAAGAACAAAAGCAAAGTATGTAAATATATTTTGGGGTATAATAACCACAAAATAAAGTAAGAGTGTGGAGGCCATTCTACAGTTTTTTTAGTAAATGCTTGGTAGATAGGGCCATTTAATCTATATTTGTTAAATAGGAATTGCACTTTTTGGGGACGGAGACCCTGCGTAACGTATATATGCATCGTCGACCGTCTATTTTTTTGTTCACGTAACCAATAGCTGTATGAGTTTAATCGTGTCCCTTATGTTGTTTTTTAGCAACATGAAATCGGCGGAGGCTCTTCCGAGCCTCATACAGAAAGGCAAAGCGTCTTTTTATTCCAAGAAGTTTAATGGTCGCAAGACTGCATACGGTGAGCGAGTGAGTGCCGAAGCACTCGAAGGAGCTCATCGCCACTTTCCACTCAACACATTGGTTGAAGTTACCAATCTGGATAACAACCGATCCGTAATTGTACGAATCAATGATCGGGGTCCTTTTTCAAAAGGTCGTGTTATTGATTTGACTCATGCAGCGGCCCGCGCACTTGGCATGGTGTCGAAAGGAATCGCTAATGTATCGCTTCGGGTTGTCGGAAAAGGCCGACCCATTGCTTTATTTCCTACGGCCTTCAGTGCGCCCGTAGATGATCAACCCATGCTGGAGCCTGCATTCTAATCTACTGATTTAGATACTACTAGCTAAACCGTTCGGCCTCTCCCTGTGCAATTCCTGTGGGAGATGTCGAACGGTTCGGTTTTTGCGTTATATTCAAAGAGCGAAAGAGTATAAATTCTTGCGCCCGATTTCATTCTTTCGTTCTTTAGAGTACATGAAACAGCCTCTCAACCTCAGTCAGGTACGCTCCTTTGGTAATGTCGAATTTCTGGCCCGGCAGTTGGTCGAAGGATTTATTACCGGACTTCATAAATCGCCTTTTCACGGCTTCTCCGTAGAATTTGCCGAGCATCGGTTATACAATACAGGCGAGACGACCCGTCATATTGATTGGAAAGTGTTTGGAAAAACGGAAAAGCTGTTTGTCAAACGCTACGAAGAGGAAACTAATTTACGGTGTCATTTATTGGTCGATACGTCCTCTTCGATGTATTATCCCGAGGCTAATTACGGTAAGATAACATTCAGTGTCATGGCGGCTGCTTGTCTGGCGTATATGCTTCAGCGTCAGAAGGATGCAGTTAGCCTGACGACATTTGCTGATCAGATCGATTTGCAGACGCCGACCAAATCAACTCCGTCGCACGTACATAAGCTGTTTACCCAGTTAGACCTGCTGATGCAGCAACCAAAACCGTTGCGTAGAACCTCGGCGGCCGATGTGATTCATCAGGTTGCTGAAAAGATAAATAAACGGTCGCTGGTGGTTATTTTCAGTGATATGTTTGAGAATGCAGATAAAGCGGATGTACTCTTTTCTGCACTTCAGCACCTACGCCATAACCTGCATGAAGTATTGGTTTTTCACGTCACCGATAAAAAGACCGAGGAGGAGTTCGCCTTCGATGAGCGGCCCTACGAATTCATTGACCTCGAAACGGGCGAGAAAGTAAAACTCCAGCCAGGACAGGTACGTGAGACGTACCAACAAGCTGTCAAATCGTATTTTCAGGAATTGAAAATGCGTTGCGGCCAATATAAAATCGATTTTATTGAAGCCGACATCGCCAACGGCTTTGATCAGATTCTGACTTCGTATCTAGTCAAACGAACGAAAATGAAGTGATTGAACCCTGTTAGAAATAAGAAGGCCGACGCAAACTATTGTCTACGTCGGCCTTCTTATTTCTAATACTATAAATCTTCTATTTTTTTACACTTGCTTTGGCATTGGCTGGGGCAACGGCTGGTCCTTTAGGCGCTTGTGCACTCGCCTGCTGGCGTTTGTGGAAGAGGATAAAATCTTCCATTTGCTCGACGGGAAGCTTGCGGGCAATAATTTTTCTGTTCTTGTCAAGAACATAGATCGTTGGCGTCGTCCAAACGTCGTATTGATGTCGGAAATCGGTACGATAGGTAAAATCGTAGCCGTTGATGGCATTCTTCAGTTTGAACTCCCGAATGAATTTCTTCCATTCTTCAGGACTTTGATCAATAGCGATGGCGACGACCTCAATGCCTTTTCCTTTATACGTATCGACAAATTTCTGCACTTTTGGTGCGCTTTCGCGGCAGTGCCCGCAGGTTGGTGAATAGAAAAAGACGACCGTATAGTCTGCTTTAATGGCTGAGAAATTAATGGGCCGTTTGAGGGTATCACTCACCACTGGCGGAACCAGTACTTTACCAACCAGATTGGGTTTCAATGTGGCTACCCGCTCGCCAATGCTTTTCAGCGTCGACGAATCGGATACGGTCATAATGCCGGTTTTGTAATACTTCTCAAACATGTGAACAAACAGCCCATCTGTACCCATCACTTTAGGTTGTTCGTATTCTTTGGTGATGTAGTAGATCGTATAATATTTCACTTCACTGTTTTTTCCTGCGATGGCTTTGTTCACCAGAAAATCGGCTTCTTTAATGAGCGAATCGGGATTCTGAACGGTCAATTCTTTGATATATCGCTCAATTTTTTGTTGCAAAATAGGTGTTCTGACAAATCGCTCATCGGCGAAATCGAAATCGTTCCAGAAGTGGCTTTTGAAGTAATTAAACACCCAGGTTGAATCGGGTCGGCCATTCGGTGCTTTCGGAGCAGTTGGTACATCCGGTTCAGCAGTTGCTTTGAAAAGTTTAACCGCAAATGTGCCATTATTGTCTTTCAAAAACTGATTGCGATAGTCGTTTGCCTTCTTTTGCAGTTCCCCTAATTGTTTGTTGAACATGGCAACCGAAACCGCGTCGTTACGTATTTTTTTCTGCATATTGATGGCCTGCGCTTCATCCGAAAAACCGGCAAGTTGCTGTTGATACGCATAAAATGCTTCGTTTTCTTTTGAGTCGGTCACTTTCATTCCTTTAACGATATTGGCCGTATCGGTTTCAAAAGAAAATTGCTGATCGTCGGTTACCAGAAACTGGATATATGGATTTTTGGTAGGAGCCACCACCATATACAATCCTTGCGGAAGGCTTTTTTTACCTTCAAACACCATATTACCTGCTTTATCGACACGAGCAGTGTCTTTAGGAATATACTGCGTAGCGCCAAAATAGTGAGCTAATATGCAGGTCGTATCCTTTAAACCGTTGATGCGGCCCGTGATTTTGAAACCGTCGGAGGGTTTTTCAGCGGTTGATTGTGCCCACGCAACAGGCGATAAAAGCAGGCCAAGCAATGCGGTTAGAAGAGGGTTTTTCATACAAACAGGTGCGTATCTTCGCAGATGAATAAAGACAAATTTACGGTAAGAAGCGGAAACAATCTTATTCCTTACAAAACGCTTGCCACACCTGTTGTAGTCTATGTTTTATTTCTTTTCCAAAACGATTACTTACTTTTTTACACCTGCGGGATGGCTGCTGTTGGTGTTATCACTGGCGTTTTTTACCAAAAATGCCCAATATCGTCGTCGATTAGTCGGGAGCGCATTGATTCTTTTCTGGCTGATCGGCAACTCGTTTCTGACCAACGAATTGGCTTTGTGGTGGGAATATCCGATTCAGCCAGTGCCGGTTCGTTCGGATTCGACAGCACAAGTTGCCGTTTTGCTAACTGGCGGAATGATTAATGGGCAGCTAGAAATTCCAGCGTCAACACAAGATCAGAAATCAAACAAACGGTTCCTGTTGAGTCGGGAAGCGGACAGAGCTGCTCAGGCAGTCTACCTTTATAAAATCGGTAGCGTGCAGAAGATCCTGATTAGTGGCGGACCGGGTAATCTACCATTTCGTCCTGAAAATGTTCGTGATGAGGGCCAGGAGATTGCTCAGTATCTACGTATATCAGGCGTTCGGCCAGAGGATATTGTGTTGGAAAACAAAGCCAGGAATACGCATGAAAATGCACAATTTACAGCACGTATGCTTCAGCAACAATTCCATCTGCAACACTGTGTATTGATTACCTCTGGCTGGCATATGCGCAGAGCGATTGCCTGTTTTCAGAAGGAAGGTATTACCGTAAGCCCATTTCCAACCAGTTTTTTAAGCACCAAACGATCGTTTTTGCCGGGAGAGTGGTTGTTACCCCGCGAAGAAGCCATGTTCAACGCGTATTTCCTGGTTCGTGAACTAATTGGTTACACGACCTATAGTGTGATGGGGTATATTTAATGGTTGAATGATTGAATCACTAAAATTCTATCATTCAACCATTCAGCATTAAACAGATAGAATCTTTACCATCCGAAGTAAATCCTCATTAATCGGCTTAGGAAGTCGTATCGTATCACGGAATGCCGTATAAACCAGCTCGTTATTAACGATGCCGGCCATCACGTTTTTCTCGCCATTCATTAATCCTTCCAGAGCTCCCAGGCCCAGACGACTAGCCAAAATCCGGTCGTAGGCAGTTGGAATACCGCCCCGCTGAATATGGCCTAGCGTTGTCACCCGCATGTCGATGTCAGAAGCTACCTGTTGTCGAATTTTCTCCGCAATCTCGGTTGCATTTCCTGCTTCTTCGCCTTCAGCAATCACAACGATAGAGGATGATTTCTGGCGGCTCCAGCCCGATCGAAGCGTTTCGACCACTTCTGAAATTGGAGTGAGTACTTCGGGCACCATTACCATTTCAGCACCACCGGCAATCCCCGATTGAATAGCGATATAACCCGAATCGCGGCCCATCACTTCAATAAAGAAAATTCGGTCGTGGGAGTCGGCTGTATCGCGAATTTTATCAATGGCTTCCAGCGCGGTATTTACGGCTGTGTCGAACCCAATCGTATAGTCAGTGCCGTACAAATCATTGTCGATGGTTCCCGGTGCGCCAACGGTTGGGATGCCATACTCATCGTAGAAAAGCGTTGCGCCCGTAAACGTACCATTACCGCCGATCGCAACCAGTCCTTCGATGTCGAATTTTTTGAGTTGCTCGTAAGCTTTAGCACGTCCTTCAGGCGTCATGAATTCTTTACTGCGAGCCGATTTCAGAATCGTACCTCCACGCTGTACGATATTACTTACCGAGTGCGAAGTCATCTGAAAAATATCGCCGTTTATCATTCCGCTGTACCCCCGGCGGATACCGAACACTTCGATTCCGTGATAGACCGCCCCCCGGACAACGGCCCGGATACAGGCGTTCATACCCGGTGCGTCGCCACCCGAGGTAAAAACAGCTATTCGTTTCATAGGTTAGAACAATTTTTTAACGGAATTTCACAAAAAGGTCAGGTGGTATCACAATAAACCCCGCAAATTTATCCTCATTTCACAATCTAAAGGCATTCCGTTGGCAATTATCCCTTTGTTTCAATTAAATTTCACAAAATAGTATAATTGGCACTTTCCTGTTTGTAAGATTTCCGGGGGTATGGTTTACGAATGCTTATTTCCCTCAATCAAAACCTTCGGCGAATTCTGGTTTTGAAATCGACGGGCTCTGGCCAAAATTCGAACATGATTATATAGTGTTGTTAGCAAACCAAAGTGGTTGACTAATACCTTAAATCGGTCAAGTAAGGATTGACGATGTTTTTGAACGGATAAACCACCTACAAGGTATTTACACAGAACAAACGGCAGCAATTCGATTTTCCGGGCATTCTTCAGGCAACGAATTTCCCAATCCAGATCAGCGCTCAAGTTATAAATCGGATAATCTGGCGCAATACTCCGTTTAGCGACAAATGCCTGATGGCATACCTTCATGCCGAGAGCCATATCGCGCCAGGTCAATTGACGAGGTAACGTATGCGGAGTCACCTGGCTTCGTAATCCGATCGGAGTTCCATCGTCCTGAACGAACAGCGCATCGCTATAATACACATCCGCATGGGTTGTTTTTATTCGATTCAGGAGATTCGCGAGTGTAGTTGAATCATAGAGTTCATCCCCCGCATTCATAAACCAGACATAGTCACCTTTGGCTCGATGTAAGCCTTTGTTCATGGCATCGTACAATCCTTTATCAGGCTCCGAAATCCAGTCAGTAATAGCCTTTTCGTACTGCTTAATAATCGCCAGTGTTCCATCTTTTGAGCCTCCATCGATCACAATATATTCAAAATCAGTCGCTTGCTGAGCCAAAACACTCCGAATCGTGCGTTCTAAAAACCGCTCAGCGTTGTATGTTATCGTAATGATGGATACAGTGGGCATGTTTTACTCAATTACTCGTTCGCTCATTAGTTTTTGGTACAGTTCAATATGTTGTCTGGCAACGACTTCTTCGGAGAAACGATTTTCGGCGGATTGGCGTGCGTTCTTTCGCAGGGTTTCGGGATTCTCGTGCGTTAGGATGAAGGCGATTCCATCAGCCAATTGTTGCGCTGAACCGATATCAGCCAGATAGCCGTTTTCCTCGTGATCAATCATTTCGGGGATGCCGCCTGTCCGGAATCCAACGACTGGCGTTCCGCAGGCTAAGGCTTCGATGACTGTGTTCGGTAAGTTATCTTCTAATGAAGGTACAATCATTGCATCCGCAGCATTGTAAGCGGCTACAATATCATCTTCAGAAGTTAAAAGGCCGAGGTGTCTTATGGGATAAGGTAATTCATTGAATAAATAAGACCTTCCTTTGCCAAACACCAGAATTTCGGGCCTCAGATCAGGAAATTGCTGATGTAGAAGTTGTAAGGCTTCTGCGAAATACTTGAAACCTTTTCGAGAATCAGTCACGTTAGCGCTACCGAATAGCAAACGAAGTGGTCCACTAGTTAATCGATCCGAGTCGGGAAGGCTAAGGCGCGTATTAGCTTCCGCTTGTTCAATTGGTCTGAAAATACGTTGATCGATGGCGTATGGAATCACGCTAAAAGGAAACTCACGCAAAAGTGTACTTCGCTGAGCCTCGGTTGCCAACCATTGGCTAGGAGGAGTAAAATGCACCTTAGCGGTACCAAAAACTCGCTTTTTATGTTCAAATACCCGATTGGATAAATCGTACTCAGCCGGTTTTTTCAGATACGGGCATTGATGGCAATAGCTTAAAAAATGATCGCAGCCGCGCGAATAATGGCATCCACCTGTAAACGCCCATTGGTCATGTAACGTCCAGACGATTGGCTTCCCTAAGTTGAACAGTGATTGTAAACCATCGATGGATAAAAACCCAAAATTGATCCAGTGCAAATGCAGTATATCAGCCTGCTGAATCGCCGGATGAAAGTTGAGATTTGCACCAAATCTGGCAGGTGAAAATTGAAAACGTACGGAATTGTCGCGTTCGTGAGGGAGAAAGTAAAGTCGTTCGGCAACGAACCGCCCAAACGCCGTTTGCTCAGCTAGAAAATTATTGGCTAAGTACGAGACGCCAGGATCGGGTTTATGTTTTTCCAGCCGATTTGCCGTACCAACCAGCATCGTACTTTCGACGGGAACGCCCGACCAGATTTGTTTTTGCAAAGCCCGATGAAGTCGGTTTGCGGCTACGGCCGCACCGCCAAACAGATGGTAGGTACTTAGATGCGTAACTCTCAACGCCCCAGAAATTTATCGAATTTTTTAACGACTTCAGGCCAGAAACCAATACCAAAAACTCGTCCCCAGATTCGCCGACGAGAATAGGATTCCATCTCGGAGAAGATTGGGTCAGTAAACCGGCTTTTCGCTTTTTGCGTCAAAATCAGCGCAAAGCCATGTTGCTTGAGCGTCGTAGCAAATACCCAGCCTAAAAGCAGGTTCCGTTGGGTAAGCGTAGCGTCATCGGCGAACCGATTCAGGTAGGTCATTTCGCCCCAAACAGCACTGTTTTTCAGCGAAAACAAGACAAACTTTTTCACGAGCGAGTTACTCGAAAAACTATCCAGTAGGGCAGGGGTAATCCGGGGCGAACCTTTCGGAATGAGTTCAGCGAGCCAATGGCTACCCGTTTCTTCCATAAACTGCAACACTTTATATAGCTTGTCTTCGCCATCATAGATCGAAGCGATTCCCGGTTCAAATTCAGCTGTCAAAACGTGCCGGGCGCGGTCGTCGCCGAGATTACGAAACAACCGAAGATCAGTCCCCTGTGAGTCGGTTTTAAACCAGTCAACTTGCCCAATATTCAGACTATCGAGTGTTGATCGAAGACTACGCGTTTTGAGCTGAACAACTTTGGTCGGTTCAAATTTTGGCGCAAACGCATATTCCTGAATCAGATCAGGCCGTGGCTTGAGCAGACTGGAACAGTGGGGCGATTCGGTCAGGTAGAAGTCAGCCGTTTCCGTATCTGTCTCTGTAACAATATGATTGAAGGTGTAAAGCTTTCGAAAATGACTCGACTCGCTCTCGACATAGCCAAAATCGCGATCGTCGGCATCGAAGGCAATGCACACTGCGTATTTGGCAAATGCTTTCCAGCGTGTATGTAATTGCCCTGATGCGCCAATATCCACCAAAATAGGCGGTTCAGTTTGAAACTCAGGGCGAGAAAGAATTTTATCGATCATAAAAAGAGTCGTCAGCCGATAGTCGTGACTATTGACTATTTCCTATACGCAAAGATATTCAATTGTAAATCCATGCTGTCGTTGCCTTTGTAGCGGTGATTAACTAAGGGTGCATGGCGGTACTGACTGGTGTTAATGTAATATCGAAAGCCGCTGTCTTCCAGGATTTTTATTACGTCGGCCAAGGTTTGTGAATGACCAAGGTAGGCATGAAATTCAACGAACAGATTTTGCACATGTGCCAATGCATCGTGACAATCAGTAAGCACACTCGTTTCAGCACCTTCGATATCCATTTTGAGCATATCGATTCGGGTTTCCTGCAATAACTTATCCCGCAAGCGAAGAGAAGGGACTAGCTTCCGGTCTGTTTTTGAGAAAATCGACGCTGAATCGGCTTGGTCACTCCCGAACCAAATTCCTTCCTCACTGGTCCAGACCGCTTTTGTAATCACCTCAACGTTAGAAATGCGATTCTGACGTAGGTTTTCCTGTAAGATGGCACTGATTTGCTCGTCGGCTTCAAAAGCAACAATTTTAGCGCTCGGATACTGCTGGTGAAAGTAGAGCACACTAGTGCCAACGTTTGTTCCACAATCGAAAATGACGGGCGCAGTATTAGTGGTAGTGAATTTGTAAAATTCATCCACAAAAATTTCCCGGTATTGCCAAACGAACGACAGGGCATCAGGCACTCGAAATCGGTACGATCCAAACGTAATATCGGTCGGCTGACTACGCGGCAGATCGCCGTACCGAAGCGCCAGCCACAGCAATCGCCGACCTTCTACCGAACGTAACAGTCGAGCCGTTTCTGTAAATAAAAATCGAAAAAACCACATTGTTGTAGGTGATAATTCGGATAGTGATTGGCCTCAGTGATAGAAACAATTATTAAGTTCTTTGTAAGAAACTTTTTGTCCGGCGGACCGGTCAGCAGAACAAAAAACTTCAAGTGGACCACTACGTGTAAGAAAATCCAATGCCAGCCCCCGGATACCAGTGATCTTTCGAGACTTCAGGGTAGAAAATATATTTACGGCCTGCGTCAAGCGAGAGCTTAGCTATGGCGCTGGTTAAGTGCGCATTGTCGCTCAGAATTACACCTTTCGGACTCAGCTTTGGTAAAACGACCTGGTATTCATCGTGTTCGTATCGATCCGAATGATCGCTGTCGTTGATGAACAGATCAATTGGCTGTTTGAAGGCGCGCAAACTTTCAAGCGAATCGCCATACAGTACTTCGCCAACTTCTTTATAAGGTCCATCCAGCAGATACCCAGCCCGAACGGCAATGTCAGTACCATAATAACGACCCGGATGCCCTTCAGCTCGATTGCGAAGAAGTGCCGAGCATAGCAAAACCGCACCTAATCCTTTGTCAACACCGGTTTCTATGACGACGGCTGGCTTCATAATACGAACCATTGCATACCAACCCAATCGGCGGCCAAACTCAACCCGCTCATCGGCAATGCGCCGATACTGTGAATTTCTCGTTTTGGTCAACACATGCTGGCGCAGAACCTCATCGGATTGCACTTCTTCGATGAGCGCCTGTACGGTTTGTGGGGTAACATCGGCTACAACCGCTATGGTATGAATCAGATTCAGCATGCTTATTTCGGTGAGTTCGTACGTATAATTCGTATCCTCACGCGATGTGAATCCCCAGCGAAGAATCTGGCCATAGCGGTAGTTATACAAACTCGCTGCCCGTTTAACCCGTGGGAAGAAATTGACAACCCGCGATTTACGGATATTGAAAAGCGTATCTCGACCAAAAATCTTTATAAGGGTCTGTTTCATAGCTGGTAAGTAATCATTATGCTGTGAATTAATGCAGGGAGTTAATTTCCCAACGCATTAGAAGAATGTCCGAACCCGTCGACGAGCACCGTCAAAAAGATCATTCATATCCGGTGACAGTCGTAGACCATAAATTACGCCCAAAAATACAACGGTTATCGCTGTAGATCGGATAGCAATGTCGATTCCGGCAGGCCAAAGTCCTGTATGATAAGGAGCTAACGTTGCCAGCCACCATACACCGCCTATAAGCGCAAGAATGGCTATGTTATGCCAGGTAAACGGCTGTAAGTTAAATTTATACCAGACAAACAGCGTCCGGGCACCATTATATAGTAAAGTGGAAATAGCCGCGCCAATTGCTGCTCCTTCCATCCCATAAAGCGGAATCAGGTATTTATTCAGGCCGATTGTAATGAAAATCAATACCACAAAAAACACAGAATCGTAGGCATAATAACGCGAAGTTGTCAGAATCAAGCCATTCGTACCGGTCGACATATCGATTAATTTCCCCAATCCGAGCCATAAAATAACCGTCGTACCGGATTCGTAGCCTTTGGGAAGAAACTGGAATACGTTTGGAATATTTGCGGCTATTCCGACAAAGACTAATCCGCCGATAATCAATTGATTAAGGCAGCTTTTTCGGTATATGGTTTCAATGTTTTGTAGATCGTTCGTTTTCCAGGAGTCGGCAATAACGGTACCTGCTACTTTATATAATGCCGTTGCTGGAAGCATAATGACGGAAGCAAAATAGGAAGCAATATTGTAAACGCCAGTATCCTCCAACCCTCGGTCGTTATTGAGCATCACCCGGTCGATTGTCCAGATGATTTGGGAAGATAAGCCGGTTGCTAGTGTCAGCAGCGCATAGCGGGCTAAGTTCCGACGAAGCTCTTTCGTGACGGACAGGAAACGCGGACGAAGCCACAGACCATGTTTTCGCCAAACTTCAAACATCATCAGTACCATCGGTAACGCGTATGACAGCAGCCAGACGACCATGAATGTCTGAAAATCGACCAGTTTAAGTCCGTAAACAATAACGGCGGCCAGGACGCCCAATCGCTGCACGACGTTTAGTAGAAATGTTCCTAAAACGGTCGCATACAGAAGCTTAGCGTAGATGTCGAAAATGTAGAAATAAACGATGAAGAAGGTGAGTGGCAGGAGCCAATAATAATAATCGACGAACAGCGCTGATTTCGCGCTGTTTTGCTCTACTACCCACGGACGCAGCCAGAACAATAGGTTGGCGGCTAATATCAGACCAATAGCCGAGAGACTACAGGCTAGTAGCAGGTAGCCATTATGCTGACGTTTGGTGTCTCGGAAATAAGGAAAATATCGTCCACCTGCCCCATTAATACCCAGATTGGCAAACTGAGCCAGCACCAGTGCCAGACTCGACAATAGCCCAAGCAGCCCAACTTGATCCTTCGTAAGCAGGTGAGGAACGAGCAGGCTCTGGGTTACAAACCCAATCGCTACGCCGATGTAAGAAACAAGTGAACCAGCTATAGCCTGGCGCTTAATAATACCCATTTTAACAATGATTGAATGATTGAGTGGTTGAATGATTGAATAGCTGACGCACAGTTTTCATTCAATCATTCAACAATTCAGTCATTCGAAATTAAATGCCACCCCAGCGCAGTACCGGCTGGAATGTTGGTTGAAGCGGTTTTGCCGATGATGGTGTCGTAGTAACGGGTGTGCAATCCGTTGGCTGGGCGGATACTACGAACATTGTGGGAAGTAAATTCGTCACCTTCGTTCATGTCGCGCACCACATAAAGCGACCGCTTAAATTGCAGACTTTTTTCTTCTTTCGGCGTTAGCGTATAACTCACCTGGCCCATCGCTAACTGCGCTCGCTCAGTTTCGATAACTAGCTTCTTCAATTCATCCGGTTCCAGCGAAAAGGCTGAATCAACACCGCCATCAGCCCGGCGAAGCGTAACGTGTTTTTCTAATACAACGGCTCCTAATGCTACGGCAGCCACAGCGGCCCCAATGCCCATCGTATGATCTGAAAGACCGACAGGTACGTCAAATAACTGACGCATGTGCGGGATTGTGAGCAGATTCGTTGTTTCGGGCGTTGCGGGATACGTACTGGTACATTTTAGTAGGATAAGGTCTTTACAGCCATTCGCCCGGAGTACTTTTACCGATTCGTAGAGGTCGGCTACGGAAGCGACGCCCGTACTCATAATGACGGGTTTGCCCGTTTGCGCTACTTTTTTTAGCAGAATATGATCAGTGTTTTCAAACGACGCAATCTTATACAAAGGCACATCGAGCGATTCCAGAAAATCGACGGCAGTTGTATCGAATGGTGAACTAAAGGCAATCATGCCCCGCTTTTGAGCATGTTCAAAAATCGGCTGGTGCCATTCCCAGGGCGTATACGCTTCAGCGTAGAGTTTGTATAGATTCTTGTCGGCCCAGAGCGACTTGGTATCCCGAATGTAAAACTCTTCGGATGCTCCATTGAACGTAATGGTATCGGGCGTATACGTTTGGAGTTTGAGCGCGTGAGCACCCGCATCCGCTACGGCATCCACAATTTCCAGAGCACGTTCCAGCGATTGGTTGTGATTGCCCGACATCTCAGCAATAACAAACGGACGATGCGTCGGACTAATGGTATAATGGGCAACCTGAATCGGTTGATCTTGTCTCATAATCAGTAAACCTTTTAGCGCACTTATACCTAAAAGGTTTTAAGGTAAAGCAAAGCAGAACCCCCAAATTTACCGCTTTCACCCGACAATCTGAAACCTGCCCGTTGGAAGGCGTTGATGGAAGCCTGATTCTCAGGTTTGATGTACGCATGAATGGCTACGGCCTCCCAGCGTTTCTGGCAAATAGCGCATCCCTGCTGAATGAGTTGTGAAGCCAGCCCTTTCCCGCGCTGTTTAGCATCAACCGAAACGCTGATAATAATTTCGTCTGGCATATCGGCAACGGGCATTCGTTCGAAGCGTACTTGTCCAACAGGCTGATTAGCTTCGTCTGAAAAAACGAGCAGCAGCGCATTCGGATCAGTTAACTTACGCGTAAACCAAGCCGTATGCGTTTCCAACGAAATAGGCGCTGAATTGAACGATTGCTGTCGGGTAGCCGGATCATTCGTCCAGTCGAAATAAAGTCGAGTATCAGAAAGTTGAGCGGTTCGGTAGGTAAGCATAGGCGTAGCGCAAACGTCATTCACAAGTAAGCACTTAATTTTTGAAAAAGTGCACGAAGCCGCTCCGGAGAGCGACCATCGAAAAAGCGACGCTGGTTTCTGAGTGAATTAGCAACGATTTCTGGCGACGACTGAGCTACCTGAATGGCTGATTTTACCATATTATCTAAAGTCAGAATGGGTGTTAGGCGCGTCAGCATAGTCGGAAAATTGACCAAAATGGCCAGTTTGTCTTCCGATAAGAATTTCGCTAATCGCGTCTGATTATCGGCGGTAACGACGGCAATCAACGGGCGATTGATAGCACAAACTTCATAGCTGATTGTACTGCAAGCCGTAATCGCCAGGCTACATTGTTGGAGTAAAGCAACCATCTGACTAGCATTCAGACTATCCATAATAATCAGATTCGGAAGCTGATCCTGGAAGGCTTCGATTGTCTTTCGATGAGCCTGTAAAGGACCCAAAACAAGATGTACCGATAAGGTAGCGTCGACTTTTCGAATTGCTTCCAGAACGGCCAAGGACAGGTTATTCGGATCGGTGCCGCCTAGACTGACGAAAATAGGTCCATTGGACGGTGTTTGGCCGAAGCCTTCAGGCTTTAGAAATTCCGGCCGTAGTAGTGCGTAATGTGGGCCTAGATAAAACTGTGTATACAGCTCTGCATCGTAATCTGATTTTTCAACTCCACCTGCATGATTGATGACTACATCCGCAACCTGATGACCTGTAACTAAATCGTCAATAAATACCAGCTTTTTAGCACGGGTGCGGACGGATTGCTGAAATGATTCGTCAAACGAATAACCATCCAACACGACAATGTCATCCGACTCGATTTGCTCTAAAAATGCGCTTTGAGAATCAGTATTTGGAAGTGGAATAACGGTCAATTCTACATTTTCAAGCACTGTACGAACAGCTAGTGGCGGCTCAATAATGGCAAAATAGAGCTCGAAATCACTCTTTAGCATCTGGGCCAGCGCCAGGCAGCGCATCACGTGACCCAGACCAATTTGTGCAGTTCCGTCAGCCCGAAAAACAAGTCGACTCATAAGTAGTGATGAAGGATGAATGATGGATGATGAGTGCGAATTGGGGATTTATCACTTATCGTTCATCACTCATCACTTTATATTTAAGTTCGGCAACTTGCCAATCAATCTCATTATCAATGTCGTGGGCGTCCATTTCAGAAATAACAATAGCTCCCGAATTGTCAGTGATTAACCGACGTTTCTGCTGGAAGTTTGCCACCCGAAAGAAATAAAACTGACCGGCATCGTGGTACGCCGGTTCCAAATCCTGCGAGCGTGTCAATGCGTGTTCAGGCTGGAACCACTCTACACTGGAGTCCCGTAATCGGATTGCCCGCTGAATTGGAAAACTAAACGGTTGAGCTGGATACACAGTATCGAATGACTTTTGATTCAGCGTCGAAAAGGCGCGTTTAAGCAAATCAGGTTTGATAAATGGCGCAGTGGGGTAGAGGCAGCATGCATACTCAAAAAAACGTCCCTGTTGTCCGTACTGATCCAGTACTTCTTGCAAAACATCGGCAGTTATGGCATAATCGTCGGACGTTTGGGGCTGTCGTAGAAAGGGTACTAAAGCGCCATATTGCCTGGAAATAGCGGCAATTTCTTCGTCATCCGTAGAGACCATTACCTCGTCGAATAAGCCAGATGCCAGCGCAGCCTTAATCACGTAAGCAATAATTGGTTTCCCCAGAAAAGGGCGGATGTTCTTACGAGGAATCCGTTTACTGCCACCTCTTGCCGTGATGATGGCGACAGCACTCATAAGGCGAAAAACTCGTTAATCGAATTTATTACGTATTCCTGTTCGGCATCTGTCAACGTTGGAAACATCGGCAGGCTCAGGCAGCGGGCGTAGTAATGTTCAGCGTGAGGAAAATCGCCGGGTTTCCAACCAAACTGCTGATAATAAGGCATTAGATGAACCGGAATGTAATGCACCTGCGCCATGATATTTTTCGTCCGCAGGAAATCGTATAACCCTTTTCGATCATCAACCTGAATGACGTATAGATGGTATGCATGAAGCTCGCTGGCTGCTGGAATTATCGTTGTAATAACGGTTCCGGCAAAGGCATCGTCATAACGTCGGGCAATTTCCTGGCGTCGGGCAAACATACTATCGACACGCAGTAACTGGCTCGTTCCCAGCGCGGCCTGCATATCGGTTAGCCGGTAGTTATAGCCTAACTCCTGCAATTGCATATACCAGCCACCACGTTCAGGTTCACCCAGATAAGGATCTGTAAATTCGGCTGGCTTGTTCGTAATTCCGTGGGTTCTAAGCCGAAGCAAGTGTTTGTAAAGAGCTTCGTCGTTCGTAGTAATCATGCCACCTTCGCCAGCTGCGATATGCTTTACCGGATGAAAACTGAAAATGGCTAATTCCGCCAGTGATCCGTCACCACAGCGGTGTTCAATTTCCTGACTATCTGTAAACGAACCGCCCGGCGCATGACAGGCATCTTCCAGAATCCACAAATCGTACTCATCAGCCAATTTCCGAAAACTGCTTAGGTCAACCGGGTAACCGGCGAAATCGACTGGAATGATTCCAGAAAAATAGCCCTTTGGATGCTGTTCCAGCAACGCCCGAACAGCGTTACTATCCAGTAATGCCGTACCCGGATCGACATCTGCGAAATGGACTTCTCCACCGCAATAGCGAACACAATTAGCCGATGCCGAAAAGGTAATGGGCGTCGTAATAACGCGAGTACCTTCGGTAACGCCGAGTGCCATACAGGCCAGATGAAGCGCGGCTGTTCCGTTGGCCACGGCTATGGCGTATTGACAACCAATATAGGCAGCAAAGGCTTTCTCGAATTCAGCGATATGTGGCCCCTGAGTCAGGAATGGTCCGCGTAATACCTCGGCTACAGCAGCAATATCTTCGTCGGTAATATGCTGACGACCGTATGGAATGGGTTGATTCATACTTAATTCATGCAGATAGGCTGACCATTTTACACCGAAAAAGTAGGATCGACGTGTTCCCGGATTTGCTCGCGTAGTTGATCGACGTTGAGCCAGTCGGTGTTGGTGCCGGAATTGTATTTGAAACCCATTTCAACCAGTTTTCCGTCGAAGGCTTTCATGTAATCGTCGATGTTCCAGGTTGGTGTAGAGGGCGTAATGACATAATACTTAGCCGTTTCGACGGTGTTGAGCGAATCGGTTTCGGTAATCATTTCCTCGTGCAGCTTTTCACCGGGACGGATGCCGACCAGCTTCTGTTCGCAGTTGGGGCCGATGGCAGTGGCTACGTCGGTGATTCGATACGAAGGAATCTTCGGTACAAAAATTTCACCACCCCAGGCGTGTTCCAGCGCATGAAAAACCATCTCAACCCCTTCTTCGAGCGAGATATTGAAACGAGTCATATCGGGGTGCGTAATCGGCAAAACGCCTTCTTTTCGTTTATCCAAAAAGAACGGAACAACTGATCCCCGCGAGCCAATCACGTTTCCGTAGCGAACTACTGAAAATCGTAAATCGCGCTTACCTTTCATGTTGTTGGCCGCTACAAACAACTTATCCGAGCAGAGTTTCGTAGCTCCGTAGAGGTTAATGGGTGCCGCTGCTTTATCTGTCGAAAGGGCCACAACGCGCTGTACGCCATTGTCTAAAGCGGCATTGATTACATTTTCGGCACCGAATACATTGGTTTTAATGCATTCCATTGGGTTATATTCAGCGGCCGGCACCTGTTTCAGTGCAGCTGCATGAATAATAATATCGATACCTTCGCAGGCTCGCTTAAGTCGCTCGCTATCACGTACATCGCCAATAAAAAACCGGATGGATTTGTACTTCGACTGTGGGTAATGTTGCGACATCTCGAACTGTTTCAGCTCGTCGCGCGAGTAAATGACTACTCGTTTAATATCGGGGTAGCGTTGGTAAACCATTTCGACAAACTTTTTGCCGAAAGAACCCGTACCACCTGTAATCAAAAGAGATTTATTTGTTAAATCAAGGCCAGAATTAGTAATCATCTGAACTGTAAAAAGTTATGCAAAATGAAAATGAAGCTGCTGAAAGGCTTCTAAACGAAAAAGAGTAATGATGCCCCAAAGGTACACGGAAACCATTAGGTTATTGACCCTGAATAAGTAACGAAGAAAGAAGAAAAATAAGTTTATACCCTGTCTTTGCTCTTCAACTTATGAGTTGGCACTGGAATAGATAGAAAATAAACCGAAAAGAAAACTTTTAACTAAATAGCAAAAGGGATTATGTACGGTCGACTGACTCTGTCAAAGTGGCTCGATCAAAGGCGTCGATGTAGCTTTTGGCGCTGGCATTCAGAATTTTAACTCCCTGGTAGTCAGCGTAATCGCGCAGGACTTCGTAACCTCGAAATACTTTGTGAAAGGATAAAAATTGCGATGCCATCGAAAATGTGCGTTGACGCTGTACATCGGAATATACTGGCTGGTGGGTTACGTCTTTCGGCTTATCGTAGAAGTGTATTTGCTTGATAAGTAATTGATTCTGATCATTCAGGCGAATTTGTTCATGCCAGGATGTATCGGCACCAAACAAATAGATCTGGTTAAATTTTCGGTTAATCATCAATGCTAATGCTGTGATAATGACTGTTTGTGCTTGAGGCATGCCAAACCCACAGGCATACAATCGATAAACCAACCAGCGGAATCCACGTACAACTGTGTAATTAAAGTATATGATATGGATCTGGGGATTCCCACGATCAATTTGATTAATCACATACGAACCTTTAGCGAAATGCGGCACGTACAAAGTCATTGGCCAATCTACCTTTTCTATGAAAACGGATAAGGTTTGTCGAATGTCGTCCCGATCGGTGGTTTGTTCAGTGAAAACGAAGTAGTTTGGATCGGAGATGACGTAGTTTTGTGGGCGCAAACGAGTAAAAATATCGGCGTGGGCGAAGTTATTGACACAGACAATTTCGGTTTGTCGAATGAAATCAAATTGAGTAGCCAACGATTCATTCAGGGAAGGTCCATTTCCCAATACCGAACAAATCGGCAACTGTCGGGCGGGCAATCGAGTTGTATGGCGTCCACGAATCATTACTTTTAGTAGTGAAACCAATGAGGCCATCAACTCAGTCAGAAATCGGGTAACCGAATTAAATCCAGCTTCAATCATGCTGTTGGCTCCTTAAACCGAGCTCTTTTTCAGGCAAAATAACGAAGAAAATAGCAGACAGACTGCCTCTCGACTGAGCTATAGAACCTTTTCGAAAACTTGCTTTGGCGATTCCTGTGCACCTAAGTTCCGCTTGAAACGCATCAAATTTGGCTTTTGCCGACGATTCGCATCGAGCGAAACACCCAAATCGAGCAATCGAATGGATTGGTTTTGGCAATAGCTAAAAATTCCATCGGTTAACATTACCATTGGGCTATAGGAATTATAATCTGGACAAGAAGCGGGTAGAAAGCTATACAAAATATCCTCACGTACTCGAACCGTAATGGTCAGTGCGATAAGTTTATCCCCATCTTGGAGCGTGAAAACGATAAATTGAGCGGGAAAATCATGGAATAGGTTTACCAATCGTTCGGGAGAAATCGTAAGTTGATACCCTTTCACTTGTCGATTCTTCTGTAGAAATGTGATGATAGGCCCGACCTCAGGTGATTCCCATTGTTTAAATTGGAATCCAACTTCCTGGCATTTACGAAGTCGCCGACGTTCGGCGGGTGCAATTACATCCGTAAACTGTTGATTGGTAATCGACAAAAAGGAATTTGGATTGGCCTCGGTTAACCCAAAACCGTGTTGTTTTAACTGATTTTCTAATCGCTGGACCTGTTCGGGCGCATAACAATATGGGTAATTGACAATGCGTAACCGACGCACATTGGCCATACGAGTCGTTTCGACGAGCGTATGGATAAGACTACTCAGAATGGATTCTGGCAATTTCTGCGCAAACTCAATCGAGCCAAAAGGAGCTGCCAGTGGGCTCATCGCCTGATCGGACTGAACGAAAAAAGCGCATCGGGCTTCGGTTTGTTGCGTATCCTGATTGAGGGCCGTTAAGAGATAAAATTGACCGTTGTTCTGTTGTCGAAGATGCTCGGCTTCGTTAAATAAAAAGCCATCCTGACAGAATTTCGGCGTTTCGTGCGGGTGGGGATTTTGCTGTAATTGAATTGTATAGGGGTACATGGAAACGAAAAACGGTCGAAGAAGAAAATTTTTTCCTGCTTCGACCGTCGACCATCTCTCCCGTCACTTTTTATGATTAATTCGTAGCGTTTTTAGTTGGCAGGAATACGCTGAACGTAGAGCCATGCCCCAACTGACTCTTCGCGATAATGTAACCCCGGTGATTTTCGGCAATCTTTTTCGCAATCGCCAGGCCGATACCCGTTCCAGGGTACTTGTTCTGACTGTGGAGTCGCTGGAACGTACCAAATATACTCTCGGCGTATTGCGAACCGAAGCCAATCCCATTATCCGTAATATCCAGTTGGCAATACTCTGCTTGAACGGCTAGGGGTAAGAAATCAGCCGGCAGCCCATCTTTACATACGCGTTTAGACTCAATGGTGATTTGAGGAGCTCGGTTCGGATTTCTAAATTTGATCGCATTGGAAAGCAGATTCTGGAGCAACTGCCGAAGCTGACTAGCGTCGCCAGGTATCATATCCAATTCGCCAACATGTATTTGAGCCTCAGCCTCCTGGATCGTAATTTCCAACTCGCTTATCACGGTTTTAAGTAAATCTGCCAAGGGCTGTGGCCGCCAGACTTCGGGCCGGTGCGAAAGTCGGGAATAGTTGAGGAGATCTTTGATGAGCATTGACATTCGATTGGCCGACTGTACCATTCGATCGACAATCTCCGTTCCTTCGACATCTAACGTAGGCTCGTAGGTTGTTCTGAGTTTATCGCCAAACGCCTGAATTTTCCGAAGCGGCTCCTGAAGGTCGTGAGAGACAACATAATTAAATGCAGCTAATTCCGCGTTGCGATTAACCAGCTCCGTATTCCGATTGACCAACTCCTGATTAATACCTTTCAGATCTGTTTCGTATCGTATCCGATCTAGCTCAAATTCAGCACGTTTGGCGACAATTTTCAGGAGCGACGAAATGTATTCTGGTTCGTTGATAGCTTCCTGATGCATAACGGCTAATATGCCAAAAGCCTTGCCTTTTGTATCGTATAAAGGATAACCGATGTAGCCTTCAACATTGAATTGAACCAGCGTTTGGTTTTTAGGAAATAATCGTCGGCATTGGCTGGGATACGTCGACATTTTGCCTTGAATAACCTGCTCACAAGGGCCGTCAGGTAAATCATATTGGATATTGTCGACGGTGTTTCCGTACGCAGTAATGGCAATTGTACGAATGGCAAACGCATCAGGCGATGGTTCAATCAACTCGCCCAGAAAAACATAATCGAGTTTGGTTTGCTCCGTAATGTAGTGAACCAGCGAGTGGAAAAATTCATCACCTACTTTATAGGTAGCAAATCGATCGGAAAACTCCAGGAGAAAGCGTTGATCAAGTGTGTTTTGCTCAAGCTGAGATTGTAGTCGACTGTTTTCCAGGGCCAATGCAACGATTCGCTGCTGTAAGTGCGCATCTGTCAGAACATCCATATAAGTATTACGGTGGAGTGGTTACCTTTGGTGCAAAATAATCTGATCCAAGATGGTAAACAAATATTGTGCCTATATTCAGTTAAATATGTATTGCTAGTTTCGGTAGATTATAACTAGGTAACATTAATTAGGCAGACTTTTAAAGATTTCTACAACACCGTTACTCTCATTTCATTCGGGCAGATGGCTTCTGACGGTTAGCATATCGATTTTCGCTTCCCTAATTGCGAGTAGACCAATTGCATAATGCCATCTTTTAGGCCCAAATCCGGCACGATAATTTTTGTCGCTCCTGCCCATTCCATAACCGAAATGTAAATACTGGACGCTGGTACAATTACATCAGCGCGGTCGGCATTCAGGCGAAGTTTGTTGATACGATCTTCCAGGCTAAATCCTGAAATGTAGGTGCGAATCCGGTCGATTTCCTCTTTAGTCGTTTCTAATTCCGATATTTTAGACGCCAGATTGAACAGTTTACTAATATTTCCCCCAGTTCCCACCGCAATTACTTCCTTCGAGGAATCGATATTATCGTCAACCCAATCTTCCATTTTTCGCCAGGCACCTTTTGTTTCTTTCCCCTCCAACAAGCGAACAGAGCCAATTTTGAATGACTTGGAATTGATTTTTTGGCGGTTCTCGTAGACGTTCAATTCGGTACTTCCACCGCCTACATCGATGTGTAAATACTGTTTGTCGTCCAAGGCCTGAACAACAACATTATTAATCAATTCGGCTTCTTTACGCCCGTCGATAATGTGAATTTTAATGCCCGTAGACGCTTCAATTCGCCGGGCAACATCATGGCCGTTTGTTGATTCACGCATGGCCGATGTAGCGCAGGCCATGTAATCTTCAACCTCGTGCAGTTCCATCAGCAGCTTATAGGCCTGCATGAGTTTAGTGGTACGAGCCTCGCTTTCAGGCGTTAACTCGCCATAGTTAAAAACGTCGTGGCCTAGTCGAAGCGGAAAACGTACATATTCAACCTTCTTAAAACTAACCTGATCGTCGTTGTATAATACTGTAGAAATTTGCAGACGAGCCGCGTTGGAACCGATATCAATAGCTGCCAGTTTCATTTGTATCAATTAGTGAATGATTGAATGATTGAATTGATGAATGTTTAACAGCGACTATTCAATCATTCAATAACTCAATTATTCAATCATTAAGATAGCCCAAAGATACTCATTTTTGCTGGCCTGTAGTTTGGCTCGCCTATTGCATTGGTTGACCACTGAGTAAGTCGCGCAAGATGCGATGCTACGTTTGCCAAAAAAAAGCCTTACTTTTGACGCCGTTTGACCAGTATTAGCTTCATGACTATATTAGGCATTTCTGCTTTTTATCACGATTCGGCAGCCGCATTAATTGAAGACGGTCGGATTGTGGCCGCAGCCCAGGAAGAGCGGTTTACTCGTAAAAAGCATGATCCAGGTTTTCCCGCTCAGGCCATCAAATACTGTCTCCAATATGGCGGCACAGACCTGAATAAATTAGATGCCATCGTTTTTTATGATAAACCGCTGCTCAAATTTGAGCGGCTGCTCGAAACGTACTACGCGTTTGCTCCGAAAGGAATACGCTCGTTTCTAATGTCGATTCCGGTGTGGCTGAAAGAAAAACTATTTCTGAAGCGACTGATTCGGGAAGAGTTAGAAAAAATAGGGTATGATTCGTCTAAGAAGATAAAAATTCTTTTTCCGGAACATCACCTTTCGCACGGCGCCAGTGCGTTTTATCCATCTCCGTTTGAGCGGGCTGCTATTCTGACAATCGATGGAGTAGGTGAGTGGGCAACGGCGTCCATCGGATTAGGCGAAGGCAAAAATATTTCAATCCTGAAAGAGATGCGGTTTCCGCACTCACTGGGTCTTTTATATTCTGCGTTTACTTATTTCCTCGGCTTTCGGGTAAATTCTGGTGAGTATAAATTGATGGGATTGGCCCCTTACGGCGATCCAAATTCGCCCGATGTAGCGCGATACATTTCGATCATCAAAGACAAACTGGTTGACGTTCGCCCTGACGGTTCCATTTGGTTGGATCAGGACTATTTCGACTATGCTACAGGCCTGACGATGGTGAAAGAAGCTAAATGGGCCGAACTGTTTGGTTTCCCGAAACGCCAGCCCGAAGATGAGTTGCAGCCACAGCATTGTAATCTGGGACTTGCGATTCAATACCTGACCGAAGAAATTGTCCTGAATATGGCTCGCGAGGCCAAACGCCTGACGAATGCCGATGCATTAGTGATGGCGGGTGGTGTGGCTCTGAACTGCGTGTCGAACGGGAAACTTCAATCGGCGGGTATTTTCAAAGATATTTTTATTCAACCGGCGGCTGGTGATGCGGGTGGTGCTTTAGGCGCTGCGTTAGCTGCGTACCATATTTATTTTGGAAAAGAGCGTGAAGTAACGACCGAACGCGATGCCATGCGCGGTTCGTATTTAGGGCCTACCTTCTCCGATCTTGACGTAGAACTGATGGCCCTGAAATACAAAGGGGTTGCGAAGCATTTTACCGATTTTACTGAATTAAGCCGTGAAGCCGCTCGTTTGCTGGCCGAAGGAAATGTAGTCGGTTGGGTGCAGGGACGGATGGAGTTTGGTCCGCGAGCATTAGGTGGCCGAAGCATTCTGGGCGATCCACGTAATGCCGAGATGCAGAAAAAGCTTAACCTGAAAATCAAATATCGCGAATCGTTCCGGCCTTTTGCGCCGTCTGTACTGGCTGAAGATTGCGCTGAATATTTCGATTACGATGGTATTTCGCCGTACATGCTTCTGGTGCATCCGGTAGCGGAAAGCCGCCGTACACCTGTGCCAGCCGATTACGCTAGTTTTCCACTTCGCGAAAAACTGTATTACCAACGTTCTGATCTCCCGTCGATTACCCACATCGATTATTCAGCCCGGATTCAGACGGTCCATAAGGATACGAACCCGCGTTATTACCAACTGATCGATTCGTTTAAGCAGTTGACGGGCTACGGTGTTATCGTGAACACGAGTTTCAATGTACGTGGCGAACCCATCGTCTCGACACCCGATGATGCGTATCGATGCTTTATGCGTACGGAAATGGATTACCTGGTCGTTGGAAACTACCTGTTCGATAAGCGCCAGCAGCCTGAATGGCAGGATACAGACAACTGGAAAGAAGAATTTGTTTTAGATTAATCAAACCTACTCGCCAAGCTACCTGTCCTGATGGGATCAAAACTTGTATCCAGTGCTGTCCGATTACTGTTTCTGGGATTTCTAGCGTTTATTTTATACTACGGAGATCGATTTCACATTGTTCTCGATTATCCGCATCGCGGATTATTTGACAATATATATGTTCGACTGGCTAAAATCTGCATCATGCTTTTGCTGCTGATGGAAGTCGTGCGGATGTACTATTACGGAATTGTCAAGAATTCCAAAACGCCCAAACTAATCAGCAATCTGGCAACCTTAATCGTTCCCATTGTTTTGCTGGGCGCGTTGTTGGAAATAGGTTTTATGTTTATCGCCCAAAGCCAGGAAGGAGGTCTTACGTTAGCTTCTCACATTTGGTTTGAACGCTATTGGCCACCCATGGTTGGCGATTATCGCGATACACCTAAAACGGATACGTTGGGCAAAAAGAAAGTGCTGATCGTGGGTGATTCCTTCACATCGGGTCACGGTCTGAAAAAAGCGGAAGAGCGTTATGGAAATGTCCTGGCTGAAAAATTAGGTAGTCAGTACGTGACCTATAACCTGGGAATTTCGGGTTCTGATACCCGCAATGAGTATGAACGACTCGAGAAATTTGGCAAAAAACCTGATGTTCTGATCCTTCAATACTTTCCGAACGATATTGAAAAAGTTGCCCGCGATCATGGCTTAGTACCTGCTGGCTTTGAGCCGTATTCGGATTTACCGCGCGCATTGCAGTCGTTGTTTATCAAGTCGTATCTGCTCAATTATTTATACTGGCAGTTCCCGCACGGTAACTTTGCCCCATTTGATACCTACGCCCGAACAGCCTACGGTACACCTGCGATCATTAACGATCACTTAAGCGATCTTAATAAATTCGTAACCTACGCTCGGGAGCATAACGCTCGATTCTACGTTGTTTTGTTTCCGTTTTCGCACAATCTGGAAAAAACAGTGGAATACGTTAAACCAGTCGTGTCGTTTTTTCAACAAAATAATGTTCCAGTTCTGGAGGTTGGTAAACTCATGGGCGACATTCCACCGAATGATCGGGTAGTCGGCCGGAACGATGGACATGCGAGTGCGTTGGTTAATCAGCGTGCGGGTGAAGCTTTATTCAAGCTCATGGAATCGAATCCAGGAATAATGCAGCCTGTAGCTGCGGAAAAAAAGACTGAACCTTAAGGATTTAGATCGTAGGTTTGTAACATTAGAAGTAAACTCAAATTACAACATGGAATTTTTGCAGGACATTTTCAAATTCATGAAGCAGCGCAAAAAATGGTGGCTGGCTCCCATGATCATTTTATTGTTACTCATTGGTATTCTGATCGTTATCGGTGGCGGTTCGGCCGTTGCTCCGTTTATTTACACGTTGTTCTAGCATGGACGTTACTGAAAAAGTAAAAGCCCAGTTGGTGATCGTCACTGGACTGGTTGTACTTTATTTTGTCTTCAAATCTCCCTGGTGGCTTTATGCCGCAGCTGCCGTTGGTCTGTTAAGTATAGCGGTTCCCGTTGTTGGGGATCTCATTGTGAAAGGTTGGTTTAAGTTGGCCGAAGTGTTAGGCAATATCAACGGCAAAATCATTCTTTCCATCCTGTTTTTCGTGTTTTTATGGCCTATCGCCCTGCTCTATCGACTATCGGCAAAGAATCCATTAGCGATTAAGCGGACAGATGATAAGTCATTTTATACGGAGCGAAATCATCTGTACACAAAGGATGATTTAGATCAGACCTGGTAAACAGACTAAAACTGTATTATTTAGGGTACGTTGACAAGCAGCGTACCCTATTTTTGGTTATTTTTGTTCAAAGCTTATCCAGAAAGACGGAGGGAATGGACCCGATGATGTCTTGGCAACCACCTCATACTCAGAGAAAGGTGCCAATTTCCTCCCGGTCATAAACCGGGATAGATAAGTCGACCCGCTGCTGCCTGTCAGCCTTCTGCGGTTAAGCTTTTTCATCTTTTTGGACTTTTTTAAGGACGAAGCTTGTTAGCTTAGCTAATAACCGCACAACACAATTGCCTTTGAAAACGATATACGACCTCCTTCACGAACGAATCCTCGTCCTCGACGGCGCAATGGGCTCCATGATTCAGCAGTATAACCTTACGGAAGCTGATTATCGGGGTGAGCGCTTTCGGGACTGGCCGCACGACCTTAAGGGCAACAACGACCTGCTGTCGATTACCAAACCGGAAATCATCCAGGAAATCCATCGTCAGTATCTGGAAGCTGGATCTGATATTATCGAAACCAATACCTTCAGCGGTACAACCATCGCGATGGCTGACTACCGAATGGAGGAATTAGCCTACGAACTCAATTACGAATCGGCCCGGATAGCAAAAGAAATTACGGAAGAATTCACGCGCCAGAATCCGGATAAACCACGTTTCGTAGCCGGAGCGATGGGGCCAACCAATCGTACAGCTTCGCTTTCACCAGATGTCAATAATCCAGCTTATCGGGCTGTTACGTTCGACGATCTCGTCGATGCGTATTACGAACAGGTTAGCGGACTGGTAGAAGGTGGAGCCGACTTGCTATTGGTCGAAACTATTTTCGACACACTCAATGCCAAGGCGGCTATGTTCGCCATTGACAAATATTTTAATCTGAACCCGCAGCGGCCGGTTCTGCCCATCATGATCTCGGGTACGATTACGGATGCGAGTGGTAGAACACTTTCGGGACAAACGACCGAAGCGTTTTTATACTCGGTTTCGCACTTGCCGCTGTTGAGCGTGGGCTTGAACTGTGCACTTGGCGCCGAACCGATGCGCCCGTATATTCAGACACTGGCGAAAGAAGCTCCTTTCTTTACATCAGCTTATCCGAATGCCGGTTTGCCAAATGAATTTGGCGAGTACGATGAAACGCCCGATATGATGGCGGCTCAAATTGAGGGCTTTATTCGGGATAATTTCGTGAATATTGTTGGTGGTTGCTGTGGTTCTACGCCTGATCACATCCGGGCAATTGCGCAGGTAGCGGCTAAATACCCACCCCGTCAATTGCCGCAACCCGAACCTTATCAGAAACTAAGTGGTCTGGAGCCGTTAAAAATCACAGAACTGACCAATTTTCTGAATGTTGGTGAACGTACCAACGTAACAGGCTCGAAGAAATTTGCCCGACTGATCAAGGAAGGGAATTACGACGAAGCGCTGAGTATTGCACGCGGTCAGGTTGAAGGGGGCGCTCAGGTAATCGACGTGAACATGGACGAAGGTATGCTCGATTCGGTCGAAGCCATGACTACGTTCCTGAATCTGATTGCTTCTGAGCCCGATATTGCCCGTGTTCCCATTATGGTCGATTCCTCGAAATGGGAGGTAATCGAAGCGGGTTTGAAGTGCGTGCAAGGGAAGGCCATCGTCAATTCCATCTCACTGAAAGAAGGTGAAGAAGCCTTTATTGAACGTGCAAAACTTGTCAAACGCTATGGTGCGGCTGCGGTTGTGATGGCTTTTGACGAAACGGGTCAGGCTGATTCCTACGAGCGACGGATTGAAATCTGCGAACGGGCGTATCGAATTTTGGTTGATAAAGTGGGTTTCCCAGCGCAGGACATCATTTTCGACCCGAATATTCTAACCGTTGCTACGGGTATTGAAGAGCATAATAATTACGCCGTCGATTTTATCAACGCAACTCGCTGGATTAAGGAAAACCTGCCTTTAGCGAAAGTGAGCGGTGGGGTATCAAACATTTCGTTCAGCTTCCGGGGAAATGATGTTGTACGGGAAGCCATGCACTCGGCCTTCCTCTTCCACGCCATTCGCGCGGGTATGGATATGGGCATTGTAAATGCTGGGCAGCTGGAAGTATATGACAACATTCCGAAAGATCTGCTTGAACACTGCGAAGACGTACTCCTCAACCGTCGGGATGATGCCACCGAACGCTTAGTCGAATTTGCTGAAACGGTTAAAGCAAAAGGAAAGGCAGTTGTACAAGACGAAAGTTGGCGGAATGAGCCTGTTCACGAACGGCTGAAATATGCGCTTGTCAAAGGAATTACCGACTACATCGATCAGGATGTTGAAGAAATTCGTCAGCAGGTTGAGCGTCCGCTACACGTAATCGAAGGGCCGTTGATGGACGGTATGAACGTAGTCGGCGATTTGTTTGGCGCGGGCAAAATGTTCCTGCCACAGGTTGTGAAATCGGCGCGGGTCATGAAAAAAGCCGTAGCGTACCTGACTCCATTTATCGAAGCAGAGAAATCAGGTGAAGGTTCTTCATCGGCCGGAAAAATTCTATTGGCAACCGTTAAAGGCGACGTTCACGACATCGGTAAAAATATTGTTGGCGTTGTGCTGGGTTGTAACAACTATGAGATTATCGACCTTGGTGTGATGGTGCCGACCCAGAAAATTCTGGATGCGGCTCGTGAACACAATGTCGATATCATCGGATTGAGTGGCCTTATTACGCCATCGCTGGACGAAATGGTTGGTGTAGCCAAAGAGATGCAACGCCAAGGTTTTTCTCTGCCTTTATTGATTGGTGGTGCGACTACATCCCGAATGCATACCGCTGTAAAAATTGATCCTCACTATCAGGGGCCGGTTATTCACGTATTGGATGCTAGCCGAAGCGTACCCGTTGCTGGTCGCTTAACGAGTGAGCAGCAGAATACCCGTAAAGAAATTTTTACTGATATTAAAGCGGAGTACAGTAAACTTCGCGATGATCATTCACGTCGGCAAAAGGAGAAAGCGAGCTTGACGATTGATAAAGCTCGTGCTAATCGTACGCAAATAAACTGGCAGGAATTTGAGCCAACGAAGCCAACTTTCCTGGGAAATCGCTATTTCGAGGATTATGATATTGCCGAATTAGCTAAGTACATCGATTGGACGCCTTTCTTTCAGACCTGGCAATTACACGGCAAATATCCTGCGATTTTTGATGATGCTGTAGTTGGCAAAGAAGCACGTCAACTGTTCGACGATGCCAATAAACTTTTGCAGGAAATCATTGATGGTAAACTGCTTAAAGCAAAAGCTGTAGTCGGATTCTTCCCCGCCAATTCAGCCGATGATGATGTACTGCTGCACGATTTTGAAGAACAAGTGCGGGATATTCCTTGTGAGCGCCATGGTTCACACCGACACATCGAATACAAAATCAGTCGCGCTCAATCGCAGACGGCCGTAAGTCCCGTTGGCGAGTTGGTGTACGATACCAAAACGGTGCTGCATTTTCTGCGTCAGCAGAATCAGAAAGCGCCCGGTCTGCCTAACTATTGCCTATCCGATTTTATTGCTCCGCTTGAAAGTGGTCGGGAAGATTACATCGGTGGATTTGCCGTAACGGCAGGCATTGGTATTGAAGCGTTGCTGGAAAAATACGAACGTGATCACGACGATTACAACAGCATCATGGTGAAAGCTATTGCCGATCGGTTGGCCGAAGCCTTCGCCGAACGCATGCACGAGCGCGTACGAACCGAGTTCTGGCCGTATGCTACAAGCGAAACGTTCACGAACGAACAGCTAATTAAAGAGGAATATCAGGGAATTCGTCCGGCACCGGGCTATCCAGCCTGCCCTGATCATACGGAAAAAGGAACGCTGTTTGATTTATTACACGCTAACAAAATCGGCATAGAACTGACGGAAAGTTACGCCATGTATCCCGCTTCGTCAGTGAGTGGTTTCTATTTTTCGCATCCCGAATCGAAGTATTTTGCCGTTGGTAAAATCAACAAAGATCAGGTTCACGATTACGCTTTACGGAAAAATATGTCCGTTGAAGACATTGAAAAATGGCTATCTCCGGTCTTGAGTTATGATGCGTAATTGCCTGATTGACTGACATAAAAAATCCCCAAAGCGTTGGCTCTGGGGATTTTTTATGTCTAGGAATGGATTACGGCATTAATACCGTGTCGATTACGTGAATTACGCCATTTGATTGGAAGACGTCAGGAATCGTAACGGTTGATACACCACCTTTAGCATCTGTCAATTCGATTTTTTTGCCTTTCTGCATAGCCGTCAACGTACCACCCGATGCGGTTTTAAGCGTAGCTTTTCCACCGCCATCTTTGATTGCTTTCATCAAATCTTCGGCACTCATACGGCCAGGTACAACGTGGTAGGTCAGGATACCTGTCAGCGTTTGTTTGTTTTCTGGTTTTACCAGCGTTTCAACGGTGCCTTTAGGCAGTTTATCGAACGCTTTGTTGGTAGGCGCAAACACCGTGAATGGTCCAGGTCCCGATAAGGTTTCAACCAGACCAGCGGCCTTAACGGCTGCTACCAGCGTGGTATGGTCTTTCGAGTTTACAGCGTTCTCGATGATATTTTTAGACGGATACATCGGTGCACCACCTACCGTTACCGTTTTTTCCTGAGCAAATGAAACCTGACTAATAGCCAGCAAACTAAGTATTGCGAATGTGAATTTGAGCGTCTTCATTGTTGTCTTTTTTGAAATACGTGAAATGTGTACTGAAGGAATTATTTTGTGTGTCGATCAACGGGAAGACTTACGCAGGAACGGGTGAGTTTGGATTGAACTATTTTTGAATTATTTTATATGTGTCTTATTTCCAATGAGTTATGCTCGTGTCTATTGATGTGTAAGAAGCTGTTGGGAATGTATAGAGCAAAAAAAAGCCGGATATTATCCGGCAACAATCATTTAGCAGAAGACCTGACGTGGTAGAGGGAAAGCTCTACAAAGATCACGGATGAACGTGAAAATAGATAGGTGAGATTCCCCCAATTTAAGAGCGGGAAAAATACGGTGTCGTATACGGGAAATTTCACGTATTTTTCATGTATTATTCTATATTTAGAATATAAATTGCTGATTTATAGAGATTTATGTTCTTATGTGCAATGTAGCGGGAAAAATACGGTGTTGCTTCTCAAATAGTTAGCTTTTACGTTTGATACAACCATCAAACCTATAAGAAATTATGGAAGCGAAAGAGAAAGAAGATTTCCCGACAGATCCCAAAAAGCTCAAAGAAGCTTGCGAACGTCATCAGAAAAATCTGGCATCAGCCAAATCAGGAGATTTTATTAAAACCGGCTTTTTTGATATTGATAAGCTTCAGGAAGTTATCAACCTGACGCAGTCGAAACACGTCAAAGTATATTATGGCGTGGATGAACAAGACAAACATTTTTTGTTTATTGCGCCAACGCGGGAAGATGGCCGGGCCCGAGACGATAATGATACAACAGCGGCATTGTGTTGTTGCCAAAGTCCACCATGTCCTCCTCCTGAGACTGACCGCTTTGCTGAATAATTCTTAGGAGTATGTGGGATACCTATCTTACTATTGCCATACTGGCTGTAAATACTTTGTTGTATTTAGTGAATTATAGGATACTTACGCCCCCTCTTCAAATCTTAGCGATCAACATATCCATAACGTTAGCAGCAACATTATACGCAATCTATCTCTGGGCAATATTAAGAGGGGTCAATATACATGTCTACCATATTCTTATCATAGTACAATATGCTTTATACGGCTGGTTATTCGTTCAGGCGAATGACCAGCCGCTTGTTAAACGGGTAATTAAGCTTTCAATAGGTCTATTTGCTCTTATCTCATTGGCTATATCCTTCACTATTCAGCCCTGGAATCAATATAATTCCTATGCGGGCACAGTATTCAATCTATTAATTATCCTATTGTCGGGTTATTATCTGTGGAAAACTTTTGTTGACGGGAAAGTTGTCGCTCTGGAGCGGGAAGCACTGTTCTGGGTATCTATAGGGTTATTCTTTAGATCTCTGGGTAACTTTTTCGCCGATGGACTTATGAACTACCTTATTCGAAAATCCGATTCCTCAGACCTGGCCGTTTACCGAATTCATGAAGGAATGGAATTTTTTCTGTTCAGTACTTTTTTCTATGCTTTAATCGTCTATCTGCGATATTTGCCAAGTAGCCCCAGGCGTTGAGCAGTATGTTGTCCCTCCCAACTGATGTTGTTCTAATTATTTTACTCGGTACAGTACTGTTCCTTTCATTAGGTGGTTTTATTACGTTGTTATTGTTTGTGTACAAACAGCGTTACAAAGCTCACCAACAGGAATTAATTACACTTCAGGAAACGGCTCAGCGCGAACTCCTTCAGTCGCAACTTGAGGTGCAGAATCAAACCCTTCAGCAGATTGCCCGCGAACTTCATGACAATATTGGGCAACTACTGTCAGTGGTTGTGATGCGCTTGAACACACTTGAAGATGAAACCGAGGCTCCTTCTAGTCAGGAATCGATCCAGGAAACGCGCGATCTTGTCAGAAAGACCATTGCGGAAGTGCGTATGCTTTCTAAAACCCTCGATCATGATACCGTTGGCCGGTTTGGGCTGCTGCCTAGCTTAAGGCTTGAATTAGAGCGTATTCAGCGGGCGGGTAAACTAGAGACGGAATTGTCGGTGGTAGGCGATGACTATTCGCTGGATGAGAAAACCGAAATGGTGCTGTTGCGTATGACGCAGGAATCGCTCAACAATGCGCTTAAACATGCGAAGGCTAGCAAGCTTCAGGTAATTGCCGACTATACGTCCGACACATTTCGGTTAGCCATTGTAGACGATGGGGCAGGCTTTAACGTAAGCGAAGCGACTAGCCGAACAATCGACCAATCGGGGGCGGGGTTAACTAATCTTTACCATAGGGCAAAATTACTTGGTGGCTCCTGTACCATTGAGAGTCAACCTGGTGCCGGTACAAGTATTGAAATTCAGTTGCCTCATAGCAAAACCGAGTAACCAGTCGGGCACCGTTTATCAAAAAACACGCTGTTGCGTTTGTATTCATACGTTTAGCTATCTACTTTTCGGTGAATAATCATCCCTCTACTAACCCATGCCTGCTTCAATCGCCATTGTCGACGACCATCGTTTGATGGCTGCCGCTTTATCCGACCTAGTTCGGAAATTTGACGAGTATGACGTGTTACTAGTTGCTGAAAATGGCCGAGACTTGCTTAATCAACTCGCAGCCAGTGAGCAACTCCCCGACATTGCACTGGTTGATGTGAACATGCCTGAAATGAATGGGTTTGAAACGACAAAACAGCTTCGACAGCTTTATCCGACGATTCGTGTCTTAGCCTTATCGATGGAAGATCGCGAAGATCAGATTGTTCGAATGGTAAGGAATGGCGCACGAGGATATTTATTGAAAGATTGCCGCCCCTCTGAGCTCAGGAAGGCTTTAGATGACATCATGATGAAGGGGTATTATTATTCGGATTTTCTCACCTCGAAACTTATGGAGAATCTTGCGAGTTCAGCGGGCAAAACAACCGGATTGCCGTTTAACCTGAATGATCGGGAATATACGTTTGTTCAACTGGCTTGTAGTGATCTGACTTACAACGAAGTAGCTAGGGAAATGTCCGTTGCTCCACGCACAGTGGATGGGTATCGGGAGAGTGTTTTTCAAAAAATGAGAGTTGGAAGCCGTGTGAGTATGGCGATCGAAGCTATTCGCCACGGAATAATCGAATTGTAGACATAAGTAAGCCGAATGCAGTTACTTTTTCACCCGGTCGATTTACGACTGAATCACACATTTACTATTGCCCACGATAGCCGAGATGTGCAGCCAACGCTAATCGTTGAACTTCGGGATGGGGAATATCGTGGCTTTGGCGAAGCTACTGCAACGCGTTATTACGGTATTACAATTGATGGGATGATAGCTGCTTTGGAAGCTATTCGAGAGCATATTGAGTCATATAATTTTTCTGATCCTGAGCAGTTTTGGGCCGATATGCATCCGCACCTGACACAAAATCCATTCGCGCTCTGTGCACTCGATCAGGCCGCCTGGGATGTATGGGCGAAGCGACTGGGCGAGCCGCTTTATAAACGCTGGAAACTTGATCCAACGAATGCTCCCATAACGGATTATACCATTGGGTTGGATACGCCGGCGAAGATGATTGAAAAAATGCAGGAACGACCCTGGCCATTGTATAAAATAAAACTAGGCCGTCCTGACGAAGATATTACCCTGGTTCAAACGTTACGTCAACACACCGACGCTCTGTTTCGGGTAGATGCCAATTGCGGCTGGACGGCCGACGAAGCCATCGAAAAAGCCAGAATTCTGAAAACGCTGGCCGTTGAGTTTATTGAACAACCGCTTCCTGCTGATGATTGGCAAGGGGCAAAAAAAGTATATGAACAAAGTGAATTACCCATCATTGCCGATGAAAGCTGCATCGTAGAGAGCGACGTTGACCGGTGTGCGGGTTATTTTCATGGTGTCAATATCAAACTAACCAAATGTGGGGGAATTACCCCCGCCCGGCGGATGATTGCCCGCGCTCGTGAATTGGGTTTGCGCGTCATGGTTGGCTGTATGACCGAATCGAGCGTAGGGATTTCAGCCATTGCTCAGTTGCTTCCATTGCTCGACTATGCCGATCTGGATGGCGCTATGTTAATTGCCAACGATCCAGCCACTGGTGTTACATTTGATAATGGTAAAGTTGTGTATCCACGGGAAAACGGCACAGGTGTAAGACTAACGTATGAGTGATTTTTTCGAGATAAATCACCTGCCGAACCGGACAGTAACTCACGAAGGGCAGGATTATCTATTTTTTAGTGGGACAGCTTATTTGGGATTGTCGCAAAATGCTGATTTCCAGAAGCTCATGTCCGACGCGATGACGCAGTATGGAACAGTATTTGGTAGCTCGCGCAATGGTAATCTACGGTTAGGTATCTACGAAGCAGCTGAAGCAAAGCTAGCCGATTGGGTTATGGGTGATATTCCAGATGCGATGGCGCTTACCTTATCGTCGGGCATGATGGCTGGACAGGCTGTTATGAATTGGCTGAAAGGGGAGGGGTTTTCATTTATCTATGCCCCCAAAGCCCATCCAGCGCTTTGGCACGAGCCCTCTGTTCCGATACCTTCGTCATCGTTTACTGATTGGCCAACTCAATTGCCCGATCAACTGCGAAATACCAAACCCGGACCCGTTGCGATTCTGGTCAATTCGATTGACGCAGTCGCTTCCGTCTATTATGATTTTAATTGGGTTCGCGCACTCCCAGATAATCGCCCAATTACCCTCGTTGTTGATGATTCACATGGGCTGGGCGTACTAAACGGGGGGCGAGGTATCTGGACGCAAATCAATCAACTCTTGGATCGTGATACGGAGAATATCCAACTGGTCGTAACCGCTTCGCTGGCCAAGGCTATGGGATTACCCGGTGGCATAGTGTTTGGCGAAGCTACACAGATAAACGCCTTGCGTCGTACGGCTTTCTTCGGGGCCTGTTCCCCCATGCCACCGGTGTATCTGGAAACCTATCTGCGAGCGAGTTACTTATACGTTGAAGGATATTCCCGACTAATGCAAAATATAGCCTTAGCCGAAAAATTGCTTCTCCCCACCGGGTTGTTTCAACACGCCGACGGATATCCCGTTTTTTTTACCGAACGTGATGATTTATATCAGAAATTGCTCGACCATGGTATTCTGATTTACTCGTTTGCTTACCCAACTGCCGCCGACCGAGCCAACACGCGTATTGTGATCAGCGCCTTTCATACGTCGGAGGACATAAAGCAATTGGCCGACTGTATCCATACCTACACCATAGTTCATTAGGTATTTATTTGGCTTCTTATTAGTCGCTGAATTCTGCCCGATCAAATATTCTTAATAATCCCTCTAGTTTATGCCGAAACGAAATGCCAATAGGAATTTTGGCTTGTCCCAGCCAAAGATGATTGCGGTCGTAGCTGGTAATTTTTGAGATATTGACCAAATAAGATTTGTGTACCCGAACGAATTGACGAGGTAATAATAAATCGGTCAGCGTAGACAGCCGCTCATTGACAACGTGAAACTGGACCTGACTAATTACTTTTGAGTAAATACCATAGGCTTCAATGTACTCAATTGCGGAAAAGTTGAAGCGTTGAATTTTACGGCCTATTTTCAGAAAAATGAAGGAATCTTTAGCCGCACTATCAGCGGTCAACCGAGTAGATAGGGCTCGATTAAGGGCTACCAGCAGACGCTCATACGTGAAAGGTTTAAGCAAATAATCGACCGTTTTGCCGATTTCATAACTTTCAAGGGCATAATTTGAATGCGAACTGGTGATAATAACAGGAGGAAGATTTTTGTTCAGCCTCAATAAATTCAGCCCCGATTGATTGGTTAGATTAATATCCAGAAATATCAGATCAATTTTCTCGAATGATAGTAAATGAATTGTTTCCTCAATCGTTGAGCAAATTCCTGCCAGTTCCAGAAAGGATAAATGAGCCAAGGTTTGTTTGAGGTGCTCTGCATCGCTTTGGGAATCATCAACGATCAGATATCTCTTTTCTTTTATAGGGGAGTTAGTCATTGTATTTGTTTTCAACTATGGTTTTGGGAGTATAAAACTGTCCGATTAGTTGTTCATCAACCATTTATGGATTGGCCAATCAGGTCAACTATTTATCTAATCTGGTCAGTAATGACGGGAAAAATAAATAAGGTCACCTTTCCTTTGCCAGAAAGTGACCTTATGATTGGTTGGTAGACGAAAAAAGAACGTAGTTAGTGACGACCTGTCAACCGTCCACGTAGAATTTGTAGTCGGTCTCTTGAACGTTTCAGTCTCATTTTTATAGTAGAATCCGAAACATTATAGCGCATACCTATTTCTTTAATGGAAAGCCCTTGTTCATATTTAAGTCTCAGCAAGGTAACTTCTTCCTTAGGTAATGTATTCACTAAATACAAGAGTTGGTTAAAGTGCGAATCCTGCGCTTCCATATCTTTGTCATTTGCCAGAGATAAGGTCTCGACATCCAGGGATTCTTTTCGCATTCTTGCTGCTGCCTTGAGCTTTTCAATGCAGTAATTATGAGAAATCGCGTAAAGCCAGGTCGAAAAGGCCGATCGGTTCTCGAAGCCTTTGAGCTTCATAAACACTTTTATGAATATATCCTGGGTAAAATCCTGAGCATCATCACTGTTGCAGGTAACTTTCAGGCACTGACTGTAGACTTTATTTTCGTAACGTCGGTACAATTGGTCAAAACAATCAAGTTCATTGGTAAGCTGAAAGCGGTGGATAAGTTGTTCGTCTTTTAAAGCACTCTTTTTCATGAAATTGCACGTATAAGTAACCGTTGAATGGCTCTGCAAAGTTAAGAAGCTGAAAAAAGCAGAAATGATTGGTTAGATTTAGGTAACATAAGAAGGCAATTAACTATATCGAGGACAGCGTTTAATGCTATGATTTAGAGTTTTCTTATCGTATTTTTTAGAGATTGGCAGGTTACCAAATTGCAGATATGAAAGGAGGTAAGCTGTTTATAATCAATTTATTGTATTGATTTTGTGACACGATAAGAAGTTGAGTATATTTAACTAAAGTCAGAGAAATTATATGGATTCCAGGAATACGACAGAGAAATCGGTAAGCTCTGACTTCCTTCAGCATATTCGATACGAGAAGCGATTAAGTCACCACACGCTTACTGCTTATGAAAAAGACTTGGAGCAATTCACGGAGTTTTTGGCCACAGAATGTCATGTAGATCAACCCGAACGCGCTGATTTCCGACACATCCGGTCCTGGATTGTGAGTTTGGTGGAAAGTGGATTGGATAAATCGTCAGTGAATCGGAAGATAGCTACGCTACGGAGTTTCTACGGATTTCTATTGCGCCGAAAAATGATCGATCTGGACCCGATGGTAAAAATTCAGGCGCTGAAAGCGAGTAAAAAATTACCGCAATATGTCGAGGAAAAGCCAATGGAAACGCTACTCAACGACGTCGATTTTCCGGATACGTTTGATGGCATACGTGATAAATTAGTGCTCGAATTATTGTACGGAACCGGCGTTCGATTGAGCGAATTAATAAGCCTGAAAACGGTTGACATTAACCTGTTTAACAAAACTATTACGGTATTGGGCAAGCGAAACAAACACCGACTTGTGCCTCTCACACAACCGTTGTTTGATCTTATACAGCAGTATAACCAACTGAAAGAACAGGAATTTTCTGGCCAGGCTGATTCAACGGTGTTGATCGTTAGTGATAAAGGAGTAGCTGCTTATCCGGTTCTTATTCAGCGAATTGTGAAACGACACTTGGCTCTTGTAACGACGCTTGAAAAGAAAAGTCCACACGTTTTGCGCCACTCGTTTGCTACGCATCTGCTCAATCGTGGAGCCGATTTAAATGCTATTAAAGATTTGCTGGGGCATAGCAGTCTGGCGGCAACACAGATTTATACACACACTAGCTTAGAACAACTCAAAAAGACTTACGATCAGGCCCATCCAAAGGCGAAGAAGTGATTTATAGAAACCGGATGGATCTTTCAAGAACCCCTGAAAGGCACGTTTTGTCATGCAGACTCGTCCGCCGGTGCAGCAACAAGCATGACAAAATTATTTCTTTCCTTTTAAGTAGGGCTGAAGTTTAGCTACGAACCGACGATATCCGTCTGCGTTGGGGTGGAGCCCGTCGCTAAAGAACGATTCGTCAATTTTCCCTTCCGGCTTGAGAAACACGGTTCCGGGCTGTATAAACGTGGCGTTTAATTTGCCGGCCACTTGAGCTAGTCGTTGATTTAGTGACGCGATCCGCTCTTCCATTTGTCGGCGGGGCAAAATTCCAATCATCAAAATGGCTGCATTAGGCTGTCGCGTTTGCATTGCACGAATCAGAAAACTCATTCCCTCTGCAATTTCCGCATCGGTATTGAATTGCAGATTGTTCGTGCCAATCATCAGTACAATCTGGTTCGGTGAATATCCATCGAGTTCGCCGTGGTAGACCCGCCAGAGCACGTTTTCGATGCGATCCCAGCCATACCCCATATTCTGAACACCTGATGGAGCCATGATGCTAGTCCAACTGTCAGCACCACCCTGATTGACATCGCTGGGTTCGCCACCCCAGAAATGCGTGATAGAATTGCCGAAGAATACAATTTTGGGTGGATTATTTTTCAAGCGATCCAGTATGGCACGATGACGGATTTCCCAATCGTATTTGGACGCATCGCGGAATTGTGTACGCGGTCTCGTAATCGATAATTGACCAATGGGTTCGTTAAGAATGGGCCGAATAATGCGTTCGTAAGCGTCTGCATATTGTTGCATGCCCAGATCAGTCGGGTGCGTTCCATCGACCATCGCATCAATATCCAGATTGATAGCTGATTTTGTCAACAGATCGAGTTGTTGAATGCCTTCACTTTTTAATTGGGTAAAAGCCTGTTGCATCAGTTCATTGACGTCGGTATAGAGCTGTCGCCGGGTTGGGTTAATCGCTCCTTCAGTATAACCCGCATGCTCGACCAACAGAATGGGCGTAGAAGGGCGTCGTTGTCGGAGCGTTTTTACCGATTGAATAATCCGCGCTTTAATGGTATCGGGTTTAATACCTACCGTGGCAACCAAATTGGGCAGACAATCCAGTACGAATAGTTTTGCGTCGATTTCTGGCAGTAAATCAACGACTTCTTTCTCCATCCGTCCGTTGCCTGAAAATCCCAGATTGATAACAGGCCGATCTAATTTCCGGCCTAGAATAGCGGGCCAGGCCATTCCCGGTCGTGAGGCACAGGCTCCCTGGGCGATAGACGTTCCGTATACAACAATTGGCTTATCGGCCCTAATGGGCAACGGTGTTAGTGTAACTGTTTTAGGAACGCCGATTTCGAGCCATTTAACAGAGTTATACAAGGGCAGATACAACCGATATTCCCTTCCTTTTTTGTGATAGGGATCGTTAGGTTCAAGATTCATGAACTGGTATTGAATCGTATCGCCGAAGCTATATTTTCCGGCACACCAAAGCCAGTCGCCATCACTGTTCCCAGCGTACAAATCAACACCACTAACGCCCGTTGCAGGCATATGTGGGAGCGCCGTTTGCTTCCCACCAACCGCATATCGAACAACAACCTGATCGGTACTCGCTCGGAATCGGATCATTAAGCCAGCTGCGTTGTGCGACAGATTCCAAACGGGAGATCTAACTGCTTTTTCAGCACGAGCGGGCAGTCGATCATACGGATTCTGAATATCCTTTCCCGACCAGCCCTGACCTTCAATAACCGAAAAATCAGCTTGCGTTGGATTCCACCACACATACTCTGCTGGTTGCTGGGCGAAAACCGTTAGCGTACATAAAAAAAGGAAGGCTAGGGAACTCAGTAGCGATTTATGCATTGTTGAAAGAATAGGACAGTAGATATGCATTGGCTATTCGAATCAATAAAGACGAGTATAGCGTTCTACTAATGTGTTTTTGATAGCTAAGCGCACGAATTACGAAAGTATTTTTGTCCAATGAATATTCTTCAAATGAGTCAGACGCTGTTTTATCTAATTGAACAGCAGCCCAATTCTGAAAAAGCCGTTACGTATCTTCGTCAACAGGCCGATACGTTTCACGGCAATCCGCAGGTATCGTCGTTCTATCGTGTTTTTACGGCGTTGCCGCGTTTTGTAGGAAAACAGCCTATTGAGTTGCCAGAGGATATGGCATTTACATTGGAACGTATACGACCCGGTTTTACAGTGCAAGGGTGGACGCTCGACCGGCTGGCACGAGTCTGGTGGCTCCTTCAACTACCCAAAGACGATCAAACTGCATATGTGAACACGATCAGCGAGCTTTTCAAAGCCGCAGAAATGAACGAATTGGTGGCTCTCTATTCGGCATTGCCAGTTTTGGCTTATCCCGAATCCTGGCGATTTCAGGCAACCGAAGGTATTCGAAATAACATCGCGGATGTACAATCGGCAATCATGCTTCACAATCCGTATCCAACCGACTATTTCGACGAAGCGGCCTGGAATCAGTTGATTTTAAAAGCGTTTTTTACCGACAAAGATGTTACTCAAATCACTGGACTGAACGAGCGCAAAAACGCCCGACTCGCTGCAACGTTGGCCGACTATGCCGCCGAACGTCGCGCTGCCGGGCGCAGTTTACCCGCTCATTTGGAAGAGTTGATGAGTTAATTTAGACTCTTTTTGTCGTGCTGGCGAGGAAAGCATCTTAAAGCATCCGTCAGCATGACAAATGGATTTCAAAGTCAATCAATACCAGCGATATGAAATACCGGCTGAGATCATCAGCGATGGGCTGCTGTTTTTCAGGAGATCGTAATTGAAAAATACGTTCTGGTACTGCGCCTGAATTTCAGCACCTAAACCCTGCTCACGTCGTCCATAATATTTTATACCAATGGCTGGTGAAATTGCTCCTTTGAAACCATTTTTTTGATCAACCAATGGGCCAAAATAATTGGTATAATCAATGTAGGCACCACCACCTGCCATTTGTATATAAGGCCGAATAGCAGCTGCATTACCCGCAAAGTAATACGACAGCGAAACCATCGCCGGAATGACTGATAACGTACGGGTCTGTACAGCCGAAATCGACTGATTATCATACTGATAAACCTGCCGGGGAAGTCGGAGTTTATTGTATTGGTACCCCGTTTTCAAGCCGATGGAGAAATGTTGCGGGAATAACCATTCGCCATCCAAAGCAAAATTCGTTGGTGAAATTTTATCAATGTACCCCTGTTGACCGCCCATCGGAAAAGCGACTCCATAACGGGCAGAAATATTGAACGTGACGTACCGATCATAAATCGATGACTCACCCATATACTCATTCTTATATTGCGCCCAGGCCCCTGACGTCACGCCAAGCAGGGCGATTAATGCCATAATACGTTTCATAGTGTATTAGCGGGTTACCTGTAAATAAGGTGATTGATTAAAAATAGCCGTGGTTGCCAGATCGACGGACTGTACGTCTGTAATATCAGTTCCACGAATAGTGGCATCATAAATAACATTCAGTTGCTGCTGGCCAGCTGCATTGGTTGTCCTGTTTTTTAAGTCAACAATCTGAATTTCCCAATATTGATCCGTAACCTGATAGGTGTAATAGCTAGGATAGTAAGGCATGTAGCCGTAGCCGCCCAAACCACCGTATCCCCAATAATTCGAATAATACGCATAGGGGTCGGATGCGAGGCCCGTATATTGGTTATTAACACGGATTATGGCGACACCTAAATCGGCTGTATCACCTTTAGCTACTCGTTTGAATCCACGGGAAGTTAGCGCATTGGCTACATTGGTTACGAACTGACTCCCAACACTGTTTTGTGCGGTAACATAGCCAGTATTGGATTCGAGGATGACCGAGTCGGGCAGACTAAATGTTTTATACTGACCAAAATTGACAGACTGGTCGTAATTTGTAATGTAAACCGGCGCATCGGCTGGCCTTAAATCGTCTATCGCGTTCTCCCGGCAGGCTGTTAGCACTCCGCTCACTGATACTAGCAGTAGTATCGCCCAAAGGCGTACTTTTTCTGACTTGCGTTGTTGATGCATATCTGTGGTTGCATTTGTTGTTTATCTATAAAACGAATAGACAATCTTGAAGGTTGTATAATCGAATTAAATTGTGGGTAAAATGATGCGGGAATGGCCTACATTTTAGAGAACTTTGTCCGACAATGACCGCGTTGACTTAGGCGGGTAACACTGACAGTATTATGGATTTTATGGATTCTATTCGGGGCATGTCGTTCTTCGATATGCACGTCCACATGACGTCCCGAACGACGGATGATTATCAGGCAATGGCCGATGCGGGGGTAGTAGCTTTAATAGAACCCGCTTTCTGGCTGGGTCAGCCACGTACCGGAGTCGATTCCTTTCGGGATTATTTCGCTAGTCTGGTTGGCTGGGAACGCTTTCGGGCTTCTCAATTCGGCATTCGGCATTATTGCACGATTGGCCTGAATTCGAAAGAAGCCAATCAGGAAGCTCTAGCCGAGCAGGTTATGGAAATCCTGCCATTATTCATCTATAAAGAAGGTGTCGTCGGAGTAGGAGAAATTGGTTTCGATGATCAGACGGCGGCCGAAGAAAAATACTACCGGGCACAACTGGAACTAGCGAAAGAAGCTAACCTGCCTGTACAGATTCATACCCCTCACCGTGATAAAAAACAGGGCACCAGCCGTAGTATGGACATTGCGATTGAGCATGGCATAGATCCCGGCATGGTGATTGTTGATCACAATAATGAGGAGACGGTACGCGAAGTGCTCGACCGAGGATTCTGGGCTGGCTTCACCATTTATCCGTTTACCAAAATGGGCAATGAGCGGATGGTGGAAGTTGTCAAGCAATACGGCCCGGATCACATCATGATTAACTCGGCGGCCGACTGGGGAATCAGCGATCCATTAGCCGTCCCCAAAACGGCTGCGTTAATGAAGCAGCACGGTATTTCGGACGAAGCGATTCGACTGGTAACATTCACAAATGCCGTTACAGCGTTCGCACAAAGTGGTCAACTGAGCCTGGAAGAACTGACGCAACCGCTAGGAATCGACCAAAGCCAACGTTATAACGGCAGCTCAATCTTACGCGGTGGCCAGGCGCCGAGAGTAGATAAGGAATCAACGATAATTAAATAGTGATGAGAGATAAACGTTTATCTCTCATCATTCATCACTATGATAAAGGCGCTTCTTTCCCTTACTCGCCCGGCGAATCTGGTTACGTCGGTGGCTGATGTGCTGGCGGGTATGGCTATTGCGGGTTATTTTTCGATTGAGAATTTTGCGTTGCCTCCAATTGGCTGGCTTTGTTTAGCTACGGTTGGACTGTATGGTGGAGGGGTGGTTTTCAACGATGTATTTGATGCTGAATTAGACGCTATTGAACGACCGGAACGACCTATTCCTAGTGGGATTGTGAGTAAACAGGCCGCTATTTCGTTAGGACTGTTTTTACTGGCGATAGGTATTGGTGCTTCATTTTTGATTAATCAAACCGCTGGTTTTCTGGCGATTGGTATATCCGCTGCGGCACTTATCTATGACCGTTTTGGGAAGCACCACAATTGGTTAGGCCCAGTGAATATGGGCTTATGCCGGGGACTCAATTTGCTGTTGGGCATAAGCATTTTACCCGACCAGGTAATACCCTGGGCCTGGGTCGGTCTGGTGCCGATCGTTTACATTGCCGCCATTACCATGATTAGTCGGGGAGAAGTTCACGGTGGGAGCCCGGTTACGCTTCGGGTGGCTGGACTGTTGTATGCGCTCGTGATTGGCTCCGTAGCTGCCTTAGCCCAGCGGCAACAAAATCTAGGAACAGCTTTTCCGTTTCTGGTACTTTTCGGCTACTTCATTTTTCCTCCTCTCTGGCGAGCTGTTAAAGAGCCGATAGGCCGGAATATTGGAATGGCGGTGAAAGCAGGCGTCTTATCGCTTATTGTAATGAATGCAGCCTGGGTTGCTGCTTTTGCTTCGTTTCCGCTAGCGTTACTAGTCTTTCTACTTTTGCCTTTATCACAATTTCTAGCAAAAGCATTTGCGGTAACATAAAAATAGACGAGAAGTAAAAAGTCGATAGTCGTCAGTAGTTGTATTGTATAATACAGTCTTACTGACGACTATCGACTTTTTACTTCTCGACTTAGTTTTTACGCATTCGCAGGAGTGCAGAATTCTTCCAGCGCCATTTCGAGGTGCTGAGCGATCATCTGCGCCGAACGACCTTCGATGTGGTGCCGCTCAATAAAATGAACCAGTTCGCCATCTTTGAAAATACCGATAGCTGGTGATGATGGAGGATAAGGCAACAGGTATTCACGCATTTGCGCGGTTGCTTCCAGATCACCACCCGCAAATACAGTCACCATTTTATCGGGTTTTACAGCACTAGCGGCCAACGCTGCTTTTACGCCCGGACGAGCTGCACCAGCTGCGCATCCACAAACCGAATTCACAACGACCAGCATAGTGCCTTCGGTGTTTTCCATCGTGTTTACCACGTCTTCGGCAGTGGTCAATTCTTCAAACCCAACGCTGGTCAGGTCTTCCCGCATCGGGACAAGCAAATGAGGAGGATACATACTTTTAGTGATTAGTTTATTAGTCGATAGTCGTCAGTCAGTAGTCGTCTGCCACTTCTGACTATCGACTAATGGCTGACGACTTAATTTTTTACATAAATCCCAGTTCTAATTTAGCAACTTCCGACATAAGTTCGGTTGAGTAAGGCGGATCGAAGGTGAGTTCGACACTAACATCGTTCACCCCTTCAATTGCTCGTACCTTCTCTTCGATTTCAGCCGGAATAGAACCCGCCGACGGACACGAAGGGGAGGTCAACGTCATCAGGATATAGACATTGTTGATCGGAAATATTTTGATCTCGTAGATAAGTCCGAGTTCATATACATCAACAGGGATTTCAGGATCGTATACGCCTTTGAGCGCCAGAACAACCTGTTCTTTTAATTCTTCGTCTGTCATTGCTCTACTTCTTAGATTAAGCAGTTTGACCTGAATACGCCCGGCCATAGGCTTTCATTCGTTCAATCATCGAAGCCAGCCCACCAGCCCGCAGCGATGTAATCAGATTACCCATTCCCACGCGTGGAATAAAATACAAATCCGCGTTGGCAATGTCTTCGGGCTTCTCGCCCGATAATACTCGGATCAGTAAACCGACTAACCCTTTTGAAATCTGGGCAGTGGGTTCGCTATCACCATAGAAATACAATTTGTCGTCTTTCAGTTCAGCATCGACCCACACTTTCGACTGGCAACCCATAATCCGGTTCTCGTCGGTTTTCTTTGACTCAGGCATTGGTGGTAATTTTTTGCCTAAGTCAATGATATACTGAGTTTTATCAAGCTGATCGTCAAACAGATCAAACTCATCTATAATTTCGTCCTGCTTTTCGTTAATGGTCATTCTTTCGAATTACTTGCTTGGTGTCGTATTGATACCAGATAAATTGTGTCAATCAAATAAACATACTTTACTCGATAACGACCCACCAGAATTTCACGATAGAAATAAAGTTCATGTTTTGGCACAAGCCTACCCATTTCGGGAAAGTCTGCTAACAACGCCAACTTTTATCTAACTCATCAGTCCAATTTTCCGATAAAGCTGGCGAAATTTCGTAAAGCTCATTAAGGGTTTTGTTTAGATGCTCTTTAGCACGGTCTGTCCAGATTAAGGTTGTTGCCATTGTTTGTCTTTAAGCCATTGGCGTGCCTCAGTCATTACATCGTCATGCTTATGGACATTTCCTTTGCGAATATCATCCAAGCCTGTTTCGAGGTCATCCAATGATTGCAGTCGGTCAATAATCTCTTCCATCGTAAGCTGTTCGGGCATACTTTGGAGGCTTTCGATAACCCTTGATTTGGTTAGCATATTTGCTTAATGATTACGAATCACAACATCATTTTCTGAACCCGGCGCAAACCTGTAATTAGTCGGTCAACTTCTTCTTTGGTGTTATAAACCGCAAAGGAGGCTCGCGTAGTTCCGGCGATTCCGAAGCGTTGCATCAGCGGCATGGTGCAGTGGTGGCCCGTACGCACAGCAATTCCCTGCTGGTCCAGAATAACGCCAATGTCCTGATGGTGAATACCGTCCATCACAAAGGAGATTACGCCAATTTTCTCTTTCGCCTGACCAATAATCCGCAAGCCATCTAGGGTATTTAATTGCTCCGTTGCATAGATGAGCAAGTCATGTTCGTGGGCAGCAATGGCTTCTTTACCCAAACCTGCCATGTATTCGAGGGCCGTTTTTACCGCCACTACATCGGCAATATTTGGGGTACCTGCTTCGAATTTATAAGGTATATCGTTGTACGTGGTTTTGGCGAAGGTGACTTCCTTAATCATCTCACCACCACCCCGATACGGCGGCATGGAATCCAGAATTTCTTTCTTACCATAGAGTACGCCCATACCAGTCGGGCCGTACAGTTTGTGGGCAGAAAGGGCGTAGAAATCAGCATCAAGCGCCTGAACATCAAGGTCAAGGTGCGAGCTGGCTTGGGCACCGTCGATCAGGACAACGGCGCCTACCTGATGCGCTTTTTCGATGATGGTTTTAACTGGATTGATCGTACCTAGCGCGTTCGAAACGTGTACGCAGGAAACAAATTTTGTCTTTTCAGAAAGCAGTTTTTCGTACTCATCCAGCAGTAGTTCGCCCTGGTCATTTATCGGAATAACTTTCAAAACGCATCCTTTTTCTTCACAGAGCATTTGCCAGGGAACAATGTTGGAATGGTGCTCCATGGTCGAGATAATGATCTCGTCACCCTCTTTCAAAAATTTCCGACCGTACGTTTGCGCGACCAGATTGATACCGTCCGTCGTGCCGTAGGTAAAGATGATTTCCTGCCAATGTCTGGCATTCAAAAACTCCTGAATGGCCCGACGCGACGCTTCAAAAGCGGCTGTAGCCTGCTCGGCCAGATGGTGAATACCCCGGTGAATATTAGCATTATAGCCCTCATAATAGCGGGTCAATGCATGAATAACCGGTATGGGTTTCTGATTTGTCGCTGCATTGTCGAAATAAACCAGTGGCCGCCCGTTGACCTCCTGATCCAATATGGGAAAGTCCCGGCGAATTTGTTGTATATCGAGGGTATGATCGATGGCTGGCTGCATAGGAACGCAAAAAATAACTTTACTTCTGTTAAAGGAAACGCAAAATAGTCGGGATTAGGTTCGGTAGAAAGGTGTAAAGAACGGGTACTTTTACAGACACCAGAAAAGATGTAGATTGACCTGTTTATCGGAAACTGCCTCATCTTATGCCATTTGTGATTTTGCCGTCACGGATCTATCCTGCCCTTTTTTTTCTGCTACTGGCAACTATAGCTATAACCTGCATCCATCGTGCTGAGTATTTTGACGAAGCCTGGTTTGCCGAACAGTCGTTTTGGTTGATCAAAACCGGACAGGTGAAATCCGAATTGTTTCGGGGCTACAATGGGTGGGAAAATGGACTTTACGTTTTCCATAAATTATTTATTTATGCGGGAGCACTTGTGATGTCGATCACGGGCGTTACGGTTGCAACGAATAAACTGGTTAGCCTATTTTTTGGTCTGCTTGGCGGGTATCTGATTTGGGTGTACGGTCGCTCAGTTCCCCGTGAACAGCGCTGGCTGTCTCTGTTACTCTTCTTCGGGAGCGGTACATTACTTCGCTATGTGTGCGTAAATCGGCCCGAAACGATGTGTATGGCTTTAGGATTTGCCTCCTATACAGCACTCGATCGTTCTGGTACTGCCCGACCTAAACCGGCTTTAGCAGGTTTTTTAGCCGGATTGTCGGCTCTGACGCACTTGAACGGAATCATCTACTTGATGGCTGGAACGGTCTGGCTATTCCGAAAAACGGATTGGCGATCTACGCTTTTATTTATGATCGTCGGCGGATTGACGTTAAGCCTCTATGGATTGGATGCATTACTAGCTGGTGATCTGACAAAACTTGTCGACCAGTTTCGGAACGATCCGGCCACCCAGCAAAATTTTGGATTAATGGCGAAGCTGGCTGTTATGGCTGATTACGATAAAGTCTTTTTTCATAGCGAGAACGAAGCGGCTTTGAGCATACTAGTTCTACTTTGTGCTATTCTTTTTCGAAAACAAGTTAAGCTGTCTGACCCTGTTCTTTTGTACACCATCATTCTGATTGTCTCATTCTGGATTCTGACGAAAAGCAGTACAGATATTTATTTTTTGCTATTTCTGCCTTGGCTATGCATTCTGGCTGCTCAGTGGTTAGCAACTTATTTGCCTGATCAGCCCAATTGGCAACGAAAACTGATGCAGGTAATCCTGCTTGGCTATGCTGCTGTGTTTGCTTTTCAGGTTCGGTTTGTGCTAATCGAGAATAGAGATTCGCTCGATGTGGATAAGCATAATGCCCTATTAGCCAGTCATATGCCTCGTAAGCATACGAAAGTGATTGCCCCACTGAATTTCTTTTTCGGACAGGTAGAAAACTTTACCATTCTGGGACTGACCTATTTTTTGTTTCTGCAGGAGAAAAAGAAAGGCTTGTCGCTAAACGATTTTTTTCGACTCGCTGAACAGGATAATGTAACCTATGTTATCAGCGATCACCGCTTAGATGGGAGTTACGATATACCTATTAATGCCCCTACTACAATCGGAAATTACCAGCGCGTTTTTCAAGATGAATGGAATACGATTTACGCCCGTAAATGAGTCTATTGTCTTTTCAGGAAAATGATCTGATTGCGTAATGTCTGATTTCGACGGAAGTTGTCATCGGCCACAACCACAAGTGTTTGGTGCTGCGCATCCGCCCAGGCCATGGCTTCCAGATTACAGACATTGCCCGGAAATTGTCGATTGAAGTCGAAGGCAAGTTCTTTTTTTAGCGTGTTGGTCGCTTCGTTCAGTGTCGCCAGATAAATATTGGCAGTTACCCGTTTTTGACTCGCATCGTAACACCGTTCCAGAATGAGTAAGCGCTGATCATCGACGGCCAGAATTTCAGAAATGCCGCCCGGCTGTTCTTCGCCCTGCGCAAAAGAACAACGATTGATTGGGTAGCTAAACCGCTGAACGATAGGATCAGATGAAAGAGGGGATAGGTAGCGAAAAAACGTGATGGTATCCTTATCCATGCGAACCTGACTTTCCCAACCCGCTTCAGTAGCTACCCAAAGTGCGCCCGACGGGGTAATGGCGATACCTTCCAATCCTTTATTAGGGCTAGGAAGCGGTATTTTCAATAGGATTTTTCCCATTGTATCTCCAGGCATTTTACCAGCCCATAGTGATGTGACAAATTCATGTTCGTCCGTCCAGAAATAGGTATTAGTTTGAGGATGATAACGAACGCTCTCAAACCAGAATGGCGTTTTTTCTGCCTGTTTAAGATGCGAGTCATCAGCTAAATCACGAATCGATCGAATGTTGGTAAAGACGAAATGCCAGCCACGATCACTCACAAAATGCCACTCACCTGAAGAAGATATGGTTTCAAGCCCGGAAAGCCCTCGTAAACTGTCTCGAATAGCCGGAATCGTGGCGGAGTCGCCTTCAAAGGTAAATTTTAAGCTTTGTCCCGATAATGTTCCAACAAGTAGAAAACAGGCAAGTACAAGTAGAAAGTGCATAGGGTTTTTAAAAAATGACTCATCTATAATGCAAAATGGATAACAACTGAGTAGTCATTATCCATTTTGCATTACGTATTATTTGTTTTTAAACCTCAAAGGTTTCTAAAACCTTTGAGGTTTAGCTCTTTACTTCGTCAGTTTCTCCGTCACGACACGTTCCAGATACTCCCGGATTGACTGAATTTTGATTTGGCTCAGTACATCTTGCGAGAACGCATAAAGCAACAATGTCCGGGCTTCATCTTTAGGAATACCTCGCGAACGCATATAAAACAACGCTTCGTCGTTCAATTGCCCCGTCGTAGTACCGTGTGAACATTTTACATCGTCGGCGAAAATTTCCAATTGCGGCTTGGTATTCATCGACGCGCCCGGCGACAGCACTACATTCTTACACGATTGATACGCATTCGTTTTCTGCGCATCTGGACGAACAAAAATTTTGCCGTTGAAAACACCAGTACTGTTGTCGTCCAGAATGCCTTTATACAATTCATTACTGTATGAATTGGGCATTGCGTGATCAACAAGCGTATGGTTATCAACGTGTTGTCGGCCATTTGGCATGTATAAACCATACATGAAGGCTTCGGCGTTCTGGCCGTTCAACACGATATTCAGATTGTTCCGGACGAAATTGCCATTCAGGGTAACGGTTGCCGAATAGAAATGGCTATTATCTGCCTGATTGACTTGTGTCGTACCAATATGATACGCTTTCGCGGTTTCGTCCTGCACTTTGTAGTACTGCATCCGTGCATCACGACCAAGCACGATTTCGGTCACGACATTGACGAAACTAGCCCCACCACCCAGCGTTCGGTACGATTCAGCCATCATCACTTCGGCATTTTTACCAACAACAATGAGGTTACGTGGCTGCGACGCGCTATTTTTTTCGCGGGCATCGGTAATAAAACGGAGAATGATCGGCTGCTCGACGGTTGTATTGGCCGGTACGCGAACGACAACGCCATCACTAGCCAGCGCCGTATTCAATGCTGTAAACGCATGATCCTGATAGTCTGCGTACCGAGCGAAGTGCGAGCCAATAAATTCAGGGTCAGTTTTTAGCGCTTCTGCAAAACTGGTTATCTGAACCTGCTCGGCCGGACTAATAATCCGCGAAAGCTCAGCGTGATACCGACCATTAACGAAATACAGAATATTACCGTCGAGGTTCGGAATTTCAAGCGGAGTCAGATCGCTGGCCGTTAAGGTTGTGTTATCGTCAAGCTCAAACGATTCTTTCAATAAACCATTAACGCTGGAATATTTCCATTCTTCATTACGAATGGTCGGAAAACCCAGTTGGTCGAATTGCTTTAGAGCCGACCGACGAAGCTGATGCAGAGCCGTTTTACTAGCTCCGTTCATGCGCTCTTCGTTATCGCGAAAAGCCGCCAACAGTTGCTCTTTAAAGTCCTTGTAGGACGAGTAGGAGGGAGTCATTTTTTTTCAGTGATGAGTGATAAGTTATGAACGATGAGAGATGAACGGTCCGCTAACGCGAAAGCAACAACTTAGGCGTCAGCCCACTCATCTCTCATCGTTCATCACTTATCACTAATTTATACTGCTTCAGCCTTAATCCAGTCGTAGCCTTTTTCTTCGAGTTCGAGGGCTAATTCTTTAGGGCCAGATTTTACGATACGACCTTGATACAGAACGTGTACGTAGTCAGGAACGATATAATCCAGTAGTCGTTGATAGTGCGTTACCACGATCGTAGCCCGTTCTGGCGAACGAAGTTTGTTAACGCCATCCGCTACAATTCGTAAGGCGTCGATGTCCAGGCCAGAATCGGTTTCGTCCAGAATCGCCAGTTTCGGTTCGAGCATAGCCATCTGAAAAATCTCGTTCCGTTTTTTCTCTCCTCCTGAAAACCCCTCATTTAGCGACCGACTCAACAAGGATTGGTCGATGTTGACGAGTTTCATTTTTTCTTTCATCAACTTCAAAAACTGCACCGCATCGAGTGGGTCTTGCCCACGATACTTGCGAATTTCGTTGAGGGCTGTTTTTAAGAAGTTAGTTGTGCTAACCCCCGGAATTTCAACCGGATACTGAAACGCGAGGAAGATTCCTTCGGCGGCTCGTTCTTCCGGAGCCATATCCAGTAAATCTTTCCCGTCGAATTCAACACTACCGCCGATTACTTCATAATCTTCACGACCTGCCAATACGGAGGCCAGTGTGCTTTTGCCAGCTCCATTCGGACCCATAATGGCATGAACTTCACCGGCATTAACTTCCAGATCAAGGCCTTTTAATATTTGCTTATTGCCAATTGTGGCTTGTAAATTACTGATGGATAACATAATAAAAACAGCGCGAGACGGCCTGATGAAGCCGCAAAGATAACGGATGAAACAGTATCTGGTCTGAAAGGATAACAAAATAGGGCGTTTAAAAGTTGACCTGTCCCGTTCTTATCATCATTTTATGTAAATAAAGAGTAGCCAATGAGGTTCATGGAAGAGTTATAAAGGAGAAATCCTCAGCCAACGAAACCAATTGACCCCCTGGCTAAATAGTTTTTCACAGTATTCAAATAATAAACCCGGCAAATCCAGGATTCGAATTTGCCGGGTTTATTATTTAAGCTATGTATCCCTATCGTGGATCGCCAATGCGCTTGGCTCGCTTAGTCTGTGTAATCACGAAGGGCACACAAACATCCGCTGGGCAACCACATATTGTCGGCATCAGCAACACGGTAATATCCTTGTAACAGGCTGGTGCACCAGCTTTGTAAATACGTACCGTATAAGCCTGATCTGTGGCAGGATTGGTTAGGTTACTAACAATTGTTCCACCCAGAGGAATTGGCTGCACTGCTCCTGATAAAGAGGCCGCTGGATTGAATGTACTTCCAAGCGAGTACTGATATGTATCGCCATTTGTAAAGCTGCTTACAATTAGTTTACCATTAGCCTGTGCTGTCGTACCAGAGCAGGTAACCGGTACCGCGCTGACTGTCGCCGATAGACTGCATACGACCGAGCAGGAAGCTGGTGCATCATAGCCGGTCGTTATCGTAGAACAACCAGGTAATGAGGCAATAATGGTATGTGTAAGTCCATCAGAAGGCATATCGTCGAAGACAGCCGCAATCGTAGTACTACCGACGGATGTTATCGCGAACGTAGCACTGCTAGGTCCATTTATAACCGTTAGTATACCCGTTGTAGAGTTGCTTAAGGTTACGATTGCCGTTACTGAGTGGGCATTGGTCGCGGTAGAACAGATTCCAGCGGTAGCCGTAACGGTCATTGAGCAAGGGTCGGCAGGACAAGCCGCTGGAGCCTCGTAGGTTGTACTTATCGTTTGACCCATGTACGTGACCACCACCGTATGTGTGCCTGTTCCGGTTGGTAATCCTGCGAAGGCATAGGAAACGGACGTTGTGCTGGTGTTGACCGTAACCGTAGTTGTGCTAGCACCATCGGTAATGGTCAGTGATCCTGCGATTGCATTCGTGAAACTTACAATACCCGTAGTATTATACGTATTAGTACCCGGTACACATTGTGGTGGGTCGCTAAGACTCAGTCTAGCCTCGATCGAACAGGAAACCGGAGCGGTATAGGTCTCTGTAGTTGTACCACAACCGGGCAGGCTCACCGTCGCCGTATGACTGGCGCCATCAGAAACCAGCCCTGGGATTAAGACTGTCAGCGAAGTAGTGCCAGTCGTTAAGGTTTGGCTAACGGGCGCTGCTCCCGGAATGCTTACTGAAAGCGTCCCTGAGCTGGCATTTGTTAAGCTGATCACCACATTTGCATCATAGGTATTGGTCGCCGAGGCACAAATTCCAGCGGTAGCCGTAGCAGTGAGCGAACAG
>NZ_BAAHBD010000039.1:0-112076 GCF_054776975.1 Spirosoma harenae | reverse complement strand
AGCGTCCCTGAGCTGGCATTTGTTAAGCTGATCACCACATTTGCATCATAGGTATTGGTCGCCGAGGCACAAATTCCAGCGGTAGCCGTAGCAGTGAGCGAACAAACTGGAGCCACTGAACAGGAAACCGGAGCGGTGTAGGTCGCTGTAGTCGTTCCGCAACCGGGCAGGCTCACCGTCGCCGTATGACTGGCGCCATCAGAAACCAGCCCTGGGACTACAATTGTCAGCGAAGTCGTCCCCGCAGCTATTGTCTGACTGACAGGAGCTGTGCCGGGAATGCTCACCGAAAGAGTACCCGAACTCGCATTGGTCAGAGCGACGACTACATTAGCTGAGTAAGTATTGGTCGCCGAGGCACAAATTCCAGCGGTAGCCGTAGCAGTGAGCGAACAGACTGGTGCTACCGAACAGGAAACCGGAGCAGTATACGTTGCTATGGCCGTGCTACAGTCCGGCAAACTGATCGTTGCCGTATGACTAACTCCATCCGATATTAGTCCAGGAACGATTACCGTTAGGGAAGTAGTGCCTGCCGCTATTGTTTGAGTAACTGGCGCAGTTCCCGGAATGCTTACTGAAAGCGTCCCTGAGCTGGCATTTGTTAAGCTGATCACCACATTTGCATCATAGGTGTTGGTGGCCGAGGCACAAATTCCAGCGGTAGCCGCAGCCGTCAGTGAACAGACGGGGGCTGTTGTACAGGAGTTTGGCGCTGTGTAGGTAACTATCGTTGAACCGCAACCAGGCAAACTAATTGTGGCTGTATGAATGGCTCCATCGGAGTTCAAGCCCGCTACCACCACCGTCAACGAAGTCGTACCGCTGGCTATTGACTGGCTTATAGGTGCTGCACCAGGAATACTGACTGAGAGTGTACCCGAGTTCGCGTTGGTTAGATTGACGACCACATTAGCCGAATAGGTATTCGTCGCCGGATTACAGATATCTGCTGTAGCTGCTGCAATCAACGAGCATGCTGGAGTTACCGAGCAAGAGTTCGGAGCCATGTAGGTGGCCGAGGCCGTACCACAACCGGGTAGGCTGAGGAGCACGGTATGAATCGCTCCGTCAGAATTCAGACCGGGTACGACTACCGTTAGTGAAGTGGTACCTGCCGCCACTGTTTGACTGACAGGCGAGGCTCCTGCAATACTGACCGAAAGAGTACCTGAGGTGGCATTCGTCAGATTGACGACCACATTAGCTGAATACGTATTGGTCGCCGAAGCACAGATGCCAGCGGTAGCTGCTGCGGTTAACGAGCAAACCGGCGCTACTGAGCAGGATGCCGGAGCTGAGTAAGTAGCAATAGTCGAGCCACAACCAGGTAGACTGATGGTCGCTGTATGAATCGCAGCATCCGACGTCAAGCCTGGTACGACTACCGTTAGCGAAGTAGTACCGGCTGTCATTGTTTGACTGACGGGTGAGGCTCCCGGAACACTCACTGAGAGCGTACCGGAAGTAGCGTTAGTGAGGTTGACCACCACACGGGCATCATACATATTCGTAGCTGGAGTACAGATGCTCGCCGTAGCTGCGGCTGTCAACGAACAAACCGGCGCTACTGAACAGGAAACCGGTGCGGTGTAGTTGGCGGTGGTAGACCCACAACCGGGCAGAGTGATGGTCGCCGTATGACTGGTTCCATCCGATGCCAGGTCAGGCACTACTACGGTTAAAGACGTAGTGCCCGCGGCTATTGTTTGGCTCACAGGCGTTGCGCCAGGAACACTCACCGAGAGCGTTCCCGAACTCGCATTGGTCAAATTTACCACCACATTAGCTGAATAGGTGTTGGTCGCTGAGGCACAGATCCCTGCTGTAGCAACTGCAGTGAGCGAGCAACTGCAGGTTATTGGGTTTAGCGTTACCGTGACATCTGTATAACAGCCGGAACTGTTGTAAACGCGAACCGTATATGGTTGGCTCGAAGCTGGATTGGCCAAAGTAGACACAATCACACCATTCGCTGGAATCACTTGTGCCGCTCCTGATAAAGGACTGCTTTCATTAAAATCAAGGCCTGCCGAATATTGGTACGTATAACCCGTTCGGAAATTAGTTAAGACAATCTGACCATTTGCCTGGGGAGTGTTAGACGCACAACTGACAGGGATCGCCATGGCCTGGAACGTTGGTAGGGTATCCTCCTCAATGATGAATGGGCAGCAACTAAAGCTGGGACATTGTCCGGCCAGGCTGTCGGCGGCCAGGCTATAACTACCTGGCGTGGTAACATTTAGAATATTGGTCGTTTGATCGACAATTTGTACGCCGTTTCGATACCATTTGTAACTAAGTCGACCCGTTGGAGCAGTAAGACGGAATAGGTATGTATCGCCTGTGCAAACCTGGACAGGCACTGATGTACAAGCGGTAGCGGTGTCGCCTGGTATAGACGCCTGATTGTAGAGAATACCTGTACTATCAATACTAGACTGGAAACTTAGCGTAAGGCTCTGCGCTGGTGCAATGGCACCTACAGTCCAGGTACTAATTGGCGAACCCTGAACGAACGTTGTACCGACGGGGGCAGTCGCCGAGTTGGCAACATATTTTAAGCCCGTAGACGTAGAATCTTTCACGACAACATGAGTAGCCGTGGTCGAACCTGCGTTCGTAAGGATAAGAGTATACGTTAAGGTTTCGCCTAATTTAGCTTTGGCTTTACTAACCGATTTGCTAATAGATAACTGTGTGCCAACGGGTTGAGTACATGACCCAGGGGCGGTATAGGTAGTAGAAGTCGTTGAACATCCCGGGAGACTAATCGTTACGGTATGGCTAGCACCATCGGAGGTTATTCCAGGGAAAACAACAGTATATGCCGTTACTCCGCTGCTGGCTGTCGCGACAATAGTCTGTCCCAAAGCACCATCTGTGACTGTAAGTGTTCCCGCAACAGGATTTGTTACGTTAATCTTCACTGTAGTTGTGAAGGTATTCGTCGCCGAGGCACACATACCCGCAGTTGCTGTGGCCGAAACTGCGCAGACAGGCGGAGCTACTGAGCAGGAAGCCGGAGCGGTATAGGTCGCAATAGTGCTACCACAGCCGGGTAAGCTAATCGTAGCCGTGTGGATAGCTCCGTCGGAAGTTAGACTGGGCACAATTACTGTCAACGAAGCCGTTCCCGCAGCTAAAGTTTGACTGATGGGTGAGGCTCCCGGAATGCTGACCGAAAGGGTACCGGAACTTGCATTGGTCAGGTTGACTACCACTCGTGCATCATACGTATTCGTCGCAGAAGCACAGATACCCCCTGTAGCAGCGGCAGTCAATGAACAAGGTGCTACTGAGCAGGAGGCTGGAGCCGAGTAATTAGCGGTGGTCGATCCACAACCGGGCAGACTGATAGTAGCTGTATGAATCGCGCCATCCGACGTCAAGCTTGGTACGACTACGGTTAACGAAGTCGTGCCTGCCGTCAGCGTTTGGCTAACAGCAGATGCGCCGGGAATGCTCACCGAGAGCGTTCCTGATATGGCATTGGTCAAATTCACCACCACATTAGCCGAATAAGTATTGGTGGCTGGCGTACAGATGCCCGCCGTAGCTGCGGCAGTCAATGAGCAGACCGGTGCTACCGAACAGGAAGCCGGAGCTGAGTAGTTGGCGGTGGTAGACCCACAACTGGGCAGACTGATGGTCGCGGTGTGGATGGCTCCGTCTGATGTTAGGCCAGGCACGACTATCGTTAGCGAAGTCGTGCCTGCCGTCAGTGTTTGGCTGACTGGCGCTGCGCCCGGAATACTTACTGAGAGCGTTCCTGATATGGCATTGGTCAGATTGACCACCACATTGGCTGAATACGTATTGGTGGCTGGCTCACAGATGCCTGCTGTGGCGGCTGCCGTGAGCGAACAAACCGGCGCTACCGAACAGGAAGTTGGGGCCGTATAGGTCGTGAGCAAAGTTGAACAGCCGGGTAATGTAGTAACCACAGTCCGGCTGGCTCCATTAGAAACAATTCCCGGAAAGACAGCCGTGAATGTATTCGGCATATTGACTGTCGTGGAGAACGTAGCCGTCTGGGAACCATCGCGAATAGTGATCGATCCCGCTACTGGATTGTTGACTGTCACAACAACCGTATTGGAAAACGTATTGGTAGCCGCCTGGCATAAACTCTGCGTTGGCACAGCATTAATCGAACAGATAGACGCTACTGAGCAGGAGATTGGGGATGTATAATTGGCCGTCGTCGACCCACAGCCGGGTAGACTCACCGTTGCGGTGTGGCTGGTTCCGTCGGAAGTCAGGCCAGGAACGATTACCGTTAACGAGGTAGTGCCGCTGGTTACCAACTGACTGACAGAAGGCGCACCGGGGATGCTCACCGAAAGTGTACCAGAACTAGCATTGGTTAGATTGATGACCACATTGGCTGAATACGTATTGGTCGCCGAAGCACAGATGCCTGCCGTAGCGGTCGCCGTTAGCGAGCAAACCGGCGCTACCGAACAGGAGGCTGGAGCTGAGTAATTAGCGGTGGTCGATCCACAACCGGGCAGACTGATGGTCGCGGTGTGGATGGCTCCGTCTGATGTTAGGCCAGGCACGACTACGGTTAACGAAGTCGTGCCTGCCGTCATTGTTTGGCTGACTGGCGCTGCGCCGGGAATGCTCACCGAGAGTGTTCCAGAAGTAGCATTGGTCAGGTTGACTACTACTCGTGCATCATAGGTATTGGTTGCTGAAGCACAGATACCCGCCGTAGCCACGGCACTAATCGAACAAACGGGAGCTACTGAACAGGAGGCTGGAGCTGAATAAGTAGAATTAACTGTGCTACAGTTCGGGAGAGAGGCTGTGACCGTATGGCTGCCAGTACCAGCCAGTAGGCCAGTCAATGAATAAGGCACTGACGTTTGGCCTAACGTTACGGAGAGGGTAACTGTCGTACTTCCGTCAGTTACTGTAATAGTTCCTGGTACAGCGCTGGTCAGGCTGATGGTACCGGTTAGAGCATAGCTGTTCGTTGCACCCTGGCAAGCCTGTGGATTAGCCGTTAACGTCATGGCACAGGGGCCGCAAACCGCCTGAGGTAAGTTAACCGTCACAATTGTCGAGCAGGTAGGAGTATTGTAAATAATAATTGAGTAACTCTGACCCGCAACTGTTGCTGGATCAGCCAGGCCAGTAAATGAAACGGCCGACGTCGATATTGGTTGTCCACCGACAGCGGTGTAGGCAGGGGCAGGGCCTGTTGTGTATAGATACGCTTTTTCGGCGTTTTGAAGACCACTCAAATCAATGCGGGCACTGTTCGGGCTTGCCGAAGGACCAGCGCAGATGGCAGGCGTCGCACTTATAGTCGCTACAGAAGGAGGCAGACAAACAAATCCTGCATCGATCGTATGATTGACCGAACCCAGATCGCCCGTAGTAACATTGGCAACAGGAAGTGTATTGCCACCAATGCTTGCGAGTTGAACATTGGAATCATTCAATGTACTGGCAGTTGGGGTTGTACTAAACGCTGTGGCAGGCTGATACCGGAAATTGCCGATTGTAAGCCCGTTGTTAGTAAATTGTCCATTGCCAAACGCTATCTGATAAGCCGTATTGGCCAATAAAGTTGTGTCAGCACCAGTGCCGCTCCATGTGCCGCTGGTGAGTTTGCTTTTCGATGAGAAATAATATTCCCCATTTCCATTCGTGGTGGTGGAGGCAATGAGAGTGCCTGATTTATAGAGCGATACATTCACCCCTGCTAATGCTGACTCGCAGGGATCCTGAAGCCCATCACTATCCGTGTCGATCCAAACCCGATTTCCAATCTCGATAAAAGAAGGCGTAGAACAACCTAAATCAAAATCGCCCAGACTTACCGATTTTTGAGAATTATTATCCTGATAAACAATGTAAGACGACTGTACAGCACCGGTTGTATTCGACAACTGGCGGAAACCATAACCGGCAGTGCCATCCTGAAATTCGTTCAGGGGACTCATGGCAGAGGTGACTACGTTTCCAGAACCAGGTCGCAGGGCCAATCCTCCGAGTGCATTTTCCGCATACCCTAAAATCGAGTAATGAAAGAAGTTGTCATCGTAAAACTCCCCTAATCCCGGACCCTGGTTATTATTAGGAAAAGAACCCGTAGCACCTCCTGCTTTGGCATTGTTCTCCAGTGTATAAATTCCGTTTTTATTCGCAGCGCGCAGAATGTCTCCTCCACTGATCGTATAGTAAACATTCGCATCATTTGTATTTGTACTGAAGGTTTCAGCCCCACCCTGTAAGCTCGTCCGGTTGGCAAAAGCCATGACAATCGAATTATCGACATCGAACTCAATAGATGATAGAATTGGCTGGCTACGCGTTAAATAATAGCCATCCGTATTGACTACTTCGCTGAACGTATCTGTCCAGGTGCGCCAGTTGCTGGACGTTGTCCCATTGCTGGGGTTATCGAACAAAATAGATGGACCTTTGGGGTAGGTGAGTGGGAAATCGAAGGCCGTGGTCCACGAACCACTGGTTGGATCGAGGGCATAGATGAAAGCCCGCAAATCGGATCGGTTATCGGATTCAGCACCGTCGCAAACGACGCCAACATATACTTTTCCACTGTGGTATTTTATAGCCCAGGGACGTGAATTGCTGCCTGCTGAACAGCCGCTGGGAATAGGAAATGACGTAAAGGTAGTCGGGGCAGTTCCACCTGTGTTATAAGCGGTGATGTCCAGACCATAAACTTTTTTGTCGAACAGATTGACGAAATACAGTTGATTGTTAGTCGAGGAGAGGGCAATTCCACCAATACCGAACTTACCAACCTGACTAAAAACAGTGGCATCGTGACTGTTCGTTGCGGGGTTACTCGATAAGCCCCGAACCGAATTCGAGCTTACCGAATTCGAACCCACATTGATACCAATGCTAGTGACATCCAGGAAATTGGTGACCGTATTTGTGGCCGGGTTGATGGTATAGATACCACCCAATCCTAAAGGTCCCAGGCCAGATTGCCGACGCAAAACAGCGGATGTAAAAATAGTTTTGGTTTGGCGATTATAAACCGTACCCCATAGCGAACCAACTTGCTTGGCTTTCGCAATCGCCAGCGGGTTTGAAAGGTTTGAATTCGAATAGGTATTCGAACTGGTAGCGATGGAGTAATCGGCGTAATTGACTGATACAAAAGCAGGTAGTTCGCTCGCATTGGCAGCTCCGGCTATTAATGGATCTCCGCTTACGTAGCAGGGAACAAAAATCTTCGGATTGTTCTGACAATAATTCGTTGGGTCCGACATACCAAAATCAACTCCGCAATCGGGAGCTGTCAGGAATTGAACCGTTGTACGACCATCTGCACCATTCGGTGTACCTTGGGCAAGATACCCTGCAGGCAGATTGGTAAATTCTACCCGTACCGGATAATTGGCTACCGGAATTGTCAGTTTGTATTGGCCATTTGCATCGGTAGTAGCCGTATAAACCCCACCGGCACAGTCATAAGCCTTCACCGTGACACCCGGTATGCCCGTTATTTCTCCGGCATTTTTAATACCATCAGCATTGAAGTCATTGAAAGCTGTGCCACTCAGATCAGTGCCGGGCGTACAGACAAAAGCGGGACAGGCCGCTGGGGCCGTGTAAGTCGCTGAGGCTGTGCAAGCGGTATTGCTTTTGAAAAATGTAGTGACCGTTCCTGCTGATCCATCGGCGGGAATTTCGAACGTAAGGACTTGGGGAGATGCAAATTCGAACCGAACCAGCGTCATATAAGGCATGTCACCGGCATCATAGAAACCAATCGTATCGACTCCGGGCATAATGGATAGGCGTTGGCTTCCCAGCATAACGATAAGGCTATCGTTTGCTGGCGCATCTGTCCATCGAATCTCGGTACTAACCGTTGCCCGGCTCCCGGCGGTGGTATTAAAACAGCCCGATACAGTGGGAATGATCGATAAAGAAGTAGCCGCTTTGAAGGTGACGATCAGTCTGGGCGATTTGTGAAGAGGGTCATCATAAGCTCTGGCAGAAGGCCCTCCTGTGGCCGAAGTTGCATCAAACAGAATCGTAATGGCGTTGTTTGGTTTCCAATCTGAGCGGTTAACGATTTCCTGGACAATCGCTGCAAGATCAGGTGTACTGGCACCTTGCACTCCACTAGCCCAGGGTGTATCTTCTGACCAGTTAAGCGAAGCCGATGTGGGAGCAGTCAGATAACGAGTAGAAAGTTCATTCGAGCCAGTAGCAGCTGTAAAGGAGGATGAATTAGCTACACTATGTCCTCGGATTCCCACGTTCGACACGTTGGCACCCGTTGCAGGGCTACTACCGGTAAACTGGATATAGGCACTGGTAATGGTTGCCGATTTAGGAATGTAGACTGAGGGAAAACGCAGGCCAATGTATTGATTAGCAAAGGATAATGAAGAGGTTTCTGTAGAAACATTGGCACCGGATTGAATGGCATCGTCATTACTGGACGTTAAGGCCGCTGTTAACGTTGAGCTGGAAATACATTGCGCTATGCTCACGACAGGTAGTTGCATAAGCAGGAGCAATGCGAACAGAAAACGGGCTGTTTGAGAGAATCTGGTTAGAAAAAAAGGCCGTTTCTGTTTTGCTCGTGCATACGAATACGATATAATTGTATAAGTGAGCATATGTAAATAATTTAAAGTAATGGGATGAAAAGTTAACCGCCGAGTTTATCGGGCTAATAATGAAGCCTACAAGAAAAGTTGATGAATTGAGTCGCTAGCCGGTAGTTGGTCGCCAGGGTTTGGTAAGTAGTCCTGATTTTGTTGCCAGGATCTGGACTACTGGAGTCAACAGCACACATCCTATCGCTCGATATGGATAGGTCACAATTGCAGGAATCGATTCAGTACTGGCTTTCAGTATGGCCTTGTTCCTGAATGGATAGTGAAGTACAATCACTGGGTTAGGCATATCGTAGCGTTGCTGGGTTATGTCAACAAACAATCGTTTTGTTTATCGAGAAGCCCATACCACAAATGCCGTGCCAGTATTTTTTAAGATAGTAAAACAGGTATATAGTAAACTAATTAGTACTTTTAAAATGTAAGAAAGATTATAAAAAAGCCTTGTATGAATGAATCTTCACATTTTGAAATGGATTTATTCACATAAAACCAGGGTAGTCAACTCCTTAAACGCACGAAAGCCTATCCGAAATTTCAGACAGGCTTTCGTGCGTTTACCAGCACTAAGTACGATTACCGTTTGGGTTTTGTCCCTTTTGTTTGTTTGATAACCAGCGGAACACAGACTTCCGCTGGGCAGGTACATACAGTCGGATTAAGTGTTACTGTGACATCGGTATAACAGCCTGAACTATTATAAACCCGAATTGTATACGCCTGGACAGAAGATGGATTAGTTAGATTATTGGCGATGATTCCATTGACCGGAATCGATTTCGCTACGCCTGACAACACCGCCGATTCATTAAAATTGATCCCTGCGGAATATTGGTAGGTGTAGCCCGTCCGGAAATTAGTCAAAACGATTTGCCCATTCGTCTGGGGAGTTGCTCTCAGACAACTGACGGGATAGGCTATTGCCTGAAACGTAGGCAGAGTATCTTCCTCAATGATGAAGGGACTACAGCTGAAGCTAGGGCATTGTCCGGCCAGGCTATCGGCGGCCAGGCTATAACTACCTGGCGTACTCACATCCAGCGTATTGGTCGTTGCATTGGGAATGGCAACGCCGTTTTTAAACCACTGGTAAGAAGTTTTGCCCGCTGGCACGGAGAGCCGAAATAAGTAAGTATCACCCTTGCAGACAATTACAGGCACTGACGTACTGGTAACAGCGGTATCGCCGGGGATGGTGGCCCGGCTGTAAAGGATTCCTGTACTATCGACCCGTGCCTGGAAACTAACCGTATAACTCTGACCCGGACTTACCTGAGCTACAACCCAGGTGCTAACTGGAATCCCCGAATTAAAGGTTGTTCCGGTAGGAACAAGTGATGAATTGGCAAGATACGTTAGTCCCGTAGAGGCCGAATCGCGCACGACGACGTTGGTAGCCGTAGTAGAACCTATATTGGTCAGCGTTAGGGAATAGGTGAGAATGTCGCCTTGTTTGGCTCTGGTTTTATCGACAACTTTAGTTATAATTAGTTGGTTGCCTGTTGGTTGTGTACAGGATTCGGGGGCGTTATACGTTGCCGTTGTAGTACTGCACCCTGGTAAACTAACTGTTGCAATATGAGTAGCCCCATCAGACATTAAATTAGGGACAATGACTGTTAGTGAAGTCGTACCCGCAGTTATTCGTTGTCTAATCGGGGCCACTCCAGAAATGCTCACCGAAAGTGTTCCTGAACTGGCATTAGTCAGATTGATGACCACGATTGCATCATACGCGTTCGTCGCCGAGTGACATATACCAGGGCTGACTGTGGCAGTCAGTGAACATATAGGAGACACTGAGCAGGAGTTCGGGGCTGAGTAGGCAGTTGTCGTTGTTGAACAGCCGGGAAGCGTAGTGATAACACTCCGGTTGGCTCCGTTGGCTATGAATCCCGGAAACACAGCTGTAAATGAGTTCGGTATATTGGCTGTGGTAGAAAATATGGCCGACTGGTTGCCATCGCGAATAGTAATTGATCCTGCTGTTGGATTGTAGACTGTTACGACAACCGTATTGGAAAACGTATTGGTAGCCGCCTGGCATGATCCCGGATTGACTACGGCACTGATTGAACAAACCGGAGTTACGGAGCAGGAGGCCGGTGCCGAGTATGTAGCTGTATTATCTACTGATCCAAATTCAGCCGCTATTGTATGATTGCCCGTACCCGAAAGCAATCCTGTCAGCGAGTAAGGAACCGAAGTAGCCCCCGCACTAACAGCAATCGTAGCTGAGCGTACATTATCAAGGTAGACAGTTACGGTGCCTGCTGAGGCATTGGTCAGCGAGATACTACCTGTTACACTATAAGTATTGGTTGCTGGACTACACGCTCCCGGATTGGCGGTTACGGCGACGCGTGGTAAGCAGGATGTAGGAGCTGTGTAAGAAGTGCCTTGTGTGGTACAGGTTCGAGTGCTTCCATTAATCACCGCACCTACCGCATGAATAGCTCCATTGGCAGGTAGGTTATTGAATACTACGATCCGGCTAACAGTACCCGTAGCCTCGTCGACCGCATAGGTAGATCGGAACTGATTATCAGCGACGTTCAGTATGCCATTGGGTGGATTGGTCATCTGGACGACGATAGTGGTGGAATACACCTCATTGACACAAGGTCCGGGAATGGCTGTGGTAACTAGATTACAAACTGGTTCAATGGATGTGTAACCAACGTCGAATGAGTAATTATTTTCACCCGATCCGCCCATCGTAAAGGAAATAAGACCGGTTCCGTTGGCGTCCGTATCGATATTATCGGCGTTGCTACCTGAAGCAGAATTGGGTTTGGTACTTACATTATACGTGCTAAAGCTGGTCGGAAAGCTGATTGTATACGAACCTCCACTGGTTAGCGAAAGGCTATAGGCGTAGCCTGTTGTGGTTGTACCCGTATTGTTTGTGAAATAATATTCGCCATAGGCATCCGTCGTAACGCTGACCGGTGAACTTAGCCCGGTGCCAGATAATGTAACGCGCAGACCTGCAAGACCCGGCTCATCAGGCCCCTGTATCCCATCGTCGTTCTTGTCAAACCAGACCCGGTTACCAATTTCAATCGGCGCGGGCGAACAAAGCGGTTCGATATCACCTAAACCATTGGTTTTCCCAAAAGTAGCTGGATTGCCACCTTCAGCTGGCCCCGTCCCCGTAGCGATTGTAGAGTAAAGTTGCACCCGCTCTTCCGTGGGACCGGCCCCTGTCGTGTTATTGAATCGGGTGAAACCGCCGGCCCAAATACTGATTGGGTCAATAACGGTAGCTATCGTCTGATTATGACCGGGTACAATAGCGATACTACCCATTGCTGTTTCCTGATGAATATCGGATGCTTCGGCATAGTTTTCTTCGTAGAAAAATTCTTTCCCGGACGTATATCCCCCAGCAATAGGCTGCCCCGGTCCCTGACCCGTACTGTCGCTCGCGGTAACCAGTGATCCGACTACGCCATTATTTTCCAGAACCCAGTTTGTACCATCGAAATGAGCCCGTAACAGATCTCCTCCGATATAGCCATTAAAATAAGGGGGAACTGAAGGCTGAGTAGGATTACGCTGTTTATAACCTAATTGATGCCCGCCACGATCCATGAACCCCAGGATCATATCGCCATTATCGGCGAAATCCAGGTCAGAAAGAATAGGCTGAGGACGAGCAATGCGAGTTCCAGCCGTAATTTGCGCGCCCAGATGCAAGCCGCTAAACGTAGTTGTCCAGGTTTCCCAGGCAGATCCTAGAACAGCATCATTCGTATGAATCTTCCCCTTGGAGTAATTGAGTCGGAAGCTAAACGTCGGGCTGGTCGAAAGCATTGTACCCTGTTCAGGCATTATGTAGATATGCGCAAACAAGTCAGCATTGGTACCCGATGTCTCCCCAGTGCAAATAACTCCCACGTACACTTTCCCATCGTGAACATGAACCGCAAAAGGACGGGCAACACCATTCGTACATCCTGGGTCAGGGATAGAGATTTTAGTTAAGTCGGAGGCTGTGAGTGTCGCTTTTACAGGATTGCCAACAGCGAGAGCAAGCAACTGACGGTTAAATAAATCAACTGCGTATAGCGTAGCTCCATCGGACGATAAGGCCAATCCCCCCAATCCAACCTTGCCAACGGCATCGAATGCTGTGTCGTCGTTACTCGATACCGTACCGCTTGAGGGTAATGTTCGGGTGCCAACTACTGACGCACCTAAGGTCAGACTGAACGGCGCTTCTTCCAGATCAACATAGGTCGATGTAGAAGGTGTACCGCTCGTTGTCGTTACATAAATACCACCTAGTCCGGCAGGGCCTAATCCTGTATGTCGCTTTAGAAAAGCGGCTGAAAAAAGTTTATTGGTTTCTCGCTGGAAAGCTAATCCCCAGATACTACCAATCTGATAGGCATCGGCAAGGGGAGAAACAGACGGCGTGGCACCAGTAGCTGAGAAGGGTAGAGAGACCATCGTGTGCTCATTGGCAATCGAACTTCCCATTGCCAATGGATCGCCACTGACATAATAGGATGTCGTGAGTGGGGGAGCATCCTGGCAGTAATCCGTACGGGCACTTAGGGCGAAATTGATGCCTGATGTTCCTGTACTGACAAATTGAATGGCGGTTCCTGCGCCTGCTACCTGGTGAAAGCTTTCGTAAAGGAAGTTGAGAGATGTAGGAACGGTAAACTCGATTCGATAATTACCCGCCCCCGTAGTCGGGGTTATTGAATAGCTACCGTTGGCCTGAGATGTGCCAACTGTGCCGGGCGTAACGTTTGCACCTGATGCATTAAAAACACGGATTTCGACTCCTGCAATAGGCGGTTCATAAGTTTGTTGGGTGCCGTTCGCGTTAAAATCTCGGAATACTGTTCCGCTTATGGTTTGGGCTAAACTGGTGAGTGGGGTTACTTCGCAGGCAATAAAAAAAAGCAAAAAAGAATAGAAAATTCTTTTAGTAAAAATAGGCATAGATGTTCAAGCTACACGATGGATACTCATCTATAGTCTTGACAAAAAGAATGCCTTTCAGTAATAAATTGTTAAAGATGGTGTACTTACTAATCGGTATATTGGTAAAGTTATATGCGGAGTAAATTTTATTGTATAGATAATTTTGTAACTATTGTATGCTCAAATAGTGTGCCATATAATATACTGTTATCGAATAAATGAATATTACAAGTTGAATGTATTAAATCAGTAAAAAGAGAATCGTTTTAGTAAACAATCCTCTTCGAGGGCTGAGTAATAAATACAGAACTCATGGTTCAGCTAAAGCAGAACCCCCACAAAATCAGTCGATTCCGTGGGGGTTCTGCTTTAGTTAATGCTGCGATTAGCGAGGATCACCAATACGTGCCGGGCGTTTGGTCTGCTGAATCACAAATGGTACGCAGATGTCCGGAGCGCATCCGCAGATGGTTGGCAGCAGCAACACGGTAACGTCTGAGTAACAACCCGAAGCATTGTAAACCCGAATCGTGTATGGCTGAGCGACTGCTGGAGTACCCAGATTGTTTGCGATGACGCCATTCGCTGGGATCGTTGCAACTGGCGAAGCCGTCGCTGGGTTGAATGTAGCGCCTTCCGAGAATTGACAGGTATTACCCACCTGGAATCCGCTCAACACAAGCTGCCCGTTAGACTGTACCGTATTGCCAATACAGGTCGCCGGTATGGCTTTCGCAGTGAAGCTTGGCACCGAATCCTCTACAACAATAAACGGACAGCAACTAAAGTCAGAACACAGACCAACGGCGTTGTCGACGCTCAAACTATACGAACCTGGTGCACTTACATCCAGCGTATTGCTGGTTGCGCCCTGTATTGCGATACCATCTTTATACCACTGGTAGCTGGATCGACTGGCAGGAACACTCAACTGGAACGTGTACGGTGTACCGGCACATATATGTACAGGAATCGACGTACAAACACGAGCCGTATCGCCAGGGATGGTAGCCGTATTGTATAGGATACCCGTACTATCCGCTTTGGCCTGGAAGGTCAGCGTTAAGCTTTGTCCAGGATTGATCGTGCCTACGGTCCAGGTGCTGACAGGGATGCCTTGTGTGAAGGTTGTACCTGCCGGAGCCGAAGCCGAGTTAGCTACATACGCTAAGCCAATTGTACTCGAATCCCGAACTACGATGTTCGACGCGATGGCATTGCCTGAGTTGGCCAGTACAACGGTGTAGCTCAGAATCTCGCCAACCTCTGCTTTCGATCGGCTGACAAATTTATCCAGACTGAGGGTCGGGGTGAGCAGGTAATATCCCATGTCGACCGTTGAGTTATACTCATCCGCCGTGAGGCTATACACACCCGTCAGACCCGTTGCATCGCCATCCGAATCGGTAGCATCATTGGCGATGTTCTGTAGGGTTGCCGAGTAGCCAGCAGGTGTTGTGAAGCTGACTGAGTACGGTGTGCCCGGCGTCAATCCAGTGAAGGAATAGCTACCCGTAGCGTCCGTTATCGTCGTTGCGACTACCGTACCTGATGACAGCAAGGTCACGGTTACTCCTTGAATTGGCGTATCGCCCGCATCCTGAATACCATTCTGGTTATTGTCAGCGAAGACATAGTTGCCCAGACCGGCCGTTGGGATGTAGAAGCCAGCACCCAGATCGTTGTTGAACTCACCTGGCGATAAGAAGACTGGCTGCGTAATACCCGTATTCAGATTGATATCTGAGTTGTGCGTATCATCTGGCCCTTGTCCTGGAATCGTCGCTGTAAATCCGTTGGGTGCGGAGAATCCAACTGCATAGCTCAAGCTGTTACCCGGCGTCAATCCGGTGAAGGAGTAGAAGCCCGTTGCATCCGTCGTCGTGGTCATCGAAGCGACTCCATTGATGTAAAGCGTTACCGTTACACCGGCCAGTACAGGTTCACTCGGATCGCGGATACCATCGTGGTCAACATCGTTCCAGACATAGTTGCCCAGACCGGCCGTTGGTGGAATGAAGCCCGCATCTATCGTGGTGTTGTTCTCGCCTGAAGCCAGTGTGAGCGAAGCGGTGATACCGTTGATCGGATCTGAGTCAAGCGCATTGTTGGTGCCTGACAGCGGAGTCGACGCGGTGTAATTTGCTGGTGCCGTGAAGCTCACCGAGTAGGGGGTACCTGTTGTCAATCCAGTGAAGGAGTAAGCACCATTCACATCCGAGGTCGTAGTAGCGACTACCGTACCATTACTGATCAGCGTGACGATCACTCCTTGCAACGGAGTATCTGGTCCATCTTGGATGCCGTTATTATTCCTATCAGCAAATACATAGTCACCTAGGGAAGCAGGTCGATAGTACCCCATGTCGACCGTCGGATTGTACTCGTTGGCTGTCAGACTATACACGCCGGTTAGACCTGTTGCTGGATCGCCATCTGAGTCAGTTACATCGCTGCCTGTATTTTGCAAGGTAGCTGAGTAGCCGGTCGGAGCTGTAAAGCTCACGGAGTACGGTATACCTGGCGTCAAGCCGGGGAAGGTGTATGCGCCGTTGGCATCGGTTATCGTAGAAGCAACCAGTGTACCTGAAGAAATCAGACTCACCGTTACGTTCGGAATACCCGGCTCACCCGTATCCTGCTGCCCGTTGTGATTCACATCCTCGAAGACGAAGTTGCCCAGGCCAGCTGACAGCGGATAGAAGCCTGCATCAATCGAATTGTCAACCTGACCTGGTGCCAGTGTGAATGACTGTGTTCGGCCTGTAATCGGATCAAAATCAGAGTCCTTTTCATCATCGCCACCCTGATTCGGTAGGGTAGCGGTGTAGCCTGATGGAGCCGTGAAACCAACCGAGTACGTTGTGCTGCTGCCCGGAGTTAGTCCGGTGAAGGAGTAGAATCCAGAAGCATTGGTCGTCGTCGTTAACGTTGGTACTCCATTGACATACAGTGTTACCGTTACGCCTTCCAGCGGTGTATCCCCTGTATTCTGAATACCATCTTTATTGTTATCCTGGAAGACATAGTCACCAATGCTAGCCGGTTTGATATAGAAGCCTGCATCCAGCGACAGGTTGGCTTCACCATTGGCCAGTGTTACCGATTGAGTAATGCCTGTAATCGGATCGGCGTCAGAGTCCTCGTCATCATCACTTCCCTGATTGGCCAGTGTAGCTGTGTAACCTGCTGGCGTGGTGAATCCTACCGCATAACTAATGCTGCTGCCTGGTGTCAATCCGGTGAAGGAATAGCTACCCGTAGCGTCCGTTGTTGTTGTGGTCAGAGAGGCCACGCCATTGACATACAATGTAACCGTGACTCCTTGAATGGGTGGTTCGCCAGCATCTTGAATACCATCTTTATCCAGATCATTCCAGACGTAGTTGCCCAGACTTGCTGCATTGGAAGAACAGTTTTGAGAAACTTGCTGTGTTTCCGTACATCCATTAAGTGTTACCGTAATCATCACGATCTGGCCAGATGGGATTCCAGTAATTTGGTTACCTGCCAATGTACCTGCCGAAGCCGAAACAGAAGCTCCCGCTGTAGCGGTGAAGTTAACTGTGTAGGTTGCAATGCCATTGCAGGATACACTCGTCACAATCGTTGGTATTGGATTCACCATCACCGTCGCTGTTGTCGTGCTCACACAACCACTGGCAGTCGTCACCGTCACTGAATAAGCCGTTGTCGAATTTGGACTTACAACGAGTAGGCCCGTCAGGTTACTATCACCCGTCGAGAAGTCATACGACGTGCCGCCTGAAGCCGTTAGCGTAACGGATTGACCTTCGCAGGTAGTCGCTGATGTCAGGTTCGCGATTGGCAGGCTATTGACTGCCACGGTTCCTGTCGCGGTGCTGATACAGCCACTAGCATTAGCTACCGTTACCGAGTACGGAGTCGTTGCCGTCGGATCCACAACTAGCAGACCCGTTGTGTTACTTGTGCCATTCGAGAAGCTGTACGAGGTACCACCTGTTGCTGTTAGTGTTGCCGACTGACCTACGCAAATCGTCGCTGAGGTCATTTCGGCAATCGGTAGATCGTTGACGACAACTGAACCAATCGTAGTGCTTTCGCAGCCAGCCGCATTGGCTACCGTTACGGAATAGGTTGTCGTAATGGTTGGCGTCACTTCTAACAGACCCGTGGTATTTGAAGTGCCATTGGAGAACGTATAGAGCGTACCACCCGTAGCAACCAGCGTAACCGATTCACCTGCACAGATCGTAGCGGAGGTTAATGTTGCGGTTGGGTATGGTGCAATCGTAATCGAACCAACACCTGTTCCGCTACAGCCAACGGAAGTAGCTGTCACGCTATAGGTACCCGCAACTGTTCCGACGGCTGCGTTCGACGAACCGATCTGAATTAATCCGGCTGAGAATACATAGGTCGTATATCCTGCCGTGGCGGTCAGCGTTGCTGACTGACCTGTACAGATCGTAGCTGACGTGAGCTGAACCACTGGATTCGTATTGATCGTGATCGAACCGATCGCTGTTGCTGAACAACCGTCTGCTGTGATGGCTGTTACCGAGTACGTGCCAGCCGTTGAGCTTGATGCCTGATTAGAGCTTCCGATCTGTGTTAAACCAGCCGAGAAGATGTAGGTTTCGAAACCTGGGGTAGCGACCAGCGTCGTTGTCAGACCCTGGCAGATCGTTTCCGATGATAACGTTAGCGTTGGCAAATCATTCACCTTCACTGTCGATGTGGTGGTGCTGATGCAGCCGCTCGAATTAGCCACTGTTACTGAATACGTCGTGGTCGTCGTTGGATCCACTACCAGCGTACCTGTTGTATTGACATCACCTGTCGAGAAGGTGTATGACGTACCGCCACTGGCTGTCAGCGTTGCCGATTGACCTGCGCAAATCGTAGCAGACGTAAAGGCTGGGGTTGGTACAGGATTCACGTTGATCGTGATCGACGTACTGCTTTCGCAACCAGTCGCATTTGCAATCGTTACGGAGTACGGCGTTGTAGTCATTGGATTGACAACCAATATGCCCGTCGTATTTACTTCACCCGTCGAGAAGCTGTACGAGGTACCACCACTAGCTGTGATTGTTGCCGACTGACCTGCGCAGATCGTTGCCGAACTAGCCGTCATAGCTGCCACTGGCAATGAATTGACAGTTACCGTAGCCGACGTTCCTGGCGACGCTGACGTAGTCTGACAACCGCTCGCATTCGCTACCGTTACGGAGTATGCAGCCGTAGTCCCTGGAGTCACAGGCAGTAGACCCGTCGTATTCTGAAGTCCGGTCGAGAACGTGTACGACGTACCACCCGAAGCGACCAGCGTAACCGATTCACCCGCACAGATCGTAGCTGAGCCAAAGGTTGCTGTTGCGGCCGGATTAACCGTTACGGTGATGCTTGTGGTACTCAGGCAACCACTCGAATTAGCGACTGTTACTGAGTAGATCGTATTCGTCGACGGACTCACTACCAGCACGCCATCACTGTTTGACGAACCGGTCGAGAAGCTATATGATGTACCGCCACTGGCTGTCAGTGTAACCGATGCGCCAGCGCATATAGTCGTCGAACTAGCCGTTACATTGGCAGCCGGTAATGAATTGACGGTTGCCGTACCTGAAGTAGTCGGAGAGGTAGAACCTATGCAACCGTTGCTATCAGTGGCCGTTACGGAATAGACTGTTGTCGTACCCGGCGTAACAACCAGCTGACCGTTCGTATTCTGAAGTCCTGTCGAGAATGTATACGACGTACCACCCGAAGCGACCAGCGTTGCGGATTGACCTTCACAAATCGTAGCGGAGGTCATCGCAATGGTTGGGAGCGGATTAACCGTTACTGCAACTGAAGTTGTGCTGCTACAGCCATTAGCCGTGGCAACAGTCACTGAGTATGTGTTACTAACACTAACTGAGATGCTGCTCGTAGTCTGGCCAGTGCTCCATGTATAAGAGGTGCCGCCCGAAGCTGTCAGTGTAGTTAGGCTACCCTGGCAGATGGTCGTATTGCCCGAAATTGTTGCCGTTGGAATCGCTGTGTTCGACTGTACTGTCGTGCTAGCCGTTGCGAAGCAGTCATTTGCTGAGGTGACCGTCACGCTATACGGTCCAGCCACGCTCACGCTAATGGAGGCTGTGGTTGCGCCATTACTCCATAGGTAAGTAGGTAAAGTAACGTTCGTAGCGGTGGCTGAGAGCGTGCCTGATGATTGAGCGCAAGTCAAGGTCAGGCTATTTACAGTTACCGCTGGTACTGTCGTATTCGACTGCACAGTGGTTGAGGTGGTCGCTGAACAGCCATTGGCCGAAGTTACTGTCACACTATAGGGTCCCGCTGCACTGACACTAATGGAGGCCGTTGTCGCACCATTGCTCCATAAGTAAGTTGGAGAGGTCGCATTGGTCGTCGTAGCTGACAACGTACCCGTTGGTTGCGCACAAGTCAGCGTCAAACTGTTAACCGATACGGCTGGTGCCGTCGTGTTGGACTGAACCGTCGTGGAAGTGGTGGCGACACAACCGTTGGCTGAGGTGACCGTCACACTGTACGGTCCAGCCGCACTTACACTGATCGATGCCGTTGTGGCTCCGTTACTCCACAAATAGGTGGGGTTAGTTGCGTTGGTCGCCGTCGCGGACAGAGTAGCCGTTGGTTGGGCGCACGTCAATGTTAAGCTGTTTACACTCACTGCCGGTACAGTTGTATTCGACTGGACAGTGGTTGAGGTGGTCGCTCGGCAGCCATTGGCTGAAGTGACCGTTACCGAATAGGGACCCGATGCCGATACAGAAATGGCTGACGTGGTCGCGCCGTTGCTCCACAGATACGTTGGAGAGGTGGCATTCGTAACGGTAGTCGATAAGGTAGCCGTTGGTTGGGCGCAAGTCAGCGTCAAGCTGTTGACCGACACGGATGGCGCGGTTGTATTGGATTGTACGGTGGTACTAGTGGTTGCTGAACAGCCGTTGGCTGAGGTTACCGTTACCGAGTAGGCCCCCGCTGCACTGACACTAGTCGAAGCCGTTATCGCACCGGTACTCCATAGATACGTAGGTGAAGTGACGTTCGTAGCGGTGACCGAAAGCGTACCCGTTGTTTGTGCGCACGTCAATGTTAAACTATTGACAGAGACAGCTGGAGCAGTTGTGTTAGACTGCACTACAGTGGAAGCCGTTGCAAAACAGCCATTCGACGAGGCTACTGTCACGGAGTATGGCTCAGCACTACCTACTGCAATCGTCGACGTGGTCGCGCCCGTACTCCACAAATAAGTAGGGTTGGTTGCATTAGTGGCCGTAGCTGATAAGATGCCCGTTGGCTGAGCGCAGGTCAACGTTAGACTGTTGACCGATACCGTTGGTACACCCGTGCTTGATTGCACTGTAGTAGACGTAGTGGCTTGACAACCGTTGCTGGAAGTGACCGTCACGCTATAGGGTCCGGCACTGCCTACGGCAATGGTTGAGGTAATGGCGCCCGTACTCCACAAATAAGTAGGGTTGACTGCGTTCGTAGCCGTTGCTGATAGCGTACCCGTTGGTTGCGCGCAGGTTAATGTTAAGCTGTTTACAGATACGGCAGGTACGGTCGTGTTAGACTGAACTGTCGTCGAGGTCGTTCCGAAACAGCCGTTGGTTGACGTCACCGTCACGCTATAAGGAATAGCACTACCTACGGCAATGGTTGAGGTGGTGGCACCTGTACTCCACAGGTAAGTAGGGTTGGTCGCATTGGTGGTCGTTGCTGATAAGATGCCCGTTGGCTGAGCACAAGTCAGCGTTAGACTGTTGACCGATACCGTTGGCGCCAGTGTATTCGACACGACATTGGAAGTGGTCGTAGACGTACAGCCATTCGGTGCAGTAACCGTTACTGAATACGGACCAGCCGCACTCACACTAATCGATTGGGAAATCGCTCCCGTGCTCCACAGATAGCCAACACCTACAGCATTGACCGTCAGTGAACCCGTTGGTTGCGAGCAGGTCAGTGTCAGACTATTAACAGAAAATGATGGTGCCGCAGTATTTGATTGTACGGTTGTCGATGTAGTTGCCCGGCAACCGTTGCTGGAGGTGACCGTCACCGAGTAGGGGATAGCCGCGCTTACAGTAATAGATGATGTAGTCTCGCCGGTACTCCATAAGTAAGTCGGTGAAGTCGCATTCGAAACCGTTGCGGAGAGTGTACCCGTTGGTTGCGCACAGGTCAAGGTTAGGTTATTAACCGATACCGTGGGTGCGGCCGTGTTAGACAGTACCGTCGTCGTTACGGCAGTGCTGCTACAGCCATTGCTGGTAACAACTAGTGTGTATGTACCCGCGGTGGTTGTCGTAAAGTTTTGCGAAGACGAACTGAAACCACTTGGCCCAGACCAGGCGTATGTAGAACCTGTCAGGCTGGAAGTACCACTAACCGTAGCTGAACTGGTACAGGTAATTGTTGTGCTGGTTGCTGAAGCTACTGGAATTGGGTTGACCACCACTGTATTCGTTGCCGTCGCTGAACAGCCGCTGCTGTTTCGACCGACCACCGTAAAGGACGTGTTCGCAGTTGGTGTTACAGAGAAGACACCAGAGGTGTTGGTAACGGAACCCAACGATGAGGTTAATGTATACGACGTCAAGCCAGCTGTAGCACTGATCGAGGCCGTTTGTCCGGCGCAGATCGTAGCCGACGATAACGTCACCGTCGGTAATTGATTGACCGTAACGGTGGCACTGCCTGGCGTTGTACTCCTGCAACCATTTGCATTAACTGCCGTGACTGTGTAAACCGTCGTGATTGTGGGACTTACGATTAGTGAACTGCCGCTACCACCCGCTGCTGAGAACGTGTAGGAAGTTCCTCCACTGGCCGTTAATGTTGCCGTTTGTCCGGCGCAGATCGTAGCCGATGTTAGAGCTGGTGTTGGTAAGGCATTCACAACAATTGATACCGTTGCTGTAGTCGAACAGATTGGGCTGCTGCTAACCGTTACGGTAAACGTTCGGGTACCCGTTGCTGTCAAACTCGATGTCGTTGCCGTCGCCGTATTGGCCCCAGTCAGAACAACACCAGCTGGCGCACTCCAGGCATATGTATAGCTATCCGCCGGGCTAACCTGAGCGATTAACGTTTCGGTTGCTCCCTGACAGACACTGGCGCTACTGGCAATTGCCGTTAGCGAAGGTGGAGCACAAGGGGCATAGCCTACATCGAAAGAGAAGTTGTTTTCACCGGCCTCACCAAGTGTAAAAGTAATAATACCATTAATACTGGCGTCTGTATCAATATTATCCGCGTTGGCCCCAGTAGCTGAATTAGGTTTGCTGCTGATATAGGCATTGCTCGTTGTAACGCTGGTCGGGAATGTTAGGGTATAGGTAGCGCCAGAAACTAGACCTGTCAGACTATGAGCCGTACTCGTTACTGATGGGAGCGCATCGGTGGAATTGGAAAAATAATATTCACCTGCCGTATTGGTGGTTACGCTAACCGGAGAACTCAGTCCCGGTCCTGATAAGGTAACAACGACGTTTGCTAGAGCCGGTTCGTCAGCATCCTGCATCCCATTATTATTGGAATCGAGCCAGACACGGTTACCAATTTCAACAGGTGCTATATTACAGCTTAACTCCAGATCACCCAGCCCGTTCGCTTTTCCGTATGTAGAAATATCCCCACTTTGGTAGATCTGTACACTGGTAGCAGGGCTTCCCCAACCCGTTGTATTATTAAAGCGACGAATACCACCCGCGTCATAATTGAACGTTGGGTCCATAACGATAGAAGCGACTTCGCCAGAGCCAGGACGCAAGGCCAGACCACCCTCGCTCATCTCCAGGTGATATGCTCTAAACGTTCCTCCAGGGCCACCGTTGTCTCCAGGCGCTACTGCATCACCATAATAATATTCACCACCACCAGGCCCTTGTGTCGTACTAGCTCCCGCTGTCGCTACTCCACCACAAACACTGGCGTTGTTCTCGAGAGTCCACAGATTAACAGCAGGGTTACATTTGCCGGCCCGTAAAATATCCCCAGCCGCAATAGCTCTAATTAGAGGGCTTGTACCACTAGGAGGATAGTTTTCATTACCATATTGGTCGCCAAAGCGGTCTCGTATGCTAATAATCATAGAGCCATCTACATCAAATTCAATCCCTGCCAAGAGCGGCTGTGGATAGCTGGCATTAATACTAGTGGTTCCATCATTACGAGCTAAACGGTTAGGGATCGTTCCGGTTCCTGGGTGTTGGCTCATCCAGGGAAGCCAGCGATCGGCACGGCTAACCCCTGTCTGGTCGTTATTAGTTGCTCCTTTACGATACGTAAGTGGAAATACCAGCACTTGGGTGAATGACCCGTTACTTGGGTCGAACTCATACACATACCCTTTCATGCCCGAGGTATCCCGAACAACCAAAGGTGTAGAGCCACCCGTCGACCCTGTCCCCAAACTAATGGTCGTGGATACGGCTTCATTAGTATGTACACCACCCACGTATACTTTGCCCCGGTAATATTTCAAGGCAAAAGGGCGATATCGACTGCCTGTTGTCGTCGATGTAGGAAGCGTTATAGCATAGCTGGTAATGGTACCCGCTGTTGGTGTCGTTGTATTCGGATTAAGAATCTGAATTCGATATAATCGTCGGTCACTTAAATTGACCGTGTATAATTCAGTACCATCGTCCGAAATTTCTAGATCACCCAGGCCTGCCTTACCAACCTGGTCAAAAACAGTTGGATCATTGTTCGGGGTGATGGTATTAGCGGGAAGCCCTCTGGCTGTGTTTGTGCCAACAGTGGTAGTACCCGATATGGCTGAACTCGATTGAGCTGTCGTCGCCGTAGTTAGTGACGTAAATAAGGTGCTGACATAAGTAGTGCCGGAAGGCCGAGAAACGTAAATAGCCCCTGCTCCACCTGTTCCCAAACCTGAGTGCCGCTTAACGAAGGCCGAGGTAAATATCGTTTTAGCTACTTTTTGATAAGCAACACCATATACAGTACCAATATTAACATTGGTGGCTACAGTTGTTTCCTGTAGTGTATTTCCCACACCACTGGTAGCTGTATAGGGTAAAGTGACCAGTACAGGTTCCGTAGCGGATGTACCTGCTCCAGCTGGGTTACCATTTACATAACAGGGAACAACAAAATCAGGAACTGCCTGACAGTAGTCAGTGGGATAATTAATACCAAAGTTGAGTGTGTTGGCCGTTGCTCCTACAGGGATTCCTCCTGTCGTGAATCGGACAGATGACCGACTGGCAACAAAAGCTCCGCCTGGAGATCCTCTAAATGACTCAAAATAGCCTGACGGTAAATTCGTAAATTCCACCCTATAGGCTACTGCAGTACTACTACTTATTCCTGTAAGGGTATAGCTACCCAGTGAGGACGTGAGTGTACTGCTGACAGTGGTTGCAACCACCGCTCCGGCAGCATTATAGGCGGTGACTGTGACTCCGCCTATTCCTGGTTCACCATAAGTGAACGTCCCAGAGGTCGGTATGGTAGCGTAAACACCATCACTATTGAAGTCCCGGAAGACTGTTCCGGAAATGGTTTGGCCTAAACTTGGCAATGAACAGGCAATTACCCCGATCAGGGTAAGTATAAGCCAAAGATTTTTTTTGGAGGTAGAAGTCGGCATATTCAAGTCACATCTAATCAACTTGACTATGGGTGGTCAAAAAATGTGCCTTCCGACTGTTTACAATTCCGATAATTTGAAAAATAACTGTTTATAGGTTAAAAATTAGCAGAAAACAGAATTTTAGTGTACCATAAATAGTTTGTTTGTGTACTTATTGTTTCCTTCTCAAATAATGTGCCACTGGATAGTAGATTCTACTTAAATCTTTTACGTAACCGTATAGTGTATTCTGAATAGTTAATCGATTCGTTTACTAGTTAATAGTTAATATATGCTAGCTAAAAAGAGCTGTTCGTAAGAATTAGGTAGATACTCAAATTTGTGCGCAGGTGCGTAAATCGATTGTAGTTGAGCGATAACTACGTATGTTTTTCACCTTATGTGAGTGAAGCGCTAATTTCATTTCTATAGCCAAACGAGTACCTTGCAAACCCGACCTGCTATGGATGACGCCCTATCTTTCGGGAAGTGCAATACACGATCGACAATAATTACTTGACCAATGACCGAAACTAATCAGCAAACAAAAACGCCTGTTGGCCTTCAGGTTTCATCCGAAATTGGCACCCTTAAACGATTATTGATCCATAGCCCCGACCGCGGATTGGGCAAGGTTGTTCCGTCTAAAGCACAGGACTGGCTCTTCGAAGATATTGTGCATCTGGACATGATGCGCCGGGATGAGTACGATTACTACGTTAAATTGCTGCTCTATTTTCTGGACCCCGACAAGGTGCGCGGGAAAATTAATGCGCTCGCTCCGGGCTCGGATCGGGGCTTTTTCAAACCCGACCATACCGACTATTTTAAGTCTGATAAAGTTATTGATATTCAGTCGCTACTGGTCGATATTCTGGCCGATGAAACCATACGTACGCAGTTAATTGCGGCTATTTGCGGAATCGAACGAACCTCGTTCCGAACGCAGCAACAACTAAATGAATATGATCCGGCTGAATTGGCGAAAATCATGATTTCGGGCTCGTTGCCAGATTATACCATGCTGTTTGCACCCCTGCCTAATTTTATTTTTACGCGCGACATTGGTATTGTTATCAACGATCATATCCTGCTCAACAAACCGGCAAAACTGGCCCGTACTCGTGAAGCGTTGTTAACCCAATATATCTTTTTTAATCACCCGCTTTTCGCTGATTACAGAGATAAAATCATTGAAATACCGGATAATGAGCACGCATTTTTATTGTTGGATTCCGACACAAATCGGGATATAACCCGCTCAACACTGGAAGGTGGTGATGTGATGATGATTTCTAAACGTCATCTGCTCATTGGCGTCAGCGAACGAACCACTTTATACGCGGCTCAGCAGGTCATACGGATTGTATTTGCCAAAAATCTGGTCGATACCGTCACGGTGATCAAGATCCCGAAAAAGCGGGATTACATGCACATCGACACGATTTTTACTCAGGTAAAACGCAATGTATGGGTACTTTTGGGTGCTTTGGCCCGCACAGGCGACGAAGCCAAAAAACGCGATGTCATCCATTTTTTCGCTCCTACCGACGTATCCGAAGATTTGAAAATACTACAGTTTATCAAAGGTCTGGAACACAAACCCATCGAAATTGAAAACCTCGAAGATCTGCTGACTGACATCAGTAAAAACGACCTCGGCGCTACTGAACCCATACAATTTATTTATTCAGGCAATAACGAATTCCCGTTCGGCGCTCGTGAACAATGGACTGATTCGTGTAATCTGCTGGCACTAAAAGATGGCGTTGTGATTGGATACGACCGAAATGAAAAGACCGCTGAAGCTTTTCGAACGGCTGGTTTTGAGGTAATTGGTGTGGCTAAGCTACTCGACCGTTTCGAAAGGGGAGAATCGTCGCCCGAAACCATTGAAAATACGTTTATTATGCTTCCTTCTGCGGAGTTGAGCCGGGCGCGGGGTGGATCGCACTGTATGAGTTTGCCATTGTTACGGGAAGATGTGTAAAGGGTTCGATTGGGGATTGGTAATGCATTCGTAAAGCCAAATCCATTGAACAAATAGCCGGATTGTATTAACTTGCTCCCAGAAAATAGTACGTTGCCAAGCTGTATCGGCAACAAATTGACTTACAAACGAATACTAATTCATGCAATCACAGGCTACTTCCCGCGTCTTGATGATCCGTCCGGTTCAGTTTGGTTTTAATACCGAAACAGCCGCGACGAATGCATTTCAGGATCACAACGCAGCATCGAAACCCAAAGAGACTGTCCAGGAAGATGCACAGCGTGAATTCGATGAAATGACAAAGCAATTGCAGGCAATGGGTGTCGATATCATGATCTATGAAGACACCGCTGATCCTTATACGCCAGACTCAATTTTTCCGAACAATTGGGTGTCGTTTCATGCGAGTGGTACGGTTGTACTCTATCCTATGCAGGCTGAAAATCGTCGTCTCGAACGTCGGCAGGATATTATTGATGATCTGGCAAAGCGCTTTCACGTAGCCCGTGTGATTGACCTTACGCCCTTTGAAAACGAAGGAAAGTTCCTGGAAGGGACAGGAAGTCTTGTTCTTGATCGTATGAACCGCGTAGCTTTTGCCAGTTTGTCGCCCCGAACACATCCTGATGTGGTGGCTGAATTTGGCCGTCAGACGGGCTATCGGACTGTGTCGTTCAAGGCGGCTGATGCCAATGGACAAGCCATCTACCACACCAATGTAGTGATGTGTATTGCCGATCAGTTTGCGGTTGTATGCCTTTCCGCCATCAGCGACCCCGACGAGCGACTCATGATTCGTCAGGAATTGGAAAAGCTAGGCAAACGAGTCATCGACATTTCGCTGGATCAAATGGCCAAGTTTGCCGGAAACATGTTGATGGTTAAATCCAAAAAAGGACAAAAACTGCTAGTGATGTCGACTCGCGCGTTTGAATCACTCACACCCAAACAAATTGACCAGTTAGACGATTACGCTAGCCTTGTCCACTTCAATTTGTCAACTATTGAAAGTAATGGCGGTGGCTCAGCCCGCTGCATGATGACCGAAGTGCATCTTCCGAGAAAGTAGGTAAGCATAAGGCAGCGGGGTAAGGGCATGGGGTACTAAGCAACTTTACCCCCCGCCCTTATCCCGCTGCCTTATGCAAATTTTTAAATTTTTGTTTGCACATACAAATATCATTTATACCTTTGTATCCATCTTACGGTAATCAAATCAATGGATAACGTAGCAACAATTGTAGCAGCTCAAACCGATAAGTCAACATCGCGGTATAGTGCCTGTCTGCTTTTCTCAGCCAATGCGTTGTCGCGGGCCATTACGGCAATTGGCGATGAAGAATTTGGCCGATTTGGATTGTGTTACTCGCATGCATACATGTTGTGTGAAGTTGTCGCTCAGCCCGGTGTTACACCATCAGAATTGAGCGAAACCCTCTGCCTGACGCCATCGACCATTACGCGTTTGGTAGAGAAACTGGAACAGAAACGACTCGTTCGTAGAGAGTCAGAAGGAAAGAAGACCCTGATTTACCCAACTGCCGAAGGAGAAGCCATACAACCGGAAATATCGGACGCATGGGATCGGGTAGGAATGCGGTATTCGCAGGTAATTGGCGAGGCTAATGTTTGTCAGCTAACGCAGCAGATATTCAAAGCTGCCAAAGCCTTAGGCGGAGGAGATTAAAAATTTAGTTAAAAATTTGTTTGCACATACAATAAAATTAAGCACCATGAAAACCAACGACGCAACCATAGGACTAGTAGCTGGTAAAGCAACCAACACCACCAAAGATATTTGCCGCTCGTTGGCTGAAAAGGGAATTTCGGCCATTGTCGTGCAAAAGGAAGTAAGTACTGAAGCCGATGAGTCGCTATCAGCAGACTCCCGTAACTGGTCTGGACAACCTGGTAAAGACCTGTTCTTCAATGGCTGGAAGCTGTTGTTTTGATGTATAACAGAAGATGTATGCGGTATGGCGCTTACACCTTCTAACAAAAATGGCGACATCCAATTGGATGCCGCCATTCCAAAAACCCACTCTATGAGAATTTGTCTTCTATTGGTTTTATAGCGGAAAAATATAGCCAAGGGCACCCTGTCCCAGAATTGTCTTGGAATCGGTACTGAAGCCATTATCCGTATCGCCCAGTGAGTAAAGCCCTCGAACTTCAATTGTAAAATGCCCCGGTCCGGCTTTCAACGCTGCGCCAAGACCCGCTGCCGCGCCAAAACCGAAACGTCCTGATAGGTTAGCTATATTTAATTTCTTCCCATCAACACTAGCGCTTAACAGATAAGAGCCATAGGGACCAATGTTTACAAAAAAACGACTGCCTGAATAGCTTCCTGATGAAATTTTAAGAAACAAAGGAACTTCAAGCATATCGCTCGCGCCAGTATAGACATCTGTAGAAAAAAGATCTTTTTCCTTTTGACTATAGCGGCTGTAGTTCACTTCCGGTTGAAACGAAATTGATCCTTTGCCAAAATTGAGAACAAGGCCTCCCGTAAAGCCAACAACAGGATCAACACCCACTGTTTTTTCTAAGTATGTAGGATACGTTACGCCCCCTCGCACGCCAATTCGGAAACCTGAATTAGCGTTTGCCATACGTTCTGGTCCTTGCATAGGTTCTCTGCTCATTGATTGATCCCGCGACATTGATGGGGCCGGTTTGTCGGCTGTCGGTTCCTGTACCTGAGGCACACTAGCTACTGGTGCATACCCGGCTCGATTGCTGGTTGGAGCTGATGTGGCAGCAGGAGCTGTTGTCGCCGGTTTTTTAGAAATGCCGTGGTATTGATCATAAAGTTCCTGCTGCCGGTTGGTTCCGGACTGTGCCAGCGACACGCTTACAGATAGGCATGTAAGTAGGAAAACAGAGTAAAGCGAAGTCATCAGGCTCATAATTGGTCCATCGGTTAAGTAAGATTAGTGGCTAAGCTACAAATTTCCGCTATTGCTCTGAGGTAACGGTCAGTTGGTTGAGCATACGGCTCTTTTTTCGCAAACAATTTGGCGCGTAACGAATTTACTAGAATAGGCAAACAAACTGCTTATGAAAACTCACCATCAGCGCACAGCTCTGATTACAGGGGCTAATAAAGGAATTGGTAAAGAAATAGCCCGCCAACTTGCTCAACGTGGTTTTGCGGTATTTATTGGCGCCCGCGACATTGCTAAAGGTCGGGAAGCCTCGGAAGAACTGTGTCAGGCTGGTTACGAATCGACGTTTATTCAGCTTGATGTAACAGACCCGGTCAGCATTCGAACGGCTTGTGGAACGTTTTCACAAAAAGCCGATCATTTGGATGTACTTGTCAATAATGCAGGTATTCTTGAAGATCACGGCGAAACCATTCTGAATCTGAACGTCGAAATGCTCGACCGGACGATCAAGGCAAATGTTACTGGCCCAATCTTAGTTATCCAGGATTTTCTGGAGCATTTACAGAAAAGTCCTTCGGGAGGGCGTATTATTAATGTATCGAGCGGAGCGGGCGCGCTTAACGATATGACGACCTATGCACCAGCGTATAGTATCTCGAAAACAGCGTTGAACGCTGTTACCAGGCAATTTGCGGGGGCGCTTAAAGCAAAAAATATTTCCGTAAACTGTGTCGACCCTGGATGGGTGCGTACGGATATGGGTGGCCTCAATGCTAGTCGTCCTGTCGAAAAAGGGGCCGAAACCATTGTCTGGTTAGCCACCGATGCCCCCCAATCGGAAACGGGAAAATTCTGGCATGATAAACAGGAAGTGGACTGGTGACCGGGATTTTCGGGATTGAGGTGATTGAGCTGATTTTGTTTTTGTGAACGTATTCAAACGATTTTACAAGAGTCACTTTTTTGTCATGCTGAGGAACGAAGCATCTTAAGTTACCCAAACAAACTAGCCAAGAAACCTTAAGATGCTTCGTTTCTCAGCATGACAAAATACTAATTAGCCTCTATTCCCAAAGTTATTTCTTTCTCAAAAAAACAAAATCAGCTCAATCATCTCAATCCCGAAAATCCCGGTTCTGATAGTAGCATCCTTACGGCTTCGTAGGCATTGAGCAGACCACCAGAGCGACTTAGGCTTTTGAACGGTATTTTCTGCGGATTACGGCCTGGCTTTCGAACGAGAATGTCAGGCCGATAGCTGCTTTTCATCAGAATCTCTTTTGTCTGAACTGCCGTTAATTTGGGGAAATAAGAACGTAATAGTGCAGCCACTCCGGCCGTCATAGGTGATGCCATACTGGTTCCTGATAAACTGGCGTAGTGATTATGCGGTAACGTTGAAAGAATGGCGGTTCCCGGAGCGAATAAGTCTACGGTTTGAGGGCCGTAATTGGATGATCGGCTAGGTAAGTCTTCGCCGAGACGCCAGGTACTATTACCAACAACCAGTACATTCTGAGCGATTTGCCCATTTTCGTATTTAGCTGATGGATAGGCGGGTAACGAATCGTAGTTCTCGCCATTGTTGCCAGCCGCATGAACAATCAGTACATCGTGTTCTTCCGCAAATCGGATAGCAGCATCGACCTGGTCTTTAAATGGCGACAGTCGTTTACCAAAACTCATATTAATGACTTTAGCGCCATTCTCAACGGCGTAGCGAATGCCGTTGGCAACATCTTTATCGCGCTCGTCGCCATTGGCCGGAACGACCGATACGGGCATAATCCGAACATTATCAGCTACACCATCCATTCCCCGCCCGTTATCCCGCTTTGCCCCAATAATTCCGGCGACGTGGCTACCATGCATAGCTAATTGTTCGGATCGGCCAATGGTCAGGCGTGGACTGCCATAATAACGCTCTGTTGGATCGGCTGGGTTGTCACCAACGGCTTTGCGCGGATTATAGTCCGGGTTAAAAGCGATGTCGGCTTCGGCACCCATTACTTGTCGGAAGCGGGGCCAATTTTGCCGAATCAGCCGAGCATACGAGCGGAAAGTCCCGTATTGAGTAAGATAGGCATCGGCTACAATCGTGCGGACAGCCATTGCCAACGAATCCGCTCCCAGATTGACCGCGCGAATGGCTGTCGGTGAGGTTACGGTATCGGGTAGTTGAGACTGGATTTGGCTAACGGCCCGCCAAAATTGGGCTGTATCCGCGAAAGCCATGTACTTATAATGATTGATCTTATACCGTTGCAGAAATTGTTTTTTAGCGGATTGGTAGGTGTCGTATTGGCGCTTTTCGGATAGGCTGAGCGTAGCCGGATTGACATTGTCGTATTTTGCTCGAAGGATTAGATAAGTCTGGGTGATTTCGGGCTGGTCGTATTCGTAGGTGGTTCCGTCTTTAGCACCCATAAAATTCCAGCCGTTCAGGTCGTCGGTATAGCCGTTTTTATCGTCATCAATTCCATTATCGGGACTCTCTTTCGGATTGACCCAGATAACATCCCGCAAATCTTCGTGCGCTATATCGACTCCCGAATCCAGAATGCCCACGACAACAGGTACCGATGGACGATTTTTTAATAATTCATAGGCTTTATACAGACTGATTCCGGCTACCGAATCGCTTTTTAAATCAAGGTAAGGCCAGTTTCGTGGAGGCTGATTTAGGTTTGGACGTATCCGAACAAACGCTGTCGCTGCGTTAAACAATTGCCGACGTTCGGGGCAATCATCACGAATAAGTTTCAGCGAAAAATTTTCTCCATTATTGGTGTATATCAGTCGATATAGCCCAATGGCATTGGTGCCACAGGGACTTTGTCCACTTACTTTCTGAATAAACAGTGAATCTCCCATTTGCTCATACTGCATCTTTTCGAGAATAGCTGAGCTAGATCCATTGCCAATCAATAGGGTATCATTTCGAAAGGTTAATTGCACCCGTGTTTCATTCGGCAGTTTTAATAGCCCGTTCCATTTAGTGCCTTGAATAGGCAATTGTGCCTGAACATTTGTAAGAAGAGCGAAAAAGAAGGAAATGAACAGTCCAGAATAGTTGACGAAATGCATACTTGTTTTGATTTACCTTTCCCAAAATACAGTTTATAAACGTAAATGCATGGGGGAATCGATCTAAAAACAAACGGCTCTCAGGATTACCCGAGAGCCGTTTGTCGAAAAAATGGGGGAAGAGATTAGTAACCCGGATTTTGTTTGATCGATGGGTTATTAATGATTTCTTCTGCTGGAATTGGCCATACAAAGCGGAAGTCGCTATAAGGAAGACCAGCCTGTAGTTTAACCACGGTTGCCGGATTGTTGGTATACAATGGAGCAAAGTTGGTAATCGAGATATCGGCTTTAGCAGGAATACCATCGGCTTGCTTATAATCAGCATCCTGAGCCAGGCGGTGAATATCCAACCAACGCATACCTTCAGCAATGAATTCAGGCCGACGCTCGTTGATGATGGCTTTAACCAGATCTTTGTTCGTTGCAAAGCTAGCAGCTGTATATTGGTTAGCGGCTTCCAGTACAGAACGGTTCCGAACGGCGCTGAGCAGAGCTACGGCACGAGCATCAATACCTGTACCTGTACGGGCCAACGCTTCAGCCAGGTTCAACAACACTTCGGCGTGGCGAATAATTGGCGCGTTCTCTGTACGGGTGGTTACGTCTGGGTACTTGCGGGTGAAATTACCGCCTTTACCAGCCGAGCCAGGTGTGTCCGCTGCGATAGCCGAAGCGGCTTTCCGCAAATCGTTTGCTGGGAAGAAAGGCTGATTCCACAGAATTGGACTAATCAACACAATACCCCGGCCCGTTGTGCTAACCGCAGAGTACATCGATGCAGGCGCACCGTTAACCTGTGCGTTATCGACGTCGTTATTTTCAAACGAGAAAATCGACTCGGTATTTGTTTTGTTGGCAGCACCAAAAGCACCCAGAGGACCGCTCGTTAATGCATACGCACCGATTGGGCTGGTGAACGGAGCAGCAGTAGGAACCAGTTTGTTGGCTTCTTTGATGACTTCCGCCCAGTTGTTCTGGTGCAGGCGAACCCGAGTTTTCAGGGCAATAGCGGCTCCTTTCGTAGCCCGAGTAATTTTCAGGTTACCCGTACGTGTATCGGGCAGTTTTTCCTCGGCATAGTTCAGATCTTCGATGATCTTGTCATAGCATTCCGCTACCGTGTTGCGAGGTTGTTTGATCGCTTCATCAACCGAGCTACCACCTGTAACGGCTGTCGTGCGGTAAGGAACACCGCCACCAGCAGCGGTTGGGTTATCGCTGAACGGACGCGAGAAGTTAACCAGCAGATAGTGGTGACCCAGTGCGCGCAGGAATCGGCATTCCGCTTCGTAGGCATCGATTTGAGCCTGAGTCAGCGTAGCTGAAGGTTGAGCAGTTTTCAACCCTGCGATTACAATGTTTGCCCGGTTGATCATGGCATATGCATTCTGCCAGAAGTAAACGTTGTTGGGCTGGGTTGGATCGTAGTTGTTCTGATACGTGATAGCGTAGAACGTAGCAGCCAGGGCCATATCTTCACCCCGCATATCACCTTGCTCGAGGTGAGCAGCACCGAAGGCATAACCCCGAACGGCACCACCTGCGTAAAAACCTGATTGACCACCGTCGTAAACACCCGCTACAGCGAGGGCAATACGCTCAGGAGTTTGGAAAGCCGTCGTCTCCGAAAGAGCCGTTTGCGGATCCAGATTGTTCACCTCGCAGGACGTCAAAAGGAGCGACCCACCCAGAACAGTTAGTATATATGATTTTTTGAAATTCATGGAATCAATTCGTTTAAAAACCGATGTTTAAGCCAAACGTCATCACCCGCAGTTGCGTGTTGGTATTGTAATCAATACCAGTCTCACTGTTGGTATCACCATTGGCGCTCAGCTCAGGATCAAGACCTTTATACTTGGTGAATGTGAACGCATTCTGAACCTGTGCATAGATACGTACATTGCTCAGCGCAAAAGCACCCTTCGGCAGAACTGTTTTTGGGATGGTATAGCCCAACGAAATGTTCTGGATACGAACAAAGTCGCCATTTTCGACGAAGCGGCTGATGGCGTTACCCGTTTGGTTGATAATACCACTCTTCGACAGGTAAAGCTTCGGAACGTCGGTTACGTCACCTTCTTTCTGCCAACGACCCAGAATCTCTGTGCTGTTGTTGTTGAAATCGTTGTTCAACAGCGTTTCCTGACGAGTTACGTTCATCACTTTATTGCCACCTGAGAACCGAACGAATACTTCCAGATCAAATCCTTTGTAGCTGAACGAATTTGTCAGACCACCGTAGAATGTAGGATTGGTGTTACCCAGGATGAACTTGTCAGCCGTTGGGCTCAGAGCTGCACCCGTGGTATTGGTTAGGCTATTGGGAGCCGATGGATCATAGTACGAATAGTTCGTTGACACAATATCACGCTGAACGATCCGACCATCTGCTTTATAGTACATTGGGTTACCATTGGTTGAGTTAACACCAGCATACTTATAGCCGAAAATAGCACCCACTGATTCGCCCACACGGTTGATGTTGTAGGTGAAAATGATGTCCTGATCAACACCCGCGTTGTCTTTGTTCAGAGCGGTAATCTTGTTGTTCAGCGACGTAAAGTTGGCGCCGATATTCCAGCGGAAGCTATTGCGGTTAACAGCCTCGAACGTAACGGCCGCTTCAAATCCTTTGTTGACCATCGATCCTACGTTTTTGTTGATCGAGTTGTTAGGGATACCCAGCGAACTTGGAGTTGGAGCCGCTAGAATCAGACCGTCGATTTGGTTCTGGAAGTAATCGAAGCTGGCTGTCAACCGGTTGTTAAAGAAGCCCAGGTCAACACCATAATCGTATTTCTTACTGCGCTCCCAACGCAGATCAGGGTTACCGGCCTGGCTGAAGCCAATACCGTTCTGAGAAGCATACTGGGCTGAACCAAATGTACCAACGTATGGGAACGAACCGATATCCGTGTTACCTACTTCGGCGTAGCTGGCGCGCAGTTTCAAATCATTCATAACCCGGCCTACGCTGGAATTCTTATAAAACTCTTCCTGCGAAATCCGGTAGCCCAACGATCCACCTAAGAACGTACCGCGACGGTTGGCAACGGGTAACGAAGAAAGACCATCGTTACGAGCACTGAACGACGCCAGGTATTTGTCCAGGTAGCTATATTGAATCCGTCCGAAGTACGAATCAAATCCGTTTGGCACAAATGTACCGCTCGAGGTCTGGGTAGAATACGATCCAGTGATCAGACCATTTTGTTGGAAGAACAGATCCGAAAAGCCTTGACCACCCGCTGTGAACGACGACGTATTCGTCTTCTGGAACTCTGTACCTAACGTCAGGTTGATGTTATGACCAGCAAAATCACGGTCGAAATTCAACACGTTCTGCCAGTTCCAACGCAATACTTCACGCGACACCTGGCTAACCAGACCATTGCTACCACGACCATCACCATGACGAGGGTCCCACTTCTGGAAGCTACGAACACCCGTGTAGTCAGCACCGATTTGCGTACGGATGCTTAATCCTTCAATTGGCGTAATCGATACGTAACCTGTTGGCAGAACACGGGTTGTGGTTGCATTAAAGGTGTTGTTGGCAATCACGAACGCAATGTTCGTATAGTTGTTATCGATGTTCCGTGTGTTTGCACCACGACCGAGGATCGAACCATCTGAAGAGATGTTATAGCCCGTTGGCGTCGTTGCATCGTAAACCGGTACGTTCGGGAACAGACGAGCAGCGCCGGTTAAGTTACCCGACAGTGCGCTAGAACCTGTATTCAAACCATTGTTGAGCGTACGAGCTACCTGTACTTTAGCACCAACCGAAATATACTTATTCAGCGCGTGGTCGATGTTGGTCAGGAATGAGAAACGAGTTTGATCGTTTGGCTTGATAGCACCTACCTGTTTGTTGTAGCCCAACGAATAATAGTAAGATGTTTTTTCGCCACCACCTGTTACGCTCAGGTTATAGTTTTGCGATGTACCCGTCCGCAGGATTTCATTCTGCCAATCGGTATTAGTATTGTTGGCATCCATAGCGGCAATGACACCACCCCCTGAATTGGCGCTTTTTTCGTTCGAAATTGCAACGAATTGTTGTGCATCAAGTAAGTCAAGGCGCTTGCTGGCAACTGAAGTACCGCCCTGAACGTCGAGACTAACCTTAACGCCCGAGTTTTTCTTTCCTTTTTTGGTCGTGATCAGGATTACGCCGTTAGCGGCCCGTGAACCATAGATAGCCGTTGCCGCACCATCTTTCAAGATGTCATACGATTCAATATCCTGTGGGTTGATGTCGCCTAATGGGTTAGTTGGCGTAACACCACTTTGGTTACCGGTGATAAGAGGGATACCATCAACAACGATCAGTGGGTTAGAGCCAGACGAAATCGAGTTTGTACCCCGAATCCGAATGACAGGTGCCTGACCCAAAATACCCGATGGTACAGTTACTTGCACCCCGGCAGCCCGTCCAGCTAATTGTTGGTCGAAGCTTGGAGTGGCTAAGTTAGCAATGGCGCTACCATTAACGACCGAGATCGACGAGGTTACTCGTTGCCGTTGTTGCGTACCGTAACCGATGACAACAACTTCGTTCAATTGTTTCGAATCGCCAGCCAGGCTAACATCAACCGTAGAACGATTCCCAATAGCAACTTCCTGCGTGAGGTAGCCAATAAAGCTGAAAACTAACTGGCTGTTGGCAGGAGCAGCGATTCGGTAGTTACCCTGTGCATCCGTAGTAGTACCCCGATTTGCTCCTTTTACTTGTACAGTCACACCCGGTAGGGCTGACCCGTCGTCTGATGAAGTTACGCGTCCACTTACCGAAAGGTCCTGTGCCAGTGCTGGCAGACAGAACACAAGCAGAAGCAGACAGCTTCCCAATAAAATTTTCCGCATTTGTTAGGTAGAAATTAAATTATATTAAAACTATTAAAAATAGGAGAACAAAGTTAATGCATAGAATGCAAATTGCTGTCAACCTTCGAGAAGGTTTTTTTGTAATATTCTAATAAGTCTTAAAACAAGGAGATAAACCCACGAAAGATTTTTTAAAAGGATAGCTTATTGTACATACCTGGAGGATAGAAAAACCTGCTACTCGCTCTTTCCTAGGTAAGTCGCTTCATTGATGGGTAATCAAAATGGTGTAAGTCGCCATAAACCAGATGTTTAATCAGAAATTGAGCGCAGTACTGTGATAAGTCTAGAGTCCATATTGAGTTTATCTACTTAATAAAGTTTAATGAATTTTATTGTTTTTTATCTCGAATCTGTTTACGATAATAAATAGATTATAATCTATAAATTGGTATATTATTATAAAATCGGTATAAAATTTTAATAAAAGAAATAATGTAGAAATTATTTATTGACAGCTAATTGTTGGATAATATTGAGAAAACTACTTATAGAATAACGTCTGATCTTGTCGCCCGATTAGCTTTGTCTGATCTATATAGATAATGCATTAGTGATCTTATCCGGAGGAAGGGTATCGTTAATTTAGGAAGGATAATCGTTGAATAGGCCACCTGATTCGACTGTAAAATGGGGATTAAAACCGAATTAAAATTAAATAATTCCTTGAACGTATAGACCTTTATAACTGCCCGATGACGTGAGCTGATCCATTAAAAATGTATATGTAAATATATGGTCTTAGTGTATTTACTTGGAGTCTTTTTTAGAGTTTTAAGTATAAAAAATATGGATTCGGTGACTTTAATGCTGAGACATGACTTGATAGAAAGATAAATTGGTTAGGTTTCATCGAACGAATACTTGTTGATGAATCCTAACCAAAAATAGAAGCCGATCGGTGGTCTTGATGACTCAATGAAAAAAGAAATAGCCAAGCGCAATGCCTGCAATAACTCCGACGAGATCGGCAAATAATCCGTACGGGATGGCATGGCGTGAATTCCGAATTCCCACCGAGCCGAAATACAGGGCTACAATGTAGAATGTGGTATCGGCTGACCCCTGAAAGATGCAGACCAACCGACCCACAAAGGAATCGGGGCCAAATTGCTTCATCGCATCGATCATTAGGGCCCGGGCTCCGGCTCCACTCAGTGGTTTCATGAGCGCAACTGGAAGCGCATCGGTGAAATCAGTGTTGATGCCGGTCAGGGCAAACAGGTATTTCAATCCACCGACCAGATAATCCATAGCACCCGCGTTTCGGAAGGCACCAATCGCGACGAGCATGCCAACCAGATACGGAATAATTTTTACGGTGGTCTCAAAACCACCCTTAGCGCCTTCGATGAACGTCTCGAAAATTGGTACCTTTTTGACAAGCGCACCTCCCAAAAATGACACCACGATACTTAATAGAATTACATTGCCAAAGACCTTCGAAAACGTTTCGATCTCTTCTTTCGATCTTCCCGACAACGCCCACAGCGCCAGCCCAATTAAGGCCGTAATTCCACCCAGCCAGCCGATCACTGTGCTATTCAGCAGATTAATCCGTTGTTTTATGCCGACGGCTACCAAGGCAACTACGGTGGTTACGTAAGTGCCAATGACGCAGGGAATAAATACGTCGGAGGGGTCGGTAGCGCCCAGAATAGCCCGTTGCGCCATAATGCTGAGCGGAATGATCTGGAGTCCAGACGTATGCAAGACCAGAAACATGATCTGAGCATTGGAAGCGGTGTCTTTGTTCGGATTGAGTTCCTGCAAACTTGCCATCGCTTTTAGCCCGAATGGAGTAGCCGCATTATCTAATCCAATCATATTGGCCGAGAAATTCATGATCATCTGCCCATTAGCTGGGTGATTTTTAGGGACTTCTGGAAATAGTTTGTGGAAAAATGGGCCGATAATCCGGGCCATAAAATTGATAGCACCAGCTTTTTCCCCAATGTTAAGTAGCCCAAGGAAAAAGGTCATGACGCCCGCTAATGGCAACGCAATGTCCATGACAGCAACCTTTGATGAATCGAATAAACCTTCGACGATGATTTTGAAAATCTCCGTATCGCCCAGAAAAATCAGCTTAGCCAGCGCGACTAGAAATGCAATAACAAAGAAAGCAACCCAGATGTAGTTAAGTGCCATCGGTTAAAATGAGCGAAATCGGACCGCCAAAGCGGAGTGAATGAGTGATAGAGCGAATCATCTTGAGAGGCCTGACTGCTCCAGCAGGAATGAATTGAAATGATGTAAGTTTACGGCTTCTTACAACACAAACCAACTCTGACGTTAACGAACGAATGAATAAGTTCAATTTAATAGTAACCGTTTTACTTTCACTCATTCACTCATTCACACTTTCGCTCATGGCCAACGGCCAGGCTTCTGAGTCGGCCATGATTAAGCAGGGATTGGTAGATATTCAGGAAATTGATCCGACTATTCTGGTAGAGTTGAAGTACTCAACAACGGATAATTTCGTGGGAAAGGACGTATATGGTGAACTTACAAAAGCATATATGCAGCCTATGGCGGCCCATAAACTCGCAGACGCCAGTAACTACCTGCAGCAGCATCACTCCAATTTAAGATTACTCGTCTACGATGCTGCTCGACCCCGATCCGCCCAGTGGAATCTTTGGAATGCCTTGCCTAAACTATCCGAGCGGGAACGTCGAAAATACGTAGCCGATCCGCGCGAGGGGTCAATTCACAACTATGGCTGCGCTGTTGATTTAACTGTTGCAACGAAAGATGGGAAGCCACTGGATATGGGTACGAAATACGATTTCTTCGGTGAACTGGCCTATCCGTCCCGTGAAGACGACTTATTAAAAGCCGGCAAACTGACCCAGCAACAAATCGATAATCGTAAGATTCTCCGAACGGCAATGCGAGCAGGTGGATTTTCGTCTATTGAATACGAATGGTGGCACTTCAACGCAATCTCACGAGCAAAAGCAAAAATGGTGTTTCGGATTGTTGAGTAAATAAATCTTTCCGCGAAAGTGACGAGACGCTTATATCCATATCTTATTGAGTGATGGCTATATTGTTTTTGGCTGGATACCCGAATGCATTTGTCTTGTCTTAGAATTGTTTACGTACTTAGTTTTACTGCTCTATATACGCACGAAGTAGCTCGTGCTCAATCGGCTATCTCACAGGTTTCTGTTTCGGCATCGCTACTAAAACGGCATGTTTATATATTGGCTTCAGATAGTTTACGAGGACGCCAAACGGGCACGAAAGGGCAGAAGGATGCCGCACTTTATTGCACGAAAATTTTTAGGCAAAATCATTTACTCGCTGCTTTTCGTCTCGACTCTACCCGAGGTACTTTTCGGCAGACATTTCCCTTTGCAATCACTGAAGTGGCTACGTTTGGTACCATGCGGGCTATCACCGGATCTTCTACCTATAAACGGTACGAACTTGCTCCCTTACCGGTTACGGCCAAAGACAGCACCCAATTATTCTTTGGCGATAATATTGGTGGGCTAATTATGGGGACTGATCTAAAAAAGGAATTAATCGTTATATCCGCTCATTATGACCATTTGGGACGATCTGGCGGTCGTACGTTTCATGGGGCCGACGATAACTCATCGGGTACGTCTACGGTTCTGGGCATATCAGCAACATTCGATAGTTTAGCCCAACTGGGCATCAGGCCGCACAGAAGTATTTTATTCGCTCTTTTTTCGGGTGAAGAAGACGGACTTTTGGGCTCCGAATTCTTTGTCCAGAACAGCCCAATTTCATTAAAACAGTTCGTTTGCAACCTGAATGTAGATATGGTTGGTCGTGTCGATGAAGAACACAGAAAAAAGCCTAACTATTGCTATCTATTAACGGATAAACAGGGCGTTGAGCTTAAATGAACAGCTGAGATCGCTAATCAACAATCGGTCAATCTAGCCTTAAATCAGGATGGATATGATACTGAAAATGATCCTAAAGGCTATTTTTCCCCGGTCCGACCACTACAATTTTGCGAAAACTGGAATCCCGGTCCTATTTTTTACAAATGGTGAGCATCCGGATTACCATCAGCCTTCCGATACTGCTAAACGAATAGCCTACGATATCCTTCAGAAACGGGCAACGTTGGTATTCCAAACGGCCTGGCTATTAGCGAATGAAACGCCTAAATAAAAGAGTTTACTCAAAATACCAGATTATCAATCAGCCTGACTTTGCCTAAATGGGCGGCCAGGCAAATAGCGGTTTGACCAGGTGCTAGTACCTCCTGAACCGACTGCAAGGTATCGGCATTGACTACATCAACGTATTCTAATCGGAAAGCCGGGTAATTGGCAAAGAAATCCAGGACGGCTTCCTGCGCCTGTAGGGCTGATTTTCCTTGATTGAGCAAGTCACGAGCCATTGTTAATGCCTGAAACAAGGCGGGAGCCTGTTGTCGTTCGTCGGGTGTCAGGTTGCGGTTGCGAGACGACATCGCTAGACCATCATCTTCGCGTAGGGTTGGACAGCGGATAAGTTCAATCGGGAAACTGAGGTCGTGAATGAGTCGGCGGATGACGGCTACCTGTTGTAAATCTTTCTGGCCGAAATACGCCCGATCCGGCTGAACGATGTTGAACAGTTTGGAAACCACAATGCCGACGCCGTTGAAATGGCCCGGTCGGAATGCACCCTCCAGTATCGTTTCCAGTTCGCCAAAATTGATCTTTAGCAACGGTTGTTGCGGATACATTTCCTCAACCGAAGGCGCAAATACAACATCGCAACCTGCTGATTCGAGTTTCTTGCAGTCTTCGTCGAGTGTTCTTGGATAACGGGCCAGATCGTCGGGATTATTGAATTGAACAGGATTAACGAAGATGCTGCTGACGACCACATCATTTTCGCGACGAGCGGCTTCAATTAGCGCTAAATGGCCTTCGTGTAGGGCTCCCATAGTGGGAACGAAGCCAATCGTTTGCTCAATACGTACCTTCTGTAAGTGCTGACGGATGGCTTCTGCCTTGTCGAATCGGTTCATAACGTTCCTGTTTTTTCAGGGTGCAATGATACACGATTCGTCTATTTTTTGCGGGAAAATGTATTGAAATATGGGAAAAATTTGTTTAATTTTGCAAGTTTTTTGGTTCTCTCAAATAGCACACGCTTCCCTACTTATGAGCAAATTACGCATCCTGTACGTCGCCAGCGAAATCAATCCTTTCTTAAAAACGTCTGATGTTGCTGACTTCGTCCGCAAACTGCCGCAAGCCATGCAGGAGCGAGGGATGGAAATCCGGATTCTGGTGCCGCGCTTCGGGTTAATTAACGAGCGCAAAAATCGGTTGCATGAAGTAGTACGGTTGTCGGGTATCAATATTGCCGTCGGTGACGACGAAAAGCCGCTCATTATTAAAGTGGCTTCTATACCAACGGCGAAATTGCAGGTGTATTTTATTGATAACGAAGATTATTTCCAACGGAAATACGTCTTCCATGACAAAGAAAATCGCTTCTACGACGACAACGACGAACGGGCTATTTTCTTCTGCAAAGGGGTTTTAGAAACCGTTAAGAAACTTGGCTGGGCGCCCGACATCGTGCATTGCAACGACTGGATGACCGCCCTGATCCCGCTTTATCTGAAAACGACCTACAAAAACGACCCAATGTTTAAAGACACGAAGTCAGTTTTTACGGTCTATAACAATTCATTCGAACACCGCTTTGAGGGCGACATCATCGAAAAAGCCCGCATGATGGATATTGACGATGAAATGCTGGCTGAGTTAAAAACGGCTGATTTCAACGGATTTATTCGGATTGGTTCGGCTTATGCTGATGCCGTTGTACGGGCTGAAGAAGAATCAAGCGAAAGCCTGAATGCGATCCTGAACGACCTGCCAGAGCATAAGTTCGACGAAGATGAAGATGTAACCGACCGCTATTACAATCTCTATACGCAGTTGGCGGGATAATTGATTGGTGTTTCTGGTACGTCCAGGACTTCTCATCGCAAGGCATCGTTTTTAGAAACATGACTAAATCGAGTTAGCAAAAAGCCGGACAATCCGGCTTTTTGCATTTACTTTACTTTTGAACCGATTATTTATCGCCCTTAACAAAATCGATAATAATTAACAACTGTCTAACTGTTAGCTAATTATGTGTGGGATTGTAGCGTATGTGGGTCACCGTGAAGCGTGTCCATTGGTCATAAAAGGGTTGAAGCGTTTGGAATACCGGGGGTACGATAGCGCTGGTGTGGCGCTGATGAATGGACATGGTCTGAGAGTATATAAGAAAAAAGGGAAGGTTGTTGCACTGGAGCAGGAACTAGCCGGTAAGGATACCCATGCAACGATTGGTATGGGGCATACACGATGGGCTACCCACGGCGAACCCAACGACGTAAATGCGCACCCGCATTACTCGTTTCACCGAAAACTGGCCATTATTCATAATGGTATCATTGAGAACTACGCGGCTATTAAACAGGCGCTTCTCAAAAAAGGACATACGTTCACCAGCGAAACCGATACGGAAGTACTAGGGCAGTTTATTGAAGACATTTGGGAAAATAACGGTGGCTCGCTGGAAGAAGCTGTTCGACTGGCATTGCAGGAAGTGGTTGGGGCTTATGCGATCGTTATCATGAACGAAGCCGATCCAACGCAATTGATTGCTGCCCGGAAAGGCTCTCCATTGGTGATTGGTGTTGGGGAAAACGAATTCTTTCTGGCTTCGGATGCAACACCGATTGTTGAGTACACCAAAGATGTGATTTACCTGAACGATTACGAAATCGCGGTGATTAAGGACGGTGCGCTGAAAGTCGTTACGCTCGATAACACGACTACAACGCCCTATGTCCATAAAATTGAACTGGAACTCGAAGCCATCGAAAAGGGTGGGTTCGACCACTTCATGCTCAAGGAAATTTTCGAGCAACCCCGCTCCATTGCTGATTCCATGCGCGGGCGTGTTCAGACCGACGCGGGTACGTTGCAGCTAGGTGGGTTACGTGATTATCTGGATAAACTGGCGAAATCGAAGCGGATTGTCATTGTCGGTTGTGGTACGTCTTGGCATGCCGGACTGGTCGCTGAGTATATTTTTGAAGAACTGGCCCGAATCCCGGTGGAGGTTGAATACGCGTCGGAATTCCGGTATCGAAACCCGATTATTAAAGAAGGAGATATCGTGATTGCTATCTCGCAATCGGGCGAAACGGCGGATACGTTGGCCGCGATCGAACTGGCAAAATCGAAAGGAGCGACCATTTTTGGCGTTTGCAACGTAGTTGGTTCGTCTATCGCGCGGGCTACGGATGCCGGGGCTTATACACACGCAGGGCCGGAAATTGGGGTGGCGAGTACCAAAGCATTTACAGCACAGGTAACCGTATTGACACTGATGGCCTTGGCTGCGGCCAAACGCAAAGGCACGATTTCGGATTCGTTATTCCGTCAACTGCTGGCCGAGATGGAAAGCATTCCGGCGAAAGTGGAAAAAGTATTACAGGCCGCCGATAAGATTAAAGAAATCGCCTACATCTTCACCTACGCCCGTAACTTTATTTACCTGGGTCGTGGTCTGAACTTCCCGGTGGCACTGGAAGGTGCGTTAAAATTGAAGGAAATCAGCTACATCCATGCGGAGGGATATCCAGCCGCCGAAATGAAACACGGCCCAATTGCGCTCATCGACGAAGATATGCCGGTCGTAGTGATTGCGACGAAAGATTCGTCATACGAAAAAGTCGTATCGAATATCCAAGAGGTGAAAGCGCGTAAAGGCCGCGTCATTGCCATCACAACCGAGGGCGATACACACTTGCCAGGCATGGTCGATTTCACCATCGAAATTCCAAAAGTACACGAAGTTCTGATGCCGCTGGTATCGGTCGTGCCCTTGCAGTTGCTGGCTTACGACATCGCCGTCATGCGTGGCCGCAATGTTGACCAGCCTCGTAATTTAGCTAAATCGGTAACAGTGGAATAGGAGAGAATATGTGCAAAAAACAGCCATACTGGTGATTGTAAATCACGTCAATATGATTGTTTTTTTGCACTATTAATAGGCTATAACTTGACAACTTGTCAAGAAAAATATAGCTTTGATCAAAGCAAAATAAAGTATGAGAACAATGACTGTTGGGGATTTGAAATCCCGGTTTTCAGAGGTGATTCAGGAGGTAAAGGCAGGTGAAGAAATTGCAGTTGCTTTCGGAAAAAAGAAGGAAATTGTAGCCTATTTAATTCCGAAATCGGCTCGAAAAACCGAAAAACGTCAACTAGGAATTTTAGCGAAAAAAGGGAAAGTGACGTTCGCAGATGATTTCAAGATGACAGAAGAGGAATTTCTAGGATTATGACTTATTTGCTTGATACGCATACATTGATTTGGGCAATCACGAATCCGAAGAAACTATCCAGCGTAGTGAAAACTATTCTTGAAAATCCTGATAATGACATAATTGTCAGCGCTATAAGCTTTTGGGAAATATCACTTAAGCAGGGTATTCGAAGAGTAACCTTAGAGGGATTAGAACCCAACGACTTTCGGAAAGCAGCTATCCAAATCGGATTTCATGTGCTTGATTTAGATGGTGAAACGGCAGCATCCTATCACCATCTTTCTGCTACATATCATCGCGATCCATTCGACAGAATGTTAATCTGCCAGGCTATTCAGCACAGTTACTGTCTTGTTAGTAAAGATGAAAAGGTGCTGAAATATGCCAGTGAAGGGTTAGCTGTCATCTGGTGATTATCCACTAAATAAGCAGGCTATTCATTGCTAAAGTAGACGATTGAATACGAAAACGGGGCAAGTCGAATCCACTTCGTTGTCTCTGGATAGGAAACCACTAATACCGTTCGTTGCCTTCGTCTTCTTCCTCAGCAAGCTCAATAATCTGCTCGTCAATTTCATCATCTGATAAGTCATCGTCCGATAGATCATCTGGAAATTCGTCTTCTTCCTCATCGTTCGAAACCTGGTCCGTTGCATGACGAGCCGTAGCTGTATCGGTGTGGAGAACCGTATCTGAGGCTTCCTGATCTCCAGAATTCCATTCGTCAGGCTGGTTATTGACGCCCAGACCTGTATATACTTCGATATCGCCACTCTCATCATTTGCAGGAATATCATTATGCTGTGGCGACAGGCCCTTCATCGAATTGCCAAACGTTTGGTCAGGGCTTTGTTGATCGGCGTTGCTTGTATTTTCCATAGCTATTTGTAAGTAATCGTTGGTTAGGGCACTGGCTAGGATTGGCCCGAATGTTATTGACTAACTACAAACTGCGAAAAGAGTTTGGCAACTATTTCCAGACCACTACTTTCTGTACCTGTACCGGTCGGTTGGCACTACTTAGACGAAGCAGGTAAGTGCCGTCGGGTAGGTTACCTAAATCGAGTACAGTATCCGCATCGGCAGACACAGGTTGGCTGGGTAACATAGCTTGCCCAGATAACGAAAGTAACTCAGCCTGACCGGCATACGGCGGACGAATCGTTATGTATCGATCCGTTGGATTTGGAAATACCCACGGAGCCGTAGGTTCTTCCGATACACCCGTAACTACTATTTTCTGAGACGTATTTTTTAGATAGCGTAATCCACCAGAAATACTGCCCAACATCAGATCAGGCAGTTGATCACCATCCAAATCGGCGGCAGCCGCAATTAACCCTTTGCCAGGTATTCCTATTGAGGCCAGTGTATCAATCAGCGTAAATGCCTGACTGGCTTGATCTGGAAACTGGTACACGCGTACGGTACCGTTATCAGCCGCTGCTATCAGTTCGTTCTTATGATCACCGTTCAAATCCGCTACGACCAACGAACGGGCCTTTGCGTAGATATAATCGTCAGTAGTAATTCCACCAAAGTACTGATTCTGAAGTTGAAACGTAGGATTAGTCGCTGTGCCAGTATTCCGGTAATATTGAATGGTGCCGTAGCTAAACGTACTGATTAACAAATCAGGCTTGCCATCCCGATCTACGTCGGTGACCGTCAGCAAATCACTTGGCCCCATAATGGATTTGTTGGGCCACAGGGTGGCACCTGCCAGATTATATTGTACAGCCGCTCCTTTAGCCGCGCTATTGAACAGCACACGAATTTCGACTGCGCTAGCGCTTACGCCAGTAAACACCAGATCGATACTGCCATTTCCATCAACATCTGTAAACGAAGGGACAATATTTTTCAGATTGAGCGATTTACTAATGCCCAAATAATCCGTCGTAACGAGAACAAAAGCGGGATTCTGAATGGTGCCTCTATTCTCAAATTGCCATATTCCAGCCCGATACGCACTGCCTAATCCAACTCCGCCAAAACCGACCAGCAAATCCATGTCGCCATCGCCATCCAGATCAGCCAAAGCAGGAGCGGCCCGTTCGCCTAAATCCAGCATATCGCTTTGCAGGAAATCTTTCTGAACAAGCTGGAATGCAGGTTTCTGTGTTGTGCCTGTGTTTTTATAGAACCAGCCCGATGCTCGAAAATCGAATGCGTAACCCTCATTGAGCGTCACATTCGGCGAAGCCAGCAAATCTTTCTGCCCGTCGCCATCGACATCTTCCCAGAACGTAGCCGGAAAAGCGGGAAACAGGATGGGGTTTGCTGCGGGAAACAGACTGTCGTAGCTGGTAAAATTAGCTTTATCGTTGTTGGGACCTGCATTTCGCAAACGGGCAATATTTTCGCAACTCACAAAGCCAAACAGTAAATCTTTGTTGCCATCTCCGTCGGTATCGACCACCGTCAGTGTATTGCCTGTATGGGCAGGTCTGGCTCCACTCGGAATAACAGTGGTTTGTTTGGCCGCAACTCTTCCTCCTGATCCGTCATCGCAGGTGAAGCCAAACGTAAAATCGTTACAGAATTCTTTGCGAAAATGGCCCCAGCATAATCCGCCGGTACGCGTGAAATCCAGCCCTTTGGTTCCGGTTTTCTCCACGCTCATGTTTTGCTGATAGGCTAAAATATTACCATCCGAATCGAACGTAATAATGTCGACATCGCCATCATCGTCGTAATCCGTAATCGCTGGAATATCGACACTGGCCACGTATATGGGAATGAGCAGTCCGCTCAATCCTATCGTTTTTAGTGGATCGGCAGCTACTTTGAAGACAACCTGGCCGTTTTGCGATTCGTTGTGAAGCACTTTTACTCCCCCCGAACTAGAAGTAAACAGGTCTTTCTTCCCGTCGCCGTCATAATCGACCAGGAACAGCCAACTGTATAAAACGGATGGGAAAGCCGCTTCGTATTCAGGCGCGTAACGCCAAACAGTACCACTACCCGTTGGATTATCGATAGCGACGAACGTATTGACCTTGCTGGTTGATCGATCGAATACGACCAGATCATCGCGATTATCACCGTTCAGACGCATGGTTGAGTATTGCGTGGCATTGAGTCCACCCACCCAGGGATTTAACAAGGTTTTCCCGTTTACCGTAACGGCTGGGCTTTGATCGTACCGAAACCCGATTTTTCCACCCGACTGAGCATAGCTGAAAAAGGGAAAGGTCAAAAAACAAAGCGTAAATAGCTTTTTCATCTAATTTTGGGCCTTTGTGAATTGTTTCTGTTAAACAGAATGACAATTCACTCACAACAACGAACGAATTCTCTATTTACGTCTATCGGCATGCTGTCAACCGAAGAACTCTATCATAAATTTTTGGAATGTACGGGCGTGTCGACCGATACGCGTCGAATTACCCCCGGTTGCCTGTTTGTGGCGCTGAAAGGAGATAAGTTTGATGGCAATCAATTTGCTGAACAGGCATTGGCAGCCGGTGCCCGTTATGCGTTGGTTGATGACGCTGGGGTGGCTACCCGCGAGAAAAACGTTGGGTCATGTTTACTCGTTGCCGATACGTTGCTTGCGTTGCAGGATTTAGCTCGGCACCATCGGCAAACATTCACCTTTCCTGTAATCGGACTGACTGGTTCAAATGGCAAAACAACAACGAAAGAACTGATTGCAGCCGTATTGTCGAAGAAGTACCGAACCTATGCGACTATTGGTAACCTGAACAACCACATTGGCGTACCGCTGACGTTGCTGGCGATGAATGAGCAATATGAAATGGCGGTGGTTGAAATGGGGGCAAATCACCAGAAAGAAATTGAACTGCTTTGCTCGATAGCCCAGCCAACGCATGGGTTGATCACAAATGTCGGGAAAGCACACTTGGAAGGGTTCGGTGGATTCGAAGGGGTGAAAAAAGGAAAGGGTGAATTGTATGATTATCTGGCGCTTAATGGGCGAACCGTCTTCATCAATTCCCGTGATAAAATTCTGACAGCTCTGTATCGCGAACGACTGAAAACTCACCGATCGGAAGCTACGTTTGCTGAAGCTATATTCTACCCTGCTGTAGAACCGGATAACAGTCCGATTGAATTACTTCAGGAATCGCCCGTTGTCATGTATCGCGATAATACGGGCCAGGAAATAACGACGCATTTACCCGGTCGTTACAATTTCGACAATATGCTGGCGGCACTGGCTATCGGCGATTATTTCGGCGTTTCGCCTGACGAAGCGAATCGCGCTATTGCAGATTATAACCCGACCAATAACCGCTCACAAGTGGTCTATAAAGGCAGCAATACAGTTTTGTTGGACGCCTATAATGCTAATCCAAGTTCAATGGCAGCTGCGATTCGTCAGTTTGCAGCTATGCCCGCAACCCGTAAGGCCGTGATTTTGGGGGATATGTACGAACTTGGTAGCGAGAGCGAAGCTGAACATGCTGCTTTGGGAAAACTGATTGCCGAGGGAAAATTCGATCTGGTTATTCTGGCCGGAAAAGACATGAAATATGCGCTGGCAGCGCTTCCGAAAGCCTATTATTTCCCGGATAAATTCTCGCTGCACAATTGGCTGATGGATAACCCTACAACGGATACGTATTTCCTTGTTAAAGGTTCGCGTGGCATGAGTCTTGAGTCTGTCGTGCCGTTTATTTAGCCTTTTATGTATATGATTAAAATCCCTGGAGCTGTGTCTTCGCAGCTCCAGGGAGCAACTTGTCTGTCTAATAAACAAAGCATTCACTCCTACTAATAGCTCCATTAAATAAGAATAGTATTTCTATTCCTATTAATTCAATTGACTAGCTATATAAAGGCTCAATTTTTGCTTATATAAATATATAACTTCCTCTGTATTAGTATTTTGTTGTACAGATAACTGCTAATTGACATAGCCGTATCTGGATCGTGTATTCTCTGAGAAATGCTATGACTTTACTTCGCTCTGCCTATAAACTTCCTATACGCATCCTATGCGCCATTTTAGTGGTTTTAGGAGTTCTCATGTCGAGCAAACTTATCGCTCAAACTATCTCGACGGTGGCAGGTTCTTCCTTGAAAGGAGATGGTAGATTGGCTACTGGCGCTAACCTGAATAATCCGGCTGGCACAGCAATTGATGGGGCCGGAAATCTATACATTGCTGATCAAAGTAATCATAAGATCCGAAAGGTATCAACGTCGGGAATAATAACCACCGTAGCTGGTATAGGCGTTTATGGGTTTAGTGGAGATGGATTTGCGGCCACATCGGCTAATCTGGCCAGCCCGCAAGGCATCGCGTTGGATGGGAGTGGGAATCTGTATATCGCTGATTCAGAAAACCATCGCGTTCGTAAAGTGTCAGCCTCGGGAATTATTAGTACGGTGGCAGGTGACGGCAATGCGAGTTTTAGTGGCGATGGGGGAGCGGCTACGGCTGCCAGCCTGAAAAAACCGACTGGTGTAGCTGTTGACGGAAGTGGAAACTTGTATATCGCCGATTCGGAAAATCATCGTATTCGGAAAGTTGCTGGAGGAATTATCACAACAATAGTCGGTAGCGGAACGGCGAGTTTTAGTGGCGATGGCGGATTGTCGACAACGGCTACGCTGAATAAACCTGTTAGTGTGACGGTGGATGGGAGCGGGAATCTGTACATTGCCGATCTGGAAAATCACCGTATTCGCAAAGTAGTCATATCAACCGGAATCATTACAACTGTCGCTGGTAACGGAACCGCAGATTTTAGTGGCGATGGGGGCGTGGCTACGGCTGCCAGTTTACATAATCCAAGGGGCGTAACGGTGGATGGAGTTGGTAATCTGTATATTGCGGATCAAAGTAACCACCGGATTCGTATGGTCTCTGGTGGTATTATCAGTACGGTAGCGGGGAATGGTACACCAAATTTCACGGGTGATGGAGGGGCTGCTACGGCTGCCACTTTATATTCACCTGCTGGGCTGATTCTGGACGCGGGCGGCAATCTGTATATCGCCGATCAAAGCAATTATCGTATCCGCAAAGTGTCGGCGGGAACGATCAGTACGATCGCCGGAAATGGTACCGAAAGTTATGGCGGTGATGGGGGGGCTGCTACGTCTGCGAGTATATTCAGTCCTTTTGGCGTGGTGGTGGACGGAGGCAATAATCTATACATTGCTGATCAACGGAATCATCGAATTCGCAAAGTGTCGGCAGGCATCATTACAACGGTGGCTGGCAATGGTACGTATGGATTTTTTGGCGATGATGGTCCTGCAACTTCAGCTAATCTAGCCAATCCTGCGGGTTTGGCCCTGGACGGTGCCGGGAATCTCTACCTTGCTGATCAGAGTAACCATCGCATTCGGAAAGTGTCTACCTCCGGAACCATTACAACTGTTGCTGGTGATGGGAACGCTACTTTTGGTGGCGATGGCGGGTTAGCAACAACGGCCAGTCTGAATCTCCCGGCGAGTGTAGCGGTTGATGGGGCCGGGAATCTCTATATCGCCGATGCCATGAACAATCGCATCCGAAAAGTGTCAACGAGTGGCATTATTACAACGGTGGTTGGTACTGGTTCGGCTGGATTTAGCGGAGATGGAGGAGTGGCAACGGCTGCGGATATATTTTACCCATCCAGCATTGCCATTGATGGAGCCGGTAATTTGTATTTTGCTGATCAGGGTAATAATCGAATTCGCAAAGTCTCGACTTCGGGTATTATTACGACGGTTGTCGGGAATGGTACGCAGGGATTCGGTGGGGATGGAGGACTTGCTACAGCGGCTAACCTAAATAATGCCGGTGGTATAGCACTGGATGAAATTGGTAATTTGTACATTGTCGATCAGGATAATAATCGCATCCGTATCGTATCGACTTCGGGTATCATTACTACGCTGGCAGGTACAGGGAGTCCGGGGTTTAGTGGTGATGGGGGCCCTGCATCCGCGGCTACGATAGCAAATCCTATCCACGTAGCGGTAGATATCAACCGAAACGTTTACATCACGGATGCCGATAATAATCGCGTTCGAAAAGTACTCGGCCCGCCTATTGTACGCATCAGCTCTTCTAATCCAACTGCGGTCTGCTCGGCAAGTACGTTTAGCCTGACGGCTACGCCTGCCAATTTTACCCCATCTTCGTATAGCTGGGTTAGTCAACCAACCGGATTAACAGCTACGGGCGCTACACCAACCTTTGCCGCTCCCACGGTCAACACGCCAACGGTATATACACTAACGGTCACAGCTACAAATGGTATGGCAAGCCCAACGGCCAGTGTTACGTTAACGATTAATCCAACACCTGCCGCCAGCCTGAATATTACGGCGACTCCCAGCCTGACCGTCACAGGTGGGCAATCGAATACACTCACGGCGTCGGGGGCAACTACGTACGTCTGGTCTACTAGTGCCACGAGTTCATCCATCGTTATTACGAAGGCTGGCGTTTATTCCGTTACGGGCACTTCACTAGGTTGTTCGGCGCAGAAAAGCATCACCATTTATGGGAATATTGCCAGTGTACAGGATGGAAATTGGTCGAGCGCAAGTACCTGGAATTGTAGTTGTGTTCCTACAATTTATGATACCGTCACACTCTCGGTAGGCCATCACGTTACAGTAAGCCAAACTGTTCGGGCAAAGTTTCTCAAACAGTTTGGCACGTTATTGTTTAATTCGGGTGGTCAGATTTTGTTCTAACGAGTTGTGTACGAGCTATTTTGATAAAGCTGCGAGCCATCGCTCATAAGCATTGCGATAGGCTTCCTGTGCACGCATATCAGGTTCGATGGTACGCACAACATTCAAGCCGAAAAAGGCTTCGGTAGGCGTTTTATAATAACCTAATCCTATTCCGGCACCGCGAGCAGCTCCCTGGGCACCATCTGTGTTGTAAAGCTCAATCGATGCGCCCGTCAGATTGGCGAGCGTATCCCGGAAAAGTGGACTTAGAAACATATTAGCTTCTCCCGCCCGAATGGTTTGCAGGCCAACACCAACGGTTTCCATAATCTGAATCCCATAATATAGAGCAAATACGATTCCTTCCTGCGCGGCCCGAATGAAATGAGGCAAACCGTGACGCGTCAGTTGCAGCCCATGAAACGATGCTCCTAAATCTGCATTTTCGAGAATACGTTCAGCTCCATTTCCGAACGGTAGGCAGACCAATCCATCTGCGCCAACAGGGGATTCGTGGGCCAATACATTCATCTCGTCATATCCAATGGATCGTTGTAGAATCTGATTCCGAAGCCAGCTGTTTAAAATACCAGTGCCATTTACACACATCAGTACCCCATAACGTGGTTTATCGGCCGTATGATTAACATGTAAGAATGTATTGACCCGAGATTTTGGATCGTAACTAGCCTGATCGCTTACGCCATAAACAACCCCCGATGTACCAGCCGTAGTGGCAATCTGCCCTGGCTCCAATACATTGAGCGAGAAGGCATTATTGGGTTGATCGCCCGAACGATACGTAACTGGTGTTCCTGCTGCGAGACCAAGTTCAGCTGCCGCAGCGGCCATCAGTTCACCCTGAGGAGCAAAAGTTGGTTTTATGTTCGCAATCAATGACGAGTTGAAACCAAAATAATCCAGTAGAAACTGGGCGGGCTGATTCGCCTGAAAATCCCAGAATACGCCTTCCGACAGTCCTGAGGCCGTCGTCACGATCTCGCCAGTCATACGAGCGGCCAGATAATCGCCGGGGAGCATGAACTTGTCTACCTGTGCGTAAACGCCGGGTTCATTCGCTTTCACCCAGGCTAGTTTGGCTGCCGTAAAGTTGCCGGGCGAATTTAGCAGGTGGTGCAGCGTATGTTCATGACCAAGCGAATCAAAGGCTGCATTGCCGTATGGGACCGCCCGGCTATCGCACCAGATAATGGATGGACGCAGTACGTTGAAATCTTTGTCGACAACCACCAGCCCGTGCATCTGATACGAAATACCAATGGCTTTGACTTCTTCAGGCTTGATGGCTGCCTGCTTCATCACAGCTTTGCTAGCCAGACAGGCATTTTGCCACCAGATTTCAGGTTGTTGTTCGGCGAAACCCGGTTGAGGGGCCTCGATGACCATTTCGGGTTGAGGAAAAAACGCAGAAGCAATGACATTGCCGCTATCGGCATCTACTAAACAAGCTTTGACAGATGAGCTGCCGAGGTCGAATCCAAGAAAATACATGCGGTTACTGGCGTTAAGGAATCCGTTGCGAAAGTACAACGGGAACCGGATACTTTACCAAGATAATAATGGGCATCAATTGTTGACTTAATGCGCTCTTTGTTTTTTAGTAGTTTATTTATTGGTAAAAGTATACTTTTTTGCTGAGAGGAATAAGACCTGCTTTAGAAAATATATTCGATTAGTGCCCACCAAACATGCGTTCAATGACTGATAAACCCACTGCCAACCTATTGCCTGAAGAAACTCTTTTTCGTAAAATCCACCGTATTCGTGAACGGAAAGTCTTACTCGACGTAGATCTTGCTGAACTGTATGGTGTAGAGGTCCGTGTTTTAAAACAAGCTGTACGGCGTAATATTGAGCGATTTCCTATCGATTTTATGTTTGAACTATCCAGCGAAGAGTGGCAATCTTTAAGGTCACAATTTGTGATCTTAAACGATCCTAATAGCAATTTAGAGCCGTCGACTAAGGCTTCAAAGCGAGGCCAACATGCCAAATACGCTCCCTTTGTCTTTACTGAGCAAGGCGTTGCTATGCTTTCATCTGTGCTACCAGTAAACGAGCAATAGAGGTAAATATCCAGATTATGCGGGTCTTTGTAAAGATGCGCAGTGGGTCGTTAATTATGCTGAATTGCTGCAAAAGATTGAAGGCCTCGAAACGGAACAAGCAAGCGCGAATCAGCACATCGCACAGATTTATAACCTCATAAAAGAACTACTGGAACCTGAGTTTAAAAATCGTAAGCCAATTGGATTCGACATATCCCATACCGACTAGGAGAGAGTAGTATAGAAAAAGGCTTAAGATGTCGTTATTTTGCGCTGTTTCTACCCCTTTTTCTATGCGTGTTCGTTTTCTTATTCTACTCGTTCTTGTTTCCATAACAAGCTTCGCGCAAACGCCAGCTACCAAACCCGATTGGACTTTACAATATTGGCCTGCCCGCTGGATTGTTCATCCTACGGCGCCGGTTCGGCAGTACGGTATTTTTCACTTCCGCAAAGCTATCGATCTGGGGCAGAAACCCGCTCGCTTTATCGTGCATGTATCGGCCGATAATCGCTATCGACTGTTCGTCAATGGGAAATCGGTCGCGTTAGGGCCTGCTCGTAGTGATCTGCAAAACTGGAATTATGAAACCATTGATCTGGCTCCGTTTCTACAGGCGGGTCGGAATGTACTGGCTGCACAGGTATGGTATATGGGCGATGGGGCTCCATTCGCACAGATGAGTTATCAGGTTGGGTTTCTGGTACAGGGCGATACCGATGCTGAAAAGATGGCCAATACGGATGCGAGCTGGAAAGTGCTTCATAATCTGGCCTATACACCCATCAAAAACGACATTCCAAAGCTTCGTACGTATATCGTGGCTGGCGACGGCGACCGGGTCGATGCGGCAAAATACCCTTGGGGATGGGAACAGCCTAACTTCGATGATAAGGCTTGGGTAGCGGCCAAAACATTCGGTTTTCCAACAAAGCCACGTAGCCTAGGCACTGATGGAAATTGGGGCTTAGTACCGCGTACGATTCCGATGATGGAAGAAGGTTTGGTTCGACTGGCCAGCGTTCGACGAAGTGAAAACGCTAAAATGGATGCAGCGTTCCTGCAAGGCAAGTCTCCGGTTACGATTCCGGCCAACACCAAAGCGGTCTTCATGCTCGATCAGAGCCATCTGACCAACGCATATCCTGAACTGATTGTCAGTAAGGGCAAAGGAGCTGTTGTTACGATGTCGTATGCCGAAGCGTTGATTGATGCACAAGGTAAAAAAGGAAATCGGAATGATGTAGAGAATCGCACAATGCGCGGATTTGACGATCAATTTGTGGCTGATGGAAGTGATAAGCGATTATTCCGACCACTCTGGTTTCGTACCTATCGCTACCTGCAACTAACCGTCGAGACGAAAGAGGACGCGTTGGTTTTAGATGATCTATATGGACAGTTTACGGGCTATCCATTTCAGGAAAAAGCGAAGTTTATCGCCAGCGATACAACCTTGAAAAACCTATGGAACGTTGGTTGGCGAACGGCCCGATTGTGTGCGGGTGAAACCTATTTCGATTGCCCATACTACGAACAATTGCAGTATACTGGCGATACGCGTATTCAGTCGATGATTTCGCTTTATGTATCGGGCGATGATCGGCTGATGCGAAAGGCGATTATGGATTACGACCATAGTCGATTCAATGATGGCCTGACACAAAGCCGCTATCCGTCGGCTGATTTTCAGGTGATTCCAACGTTTTCGCTGTTCTGGGTGTGTATGATTCACGATTATTGGATGCATCGTCAGGATGATGAATTCGTAAAGTCGATGTTGCCAGGCATTTTGAGCGTATTGAACTGGCATGAGCAACGTATCGCTAAAACGGGTCTGAACGGGCCGCTGGAATGGTGGAATTTTGTGGATTGGTCGAAGTGGCAAAATGCGAAAGACGAAATCTCTGGAGGAGTTCCGTCTGGGGCTCGGAAAGGAGGGTCGAGTATTCTATCGCTGCAGCAGGCCTATACATACACTCGGGCGGCTGATTTGCTGGCACATTATGGACAGAATGAACGCGCTGAGTATTACCGTGAACTGGCTCGTAAATTGAATAAAACGGTCTATGCACAATGCTGGGATGCTGCGAAAGGGTCCTTCGCCGATGCACCACTTATACCGGCTGGTCAGCCAGGAAAGAATAGCTACAGTCAGCACGCCAATATTTTGGCCGTATTGACCAATGCTGTACCGATTGAGCAACAGGCGGCTTTGTTGCAGAAAACAATGACCGATACCTCGTTGACGCAGGCTACATTTTATTTCAAATTCTATCTGTTCGAAGCCCTTAAAAAAACAGGACTAGGTGATCAATTCATTGCACAGCTAAAACCCTGGCGCGATATGCTGGCTATTGGCCTAACCACCTTTGCCGAAAACCCAGAACCAACCCGCTCAGATTGCCATGCCTGGAGTGCATCGCCTTTGTACGAACTTTTATCAATTACCTGCGGAATTCGTCCGGGCGAACCGGGTTTTAAAGCCGTACGTATCGAACCGTTTTTAGGCGATTTGACTAGTGTCGAAGGTAAAATGCCCCATCCCTTAGGTGAGATTGCTGTGCAGTTTCAGAAAACGCCATCGGGCGGACTAACGGGTACTGTAACCCTGCCAGCTAATCTAGCGGGTACGCTACGTTGGAAAGGCAAATCGTTGCCGTTGAAATCGGGTCAGCAGCAGGTAAGTTTGTAAGCATCAATACACTTATCCGGTCAAACCGCCACTCATGTAGTTTGACCGGATAAATTTTGTTTCACTACTGTATATTGCATAGTTCCTTGTAAAACATTTATGCTATGAAACAACTATTGATTGGACTACTGCTACTTGGCTCTACGTTAGCCTGTTCGGATGGTAATGTGAAAATTGCCGTTACTGACTCCGATGATATCTATGAATTTTACGCCAAATACGATAAGAAAAAAAGTCAGCGTATTCAGGATTTTATCAACGACAAAATGGCTCCCAGTAACAAGGTTGAAGGCGATCATGTCGACATCTCTACTACGCTGGACGATCACACGAGCTTTGAACTGGAAGAATATCCGGGAGAGGTGCGGATAAAACTGGATAAAGGCGATAATTCAGACGCATCTTATCAGCGGGTAAAAGCGATAGGCGACGGGATTAAGCATATAATTGACGGGAAATAAAACGTTTGATAACCAGTCGATTAAAGCATCTTCGCGCCAATGATTTGTCCGTTATCCGTACGCTGAACATATACCAGTACATTCGTCTGATTTACAGATAAATCAGTTGGTATAGAAAGCGTTGTGCTACCCGTTGCATCCGATTTGTCGATCGTTTTAAACTGCCGGACGATGTTTGTATTGACAAGCGACCGGCCACCATTTTCACCATTTTTGACAGCGGTGCGGGCTTCCTTTTGCACCAACGCTACATTGACGCGAAACGGGCCGGTAGTTGATAATGTATACTGAACAATAACCTGATTAGCCTGCCGAGTCAGGCTGCCATCGACGCCAATAAACTCAGAAGCTGGTTGTTTTTGAATCGTCTGAATGGCTTGCTCGATGCGTCCGCGCTGACCGCCAACGATGTCCTGCCGACCGTTGACAACGAGTTGTGGGGTATAGGTTTGGGTTTTCAACGTTCGATCATATTGTCGTTGACGGACCGTGTTTTCTTTCGCGCTGAACGGATCTTTCCAGCCCAGTCGATCCCAATAATCGACATGAAACGAGAGCCCATAAACGGCCTTTCCAGCTTGAGAAGCCTGTTTTGTAATGTCCTGCAAAGCCTGATCGGCAGCCGGACAACTGGAGCAGCCCTGCGAGGTAAATAACTCCAGCACGACAACAGGTTGAGGAACAGGTTTTACTGGTTTGGTAGACGATAGGGTTGTCACTAGTCCTAAGGCCGTGAAGAAAAGGATTAGACGGTTCATAAAAATTTTAGATTCAGTCTGTTAACGCTAAAGGCCAACATAATAATCATATCCTCGTTCGGCCCAGAAATCGCGCGGGCGCTCGTCGGAAAAAAACATTCGGCCAATTCGCTTCAAATTTTTGACTCCGTATTTCACTGGAATAATCAACCGAAGAGGAGCGCCATGTGCCGATGAAATAGGTTCGCCGTTCAACTCATAAGCTAGTAAGGTTTGGGGATGCATAGCACTCTCTATATCAATGCCTACATAATAGCCTTTGTCGGGTGTTTCCATCCCAATGTACTTGAATAGATCGCCGGGATTCTCAGGATTAGGGGCGTCACCGCTACGAGTGCCTAGTTTGTATTTTTCAAGAAAATCCGACAAGCGTGCTCCACCCCAATGCTGAATTTGACTCCAGCCTTCTACACACTTAAACTCATATACCATCTCGTGTTTGGGTAAGGCTTTTATATCATCAATTGTGAGCAACAACGCCGAATCAAGGGGGCCGTCCGGATTGCGTTTATCGCTTTGGTCGATCTGGAGCTTCCAGTCTTCAGGAATGGGTGTTTTGAGGCCATCAAAGCCATTGACCCGTGCATTTTTTATGGCTTCTGAAACAGGATAAGTAGGTACTAAGTGTGTATTGCTGAAATACGCTCGGGCAATTGATTCATTGACATTTAGTACGTTCCGTAGCGGTCGCTTTATGCCCTGTGCGCCGACACTGTTTTTAACCCATTCATATACACCAACTGGCACAGCCGAAGCCAGCGCAAACCAGCCAAACGATTTGATCATTCGTCGACGGGCAACGGATTCGGGAATGTCATCTTCTGGTAGATTGGGTTCGGGCGTTGGGCTTGTTTTTGACTGACTCATGATAAAGCGGGTTTAATAACGGGTTCAGTGGGTTTTACAGGTTCATCCGTTGGCTCATCGGGTTGAATTGGATGGTCGCTCACTGGTTTATTCAGAACAGGGCGGTCGGGGTCATTTGGTTTGACAATCTCGAAGCCTGTTACCATCGACTGAAAATTTTGCCAACCTGCCCGAATAACCTGTGCGATGTGAATCACGAAGAAGGCTACGTAGCCTAACGTCAGAATAAAATGTATTAATCGAGCTGTTTTGTAGCCACCTACCAATGCCGTTAACCAATAAAACTGAGTAGGTTTATAAATAGCATACCCAGTTAACACTGAGCCGATACCCATGAGCATTATTGAGAAATAGGCAATTTTCTGAGCACCGTTGTATTTGATAAACGGCGGTTGGGTTTTACGGAGTTTCAGATCGTATAAGGTTACCTGAATAGCTTCCCGAAACGAGTGTCGGTTTGGGACTAAATGCCGCCATTCACCCGAAACGAACGTATAACCAACGTATAGAATACCATTCAGGATGAAGAGCCATTGGAAGACAAAATGCCAGGCCATTCCCTCGGCCAATCGGCGAGGTACGCCGAGTGCTTTGTAAAATCCGTCAGGAAAGAATGATACGAGAGTATAGTCGCCAATCTGAATTTTGTATGGATCGTAGGCCCAATAAATTAGCAGGCCACTCCAGATCATAACGAACAGAACCGGGAAGTTGATCCAGTGAAACCACCGAATGGCCAGCGGATGCTTGTGAACAATACGCTTCATTAGCACGAAAAGGTTATGGTAGGAAATATACGCTTACACGTACAGAAAAGTTTGAACATGAAAAATTTGTTATAATTTCACAATCAGGCAATTACCTTTATCCAATGTAGAATGAGGTGCAGGTGGGTATTATCTCTACTGATGATCAGTTGTGGGTTTGCTGTGGCCCAGCCGGTAGCCTATCCCTTTGCCGATCAGCTTGTTGAGCTAGGGCCTAAAGCACTCATTCTAGACGATCCTACACTTCAGCTTACAGTTGATCAGGTAGCTGCCTTGCCCGATTCGGCCTTCCGGCTCAGCCAGCAGCAAAAACTTAATTTTGGTCATACAAACTCGCGAATCTGGTTAAAATTTCACATCAATAATACGCTTCTGGAGCCGCTTTTTCTGCTCTTTATGACGCAGGATGCTGACTATGTTGATCAATACGTCATCAGCGAAACCGGAGCCATAACTAAACAACAGTCGGGTGTACTACGTCCGTTCGAAAACCGATATTTTTTGACCAACACAGTTCTACTGCCCCTTGGTCAGCGTCCCTGCACCGTGTTCCTTGCCCTTCGCGACGATAATATTCTTCATTTCTCTGTACTGCTGGCACCCGTCCGACCTATTGTTAGTCATCTTCAAAAAGAATCACTGTTCAATGGGGCCGTTATGGGATTGATGCTGGTGATGGTTATTGTCAATTTGTTTGTGTACGGTCTCGTTCGTGATCGGGTATATCTGCTCTACGCCGTCTATGTAACGCTTTCCTGTATGACGTTCATGTCGTTCGAAGGTTTGCTTTATGATCTGCTCTGGCGATCTATTCCCTCGCTTAACAATGGACGGTTATACCTGCTCATTTCGGCTCTGACATTTGCGGCTGCCATCTGGTTTTCGATGAATTTCCTGAGAACCCGTGAATTTCTACCCGGATTCTATCGGTATTTTATTGGTCTGCTAAGTCTCGTCGGTCTGACTACGCTTCTGCGTTTGCTCGATGTGCCGGGTTTGGAGCGGGTATTTTATGGATTCACTCTGCTAGGGTTTGTGTCGCTGATGACACTAGGAATTCGGACGTATCGACAAGGATATCGGCCGGCGCGATATTATTTGCTGGCGTGGAGTTTTTACATTGCCGGGGCTATGACGAGTGTGTTGGGGCTGCTTGATATTGTTTCGTTTACGCATCTTTGGATTGTGTATGGCTACCAGTTTGGGGCTGCCTTCGAAGCCGTTTTACTGACACTGGCATTGGCTGACCGGCTACAAACGTATCAGGCTGAATACCAGGCAGCCCAGCAACTGGCTCTGAAGCGCGCGGGTGAAAATGAAGAACTATTAGCTCGGAATAATGAGCTACTGGAGGCAAAACTCCAACAGGAGCACCGAAAAGAACCATTGCCCGACGATATGCGTACCTTGCTGCTGAGTATGAAAGAAGATCGGGAACGGATTCGGAAGATTGCTATTCCTACTCTCGATGGAATGTTGCTGTTTCCCGTAAGCGATATTACCCGGCTCGAAGCGGCCGGAAGCTACACCAATATTCATCTGTCGAATCAGAAAACCGTGTTGGCTTCACGTGGATTGGTGGAGTTCGAACATCTGTGTGCAGAAGGAGAGCCCTTTTTTCGAACCCATAAATCGCATATTGTGAACCTGAACCATGTTGTAAAATACCTGCGTGGCGAAGGTGGTCAGGTTGTTCTGGACAATGGACATACCATCGACGTTTCGCGTCGTTCGAAGCCCGAGCTGATGAAACGATTAGTGGGCGAAGAATAACCTAATAGGTAAATCAGCCTTTACGTATAGCCAGACCCAGTCATATCCGGATTTTTTCGTGACCAATAATCCAGAAAAATCTTCCGTTGCTGAACTCATTGCCTCCATTGCGCAACTGCTGATGGTTTTTTGGGTATTCTCCAGACAATTTTGAACTACTTCCGCACCGCAAAAACAATTGATACTCAGTCGTCCAATTTCGCTTTTATCCACACCTTTTAAGCTGAAGCTATGAGTCAATAACTCTATACACTAGTAGCCATGAAAATACCGCTATCCCTCTTGTCACTTATGTTGTTGACAAGTTGTACGAATTCGTTCTATCATGTATCTACGCTGGAATCGGAGCAGGTCAATCTGGTGGACAAGGACTTTGTCTTTGAAAATGAGCACCTGAAACTAGTGTATAACTTCTGGGAGGAAGGCGGGCGAATGCGTTTTCTGGTGTTCAACAAAACCGATCAGCCCTTGTACATTGACTGGTCAAAAGTTCTGTGATCAGTAATGGAGCGAAAAAAGTATATAGCCAATTACCTTCTCCTACAAAGTTATCCGTTGATAAAACTCAATACGTATATAAAGGTACGTTCGTAGAACCTTATCGATACACAGCGTATGGAAACCCGTTTAGTGAAATCCAACCTCAGACGTTCGTAGCCATCGCTGATATTCCCATTCAACAGGCTATTGAGCATAAGAAAACCAAAGAAAAACAGTTCGAATATACCCAGGCCAGCTCTCCATTTAAACTAGAACATCAGCTAGCCTATTCACTGAATAAGTCGCTGGTAAACACTCAATGTGTCAGCAATCAATTTTGGGTCGGTCAGATTCAGGTACTGAGATCTAACGCTTTAGCCAAAACCTACGGACCGTTGGAAAAAGGGGCTCCTAATGCGCTCTATGCAGTTGAAAAACGCGGGGATTTTGTTCGAATCGTGGTTATAGCAGCTGCGATATCAATCGTGACGTATAAAATAACGATGGACAATCTCTTCAAAGGGGGAATTAGTTTGTAATTAAGTAAGCCAGTATGTACGTACGATTTATAGCCGCTGAAGAGGACTGAGAAAACTTCAATCAACTATAACCGGTAAAGCAATCAATCAAAACGAAGCCGGATAAGACCCTGCAATGGAACACAACAATTGCTACCAATAATTAACAGTTTAGCCATGAAAACGCTATTACTTCTCTGTTTGCCACTGTCGGTAGCTGCTCAGGAAAACATACTACCCGAACCAATTGCTCAGATGGGAACACAACCTCTCGACTGGAAAGTTTCTATTGCAATTACACTACCAAACTGGCCAATTGGAGGGCCTACTCCAGCCATTAAGACCCAAATGGAGCAAAAAGGCTGGGGCGCATCGATACCCGCCGGCTGCACATGGTTCATCTTTTGTGATGGCCCAACCAATTATCCCGAATTTCGACGTTCTACCGCATTCGATTTAGAATTCGGTTTTCGAAGAAATGCGAATCATGGTTTTTTCGTTGGAATAGGCGTTCCTCAAGGAGCTGAAATTACAGGTCGAACGGGCGGTGGGGCGTTGCTATCGTTGAAAAGTAAGATTTGGTATGCTTCGTTTCGGTGGGCCTGGTATTCACAAAACGGACGCTTTGTAAACAGTGTGGGCCCTGCATGTATGGTATTTGAGGATTATGAATTGTCGGGCATCAGGCAGCCAACGCATCAGAGTCAGATGGTTCCTGCCTTGCATTTGAGCAGTCAGTTTCGGTGTGTCAATCGTCGGAGTTTGTTACTGGCCCTTAAATTTGATGTCCGTGTAGGACCATCTGTAGATACGCAGCAATATGAAATGTACGGCAATGTAGGATCGTATCTTGTTCGATTTAAAGGCACTGACCTATCGCTGACGCATGCAAATATTGGGCTGCAACTTGGGTTTAAGTTTAGAGGAAATCCGGTTAATTAGGTAGTTTTAATGATCGGTAAACAGTTGATTTAACGCTATGCGCTCACTTTTTCCTCTTCTTGGTTTCCTCTTATCCTTACATTGCCATGCCCAACTTACCCAAACACTTCGCGGGCGAGTCGTTGATAAAGAATCAAAATATCCGCTGTTTGGGGCTACTATTCAGGTGGTTGATGCATCGCTGGGAGGTTTAACTGATACCGCAGGGATATACCGAATTCCGGCTGTTCCGGTTGGTCGGCGGACGGTTCGAGTTACGTTGGTAGGGTACAAAGAAGCATTACTGAATAACATTATTGTTGATGCCGGGCGCGAAACCATTCTGGATATTGAACTGGAGGAAAATATTCAGCAATTGGCGACGGTAACCGTAAAGGCGCAGCGTACCGGCGAAGCGCGTAACGATATGGCTGTTGTATCGGCGCGGCAATTTTCGGTCGATGAAGCGGATCGTTACGCTGGGAGTCGCGGAGAACCGGCTCGAATGGCGTCGAACTTTGCCGGAGTACAGGGCGCTGATGATTCCCGAAATGATATTGTGATTCGGGGAAATTCCCCACAGGGCGTGCTCTGGCGACTGGAAGGAGTGAGTATTCCGAATCCAAATCATTTTGCCATTGCCGGTACATCGGGCGGACCGGTGAGTATCATCAACAATCGCTATCTGGCGAATTCTGACTTTTTTACGGGTGCTTTTCCTGCCGAGTTTGGCAATACGGTCGCGGGCGTTTTCGACCTGAAATTGCGAAATGGAAATAATGAGAAGCATGAAAAGACCATTCAATTTGGTTTTCTCGGGACCGAAGCGATGGTTGAAGGGCCACTTTCGCGTAAAACCGGAGCTTCCTATATGGTATCGTATCGTTACGCCAATCTGGGTTTGTTTAACAAGATCGGATTAGACATTGGTACGCAGGCGGTTCCATCGTATCAGGACGGTTTTTTTCGACTGAATTTCCCGACTAAAAATGGAGGATCGATTGCGCTTTGGGCGTTAGGCGGTACCAGTACAGTCGATATTTTAATCAGCCAGCAAAAAGCCGACGATCGGAATATTTTCGGCCAGAATGATCGTGATCAATATTACACGTCGCGTATGGGCGTTGCAGGTTTGACCTATACGCGACCGATCAGCAAACAAACCTTCTGGAAATCGACATTGGCGGTTTCGGGTAATGTTCAGGATGCCAACCACGATTACCTGTTTCTCCGAAAAGACGGTGCTGGAAATCCGCTGGTGCAAAACGGTAAATTTGTTGTCGATTCGCTCCGACCGATTCTGGATTATCGATTTCAGGAAATTCGCTACACATTTTCTTCATTTATAAACCACAAAATCGGGCCACGTAGTACACTAAAAATTGGTCTGAATACAGATGTTATCCACTTTACCGCTTTCGATAGTGTACGAACGTTCGATCCGCCAAACTCAACACGATTTACCCGCTGGCAACGTCGCTGGAACGCCAATGAGGTATTTGCCTTACTACAACCCTACGCCAGCTATCGTACTCGTCTGACGACAAACCTGACCTTGACAGCAGGATTGAACGCACTAATTCTGACGCTAAACAAAAACAGCGTTTCGCCGATCGAGCCCCGGCTTGGACTTAGTTACGAGTTGCCGAACCAGCAAAAAATCAGTGTTGCTGCGGGGCTACATAGCCAGATGCAGCCAACATACACGTATTTCTATGCAACGCCCAACCTGGCTTCGTCGATGTACCCAAGTCCGTTAGTAAAGGAGAATCTCAACGTTGGGCTAACGAAAAGCTGGCATTATGTGGCTAGCTACAATCGACTGTTGGGGCAAAATATGCGGTTGTTACTCGAAACGTATTACCAGCAATTGTTCAATGTGCCGGTCGAGCGGGGAAAGACGTCGTTTTCGATGCTGAACACGGGGGCTGCTTTTACGCGAATTTTTCCGGGGCCGTTAATGAATACGGGGGTAGGGCGTAATTATGGCGTTGAGCTAACGCTTGAAAAATTCTTCAGTGACAACTACTATTTTCTGATAACGACCTCGCTGTTCGATGCCAAATACAAAGGGTCGGACGATGTCTGGCGAAATACGGATTTCAACGGAAAATACGCCTTCAATGCCTTATTTGCCAAAGAGATACCGTTTCGTCGATCGAGCCTGAGTCTGGGAGCGAAATTCACAGCAACGGGCGGGCGCTGGTATGGACCTGTTGATGAAGAAGCGTCTCGTCGGAATCAGGAAATTGTGTTTGCCAGCACTTCGCGGAATACAATCCAGTTTGCTCCGTATCGACGGTTCGATGTGAAAATCGATTATAAAATCAATCGAACACACCTAACACATACCATCGCCGTCGATTTGGTCAATGTATTGGGTATCAAAAACCAATTGACACTCAGCTACGCTCCCCAGTCCGATAGCACATTTATCAAGCAGGAATATCAGCTCGGCTTTTTACCTGTGTTCTATTATCGGGTGAATTTTTGAGTGAGAGCTTGAAAACATTCGAAACCATCTACACTCATTTTGGGTCGAATAATTATTGGGGAATAGCCACAAAGCCGAACTTTGGTGTTTCTTTGCCTTTGTAGGATACTCTTTTCAGCCAAAATAATAAGCTTAGTTAATGACTCGTATTTTTTATAGAACAACTGTATTCGATAAATCCAAAGTCTACATCGTATGGTTTATAGCCGTCTTTTTGCTGAGTATGAATGCCTTGGGTCAAGCGAAGAATGACTGGCATCTGGAAAAAGATAAAAATGGGATTCGGGTATATTCCCGGCATCTGGATGGTAGTCGGCTAAAGGAAATTAAGGTGGATTGCGAAATACCAGGCTCTATAAATCAACTGGTTGCGTTTTTGTCGGATGTTGATCAATACAGTAAGGTAGTTTATAAAAATAAATCGGCCCAGTTGCTCCGTCGGGTGAGCGAAACAGATTTTTACTATTATTCGGAGAGTGAAATGCCCTGGCCAGCTACGAATCGAGATTTAGTTCTTCGCCTTCGATTTGCGTACGATCCGGCCTCTAAAGTATTGCAAATCAACACGAATTCGGTTACGGATATGGTGCCGCCGAAGGAAGGATTAGTCCGGGTAGCCTTTTGGCAGGCTGTCTGGCAGGTGCACGCAGTAGCCGGAAATAAAATGCAAATCGACTATACATTTCAGGTTGATCCAGGCGGAACACTGCCTGCCTGGTTGATCAACGCGACGGCGGCTATTGGCCCTTATCAGTCATTCCTGAATTTACGGGAGAAAATCCAACTACCACGTTATCAGAAGCGTTCGTTCGGTTTCCTGCCAGCAACCGAATAGAGTCACTTTACCCTGTAACAAGGCTTTATAGGCAACTCTAAACTATGTTGCTTAACAGACCGTTAGCAGGATGTATCTATTTACTACTCATTTCATTATGAGAAAAGTGGCGCCCATTCTGCGAGTAGTGGTTCAGGCATTCGATAACCTGAAAGCAAACGATCCCATCCGGATGGCTGCGGCAACGGCGTTCTTTTCTTTTTTTGCCATTCCACCGATCTTAATTATTCTGAGTCAATTATTTGGGGGGCTTCTAAACGGGAGTAACCGGCGGGTCAGTTGGCAACTTTTTCGTAAACTGGCCGATCTGTTTGGCGACCAGAGCGCCCGCGAGCTGCGGGATATTTCTCATAATCTTCAGCAGGTACCCGATAGCGTGTTAACGACGGTTTTAAGCGTCTTTATTCTGTTCCTGGCTTCGACTACCTTATTTGCGATCATAAAAAATTCGCTTAACCAGCTTTGGAGCGTAAAACACGCGGCCAATCGAAACAAGTGGTACGGTTTACTCGATCGAGTTATCGCCCTCAGCATCATTCTTTTTTCCGGTATTTTAATTCTGACTTCCTTAGCTATTCACCACGCATTAGTCCGTGTCAATGAACAGGTGCTACCCGAATCACTTATGTATGACTGGCTACGTACTCCGGGAAGTCATCTATTTTCAATAGGGACATTAACTGTGTGGATTGCTATTGTCTTTAAATACTTGCCCGATATCCGGATTCACTGGTCGGCGGTTTGGATTGGTGCACTGGTCACGAGCGTATTGATTGAACTTGGTGAACAAGTACTGGACCAACTATTGATTCAAAGTCCCGTTCGAACCTTGTATGGTACCTCAGGTGGTATCATACTGGTCCTTTTGTTTGTTTTTTACGCTTCCCTGATTTTCTATTACGGAGCTAGTTTTACCCGCTATTACGCCGAGTGGATTCATCTGGAGGCTAAGCCAGGCGCTCATGCCGTAGCGTATCAGATTACTGAAGTTGGCGAGGATTCATCGTTGTAAGTTGGGGTGAGATGTTAGCACTACTTATAAAATCCTAACTTGCCGAAAAACTCGGCTATGTCTCTTCAAACGATTGATACAGGATTTTTCAAACTTGATGGCGGTGCCATGTTTGGCGTTGTACCTAAACCGCTCTGGCAACGACTGAATCCTGCCGACGAACAAAATCGGTGTACCTGGGCGATGCGTTGCTTGCTCTATGAATCCGGAAATCGGCTGCTTTTAGTCGATACAGGGATTGGCAATAAGCAGGATGCTAAATTTTTCGGCCACTACGATCTTCACGGCGATGCGACATTACTAAGCTCGATTCGAAAAGCTGGTTATTCCGAGAACGATATAACCGATGTATTGCTCACGCACCTCCATTTTGATCACGTAGGTGGCGCCGTAAAACGGACTGACGAAACGCTGGCGCCCGTTTTTTCGAATGCTACATACTGGGTCCACCCCGCCCATTGGGAATGGGCCATTCATCCGAATCCACGTGAGAAAGCGTCGTTTCTGCGCGAAAATATTTTGCCTTTGCAGGAAAGTGGCCAATTGTCGTTTCTGACGGAAAAACCGTTTCCGTTTGCTGATATTGACTTATTGTATGTAGATGGTCATACGGAAAAAATGACGCTGCCTGTTTTTACTATCAATGGTCGAACCGTTGCTTACATGGCCGATTTGATTCCGTCGTCGGGGCACATTCCATTGCCTTATATTATGAGTTACGATATGCGGCCCCTGTTAACAATGGAGGAGAAAACAACGGTCTTACAAAAAGCGGCTGACGAAAACTGGATATTGCTCTTTGAACACGATCCAGTAACAGAAGCGGCCACCGTTGACATGACGGAAAGGGGAGTTCGACTGAAGGAGACAGGGAAGCTAACAGAGCTGCTCTAGTGCGTATAATGTCTCCAATTCATAAACCAACAAACTAGACGGGACGTTATCAAATCAATAACGTAGGTGATATGAAAATTGGTTTGGTATTATCGGGGGGCGGAGCGCGCGGCATAGCCCATTTGGGTGTGATCAAAGCCTTGCAGGAAATGGGTATTCGTTTCGATCAGATAGCGGGCACCAGCGCTGGCGCAATCACCGGAGCTTTGATTGCACAGGGATATTCGCCCGACGAAAGTCTGAAAATCATCGAATCGTCAGCCTTTGTGCGGCATATACGACCGGCCTGGAATCGCATGGGCCTGTTACGGCTCGACACAATCGTAGATATTTATAAAAAGTACATTCCCCACGACACGTTTGAGGAATTACAGATTCCGTTGCATGTTGTTGCCGTAGACCTCAATGCTGGCGAGCAGGTTGTTTTTGATCAGGGCGAACTTATTCGGCCCGTGTTAGCGTCCTGTTGTTTGCCCGGTATTTTCGAACCCATGCTCATCAATAAGCGGCAATTTGTGGATGGCGGAGTATTGAATAATCTGCCGGTCGATGTGATTGAACACAAGGTGGATTTCCTGATTGGCTCACATTGTAACGTATTAGGGCCACGAAAGCCCATCCAATCTATGCGAGGGGTTATCGAGCGAAGTCTGGTGTTGGCCGTACAGAGCAAAACCAAAGATCGGTTTGCTCGATGTAATGTGCTGATTGAAGCTCCCCAACTGGCCCAATATACCACGACTGATATTAGCAAGTCGCGGGACTTATTCCGAATAGGTTATCAGTATACCCGCTCAATGGCCGACGATATCGAAAAAGCATTTAGCCATCCAAATGCCGAAGTTATATAGATTTTTACCAATTGTTATGCACGAACGCCAGGCCATACGGTCTGGCGTTTTTCGTAGGCAACGTATAGAAAACGCTGTATTCCTTTATCAGAATCTGGAATTTCTTCAAAATCGCTGACATGAGTATATACATTTTTTTGTCAACCATTTTAGAGGAAAATTAATTAACATATAGGTATTTATAACTAAATATAGAAAAATTACTATACAGAATATTATTCTAATTAAAATGTATTTATAGATATAATAATTTACATATATAAAATTTTGTAAATTTTTGTAAAAGCAATTAATCTGTATTTAATTTGGATTAAAGCACTTTTTCTTAACTCAAACTATCAATTTATGAGGGGGTTTTTACTCGTGGGGATGCTACTGGCATACTCACTCTGGGTACCTGCGTGGGCTCAGGAGCGAACAATTACAGGTAAAGTTATAGCCGCCGAAGATGGGACGCCTTTACCCGGTGTATCTATCGTTTTGAAAGGCGTTGCCAGAGGATCCAATACCGATGCTGATGGGAATTATTCGATTGGTGTACCCGCATCGGGGGGTACACTTGTGTTTAGCTTTGTGGGCTTCGGTTCGCAGGAAGTTGAAATTGGCAATCGTTCACAGGTAAACGTTAGCCTGGTAACGGATGCGAAAAGCCTTCAGGAAGTCGTCGTGACGGCCCAGGGTATCGTTCGGGAACGGAAGGCACTGGGCTATTCAGTTACGTCGCTGGAAAGCAAGCTTATTGAAGATCGGCCCCAGTCGGATGTTGGTCGAATTTTACAGGGTAAAATTCCAGGGGTTAACATCACCGCAACTTCCGGGGTTTCGGGTACGGGTACAAACATCACCATTCGGGGGTATTCGTCTATTACGGGATCAACGCAGCCGTTGTTCGTTGTGGATGGCGTACCGTTCAACTCCAGCACTAATTCGCGGGGCGGATTCACCGGGGGAGGTCAGTCGGCATCCAGCCGATTCCTGGATCTTGATCCGAATAACATCGAGAACATTAGCGTCCTGAAAGGCTTGGCCGCAACCGTAACCTATGGCGATCAGGGCCGAAACGGGGTTATTCTGGTAACAACGAAAAGTGGCAGCAAAAAAGCCCGCCCAACCGAATTTACCGTAACCCAATCGGTATTTAACAACACAGCCCATTTGCCCATCTATCAAAATGATTACGTAGGTGGATTTGTGCAGAACCTGGGTTATTTCTTCAGTAACTGGGGGCCGACACTGGATGAAATAGCCAATTACCCATCGCTCAATACGAATACGGCTTTCACCAATCACCCCTATGCGTTTCTAACGAATGCCTCGTTGAAGGCAGCTATGGCCCCCTATGTTGCATCGGTCACGCCATACAAAATGCAGATCTTCCCCAACAACGTAAAGGATTTTTTCCGGACTGGGGTTATTTCCAATACGTCGCTGAACATATCCGGAGGAAATGAAAAAGTAGGCTATAACGTGTCGGCAGGTTATAATAAGGAACAGGGGTATATTCCGGATAACGGCCTGACCAAACTGAACTTAGGCTTAGGATTGCGGGCGCAGTTGACGAAAAAAATGAGCATTAATACCTCGTTCAACTTTGCCAATACCGAGCAATTTTCGCCCCCATTGAATGCCGCTCAGGGAAATAATACATTAGGCGGATTCCCTTCTGTACTGGCCAACGTACTGTTTACTCCCCGCCAGGTCGATTTGATGGGCTGGCCTTTTGAAAGCCCTGTCGATTTCAGCACCGTGTATTTCCGATCAGGAAACGACATTCCTAACCCGCGCTGGATTCTGAAAAACTACAAAACCACTGGCGTTGTCAACCGCTTCTTCGCGACGACCAACCTGACAGTTGATCTGGCGAAAGATCTGGTGTTGTTGTATAAAGTTGGGCTGGATACCTATACGGAAAACCAGGAATACAAATTCAATAAAGGCGGTGTTGACTTTGTGAATGGATATTACAACACTTATGATGTTCGGAACACGATCTGGGATAATAGCGTGATCATGTCTTACACCAAGCCACTTGCCGAGAAATTTACCCTATCGGCACGAGTAGGCGGTAATATGCGGAATGATATTACCCGAGGAACATTTATCGGTAGTCAGAACCAACTGGCCCGTGATCTGTTTCGTCACAGCAACTTTATCGATAACGTAGCGTCAAACTCAGAAGTTGAACAAACCCGGATTGGGGTTTTCGGCGAATTGACAGCTGATATTAACGATTATCTGTTCCTGAACCTGGCTGGTCGGAACGACTGGACCTCAACGGTGGAAGTACCTAATCGCCAAATCTTCTACCCCTCGGCCAGTCTTTCATTCGTTCCCACATCGGCTTTTAGCGGGTTACAGGCCAGTAAAGTGCTTAATTTCCTGAAACTGAGAGGAGGGATCGGTACGTCGGCTGGTTTCCCGAGCCCGTATAGCACCCGGAGCGTTTTGAATCAAAGTGCCCGAGGTTGGTTAACATCTTCTGGTGCAACGGTACAAACGCATTCGGTGGATAATACGCTGGGTAACCCGAACCTGAAACCTGAATTGCATACCGAAATTGAGTTTGGTCTGGAAGGACGATTGTTCAATAACGCGCTTACGTTCGACGTGACAGCTTATCAGCGCAATACCCGTGACCTGATCACAAATACTCCGCTGGATGCATCGACCGGCTACACGGCAACGACGATCAACATCGGTAAAATCCGCAATGAAGGGATTGAAATAAGCGTTTCGGCTACTCCGGTTAAACGCGGAGGGTTTTCCTGGGACGTAACGGGCGTTTTTTCGCGCAATACACCGAAAGTGCTCGATCTGGGAGGGACATTACAGGAAGTGCAGATTGCCGGTTTTGGCGGAACGCTGGGTAACTACGCAATTGTCGGTCAACCCTTTAACGTAATAAAAGGAACGGGCTTCCGGCGGAACGATCAGGGGCAATATCTGATTGATGCCCGTGGGTTTCTTCTGGCCACTCAGTCGCCGGTTGTACTGGGCGATCCAAACCCGGCCTTTACATCGAGCCTGATCAATACCTTTAATTATAAAGGTTTATCGTTGAATGTGATGGTCGCTTATCGTCATGGCGGGGCTATGTACTCGACGACGGCTGGTGCGCTGCTGGGACGGGGATTGACCATTGATAATAGCCTGGAAGGTGGTTTTGACCGGGCTCAAACCATGATTATTCCAGGGGTGAAAAACTCGGATGGAACGCCGAATAATATTCAGATCGCAACGCCTAATTTCTACTTTGATAACTACTATTTCTTTGGTGACGAAGGACGTATTTATGATGGATCGACGATTCGCTTGCAGGAGGTTGCGCTTTCCTATCAACTCCCGAAAAAACTACTGAGCAAAGTATCGATCAAAGGGGCATCGCTATCGCTGTCTGGAACCAATCTTTGGTATCGGGCTATCCACTTCCCCAAAGGGTTAAATTTCGATACCGACAATCTGGGTCTGGGAGTTGGCAATGGATTAGGTTTTGAATTCCTGACGGGGCCTAGCTCGCGCCGATTGGGTGGTACACTAAAAATAACTTTCTAAACAGTAAGATCGAAGGGTGTGCCTACTAAATGGCTGCCTGAAATTCCATGTCTTACATCAACTGTTTTTTAAGATGATCAAGAAATTAAGTATAAGTCTATTACTGGTGTGTGCGCTCGGCGTTACGTCCTGCAAACTGGATTTGCTGGATAATCCGAACGCCGTTACGACGAATAACACCGATATCAACTACCTGCTCAATTCAATCGAACTGAGCTATCGGGACCACTTTAACCAGGTTAGTGACCCTGGAATGCGTCTGACCCGGATGATCAACCAGGGCTCGGCTGTATATGATAACGCCGTAGCACCCGGTAACTTCGATGGCATGTGGACCACGTCGTACGCCGGTTTGATGACCGATGTAAAAACCATCATTCCGTTGGCCGAAGCTGGCGAATTATTTGTTCATGCCGGTATTGCCCGTACACTTCGGGCATCCGTTCTGATCAATCTGGTCGATGTATTTGGCGATGTTCCGTACACGCAGGCAATCGATCCTGCCAATTTCAATCCCGGATTGGATAAAGGCGATGCGATTTATACAACCGCCTTGGCCGAACTGGATAAAGCCATTGCCAATTTTGCCGCTACGTCAAAAGCGGGTGCTCCGAACGATCTGATTTACAACGGTAACGTAGATAACTGGACGCGAGCAGCCAATTCGCTGAAACTGAAGATGTATTTAAGTCGGCGGTTGGTTGACAAAGCTGGCTCGGCAACAGCCATTAATGCCTTGATTGCGGGAGGGAAGCTGATTTCAACGGCTACGCAGAATTTTACCTTTAAATTCGGCTCGAACCTGACAAACCCTGATACGCGGCACAACCGATACGCTGGTCAATATTCCCCAACGGGCGGTGGTGATTATCAGTCGACTTCCTACATGGGTAATCTGTATTCCGTCAAAGGCTTTCAGGACCCTCGCATTCGGTTTTATTTCTATCGGCAGACAATCAGAAATTCAACGGACGTAAATGCGCTTCCTTGCGTAACGAGCGTAAAACCAACGCATTATTCAGAAGCTGATTTCTTTTGTGTTCCCAGCGCGGTTGGCTATTGGGGCCGCGATCACCTGAACAATGGCGGTATTCCACCAGATGGATTATTGCGTACGGCCTGGGGGCTTTATCCAGCCGGTGGTCTGTACGATAATGATGCTGGCGTTCCGGTTTCACTGGGTACTGGTGCTGGCGGAGCTGGTATTCATCCGATTATGATGCGGTCGTTCATTGATTTCATGCTGGCAGAGTCAGCGTTGACATTGGAAACAACGGGTGTCGCCAAAGATCTGCTGAAATCGGCGATTGAAAAATCGATGGCGGATGTACGGACGTTTGCGCTTGGAACGATTGAAAGCAGTAAGATCTCTACATTCGAAGCGGCCAATAACTTTGTCTGGGCCGATCAGGTAACGAAGTATGTCAATAAAGTACTGGCTGATTACGATGCGGCTGCTACGACCGATGCTAAGCTGAATATTATCGCTACTGAATATTGGCTGGCGTTGTATGGGAACGGTATTGAATCGTATAATCTATACCGTCGGACGGGCAAGCCAGCGAATCTGCAACCTGCTCTTGATCCGAATCCAGGCAGTTTCCCTCGTTCGTTCTATTATCCGGCTACCTACATTACACGGAATGCAAATGCGAAACAGAAGGCCAATCTGACAACGCCCGTATTCTGGGATAATAACGCTGCCGGTATTCTAAAATAATCCGGTACTATCTGATATTCAGTGAAAAATGAACAATATTAATAGCCAATCAAGGATGAAAAATTACCTGACTTTTGCGTTTTTGAGTCTGATGGCATTTGCCTGCAAGACGGATATCGTAAGTCGAATTGACGAAGCCGCGTTGGAAAACGGTGCGTATATGCGTACCGTTTCGCCATATCCGGTTAGCAATACGACATTCAGCGTGAGCAAAGCGAACATGAGCGGTACGAAGATGGAATTCCTGGCCGAAGCCGTTACGATTAATAAAGGGGATTTATTCGCTTCGTATGATCTGGTCATCAAATTTATCGATGCAACGCCAGCGAATGGGACGAAAACAACCACCGATGTTGCGTTGAAATCACTAGCCGCTTCCACGTTTACGAAAGATGCCACAACCGGTTATCCAAGAGCCACCATATCCGTAACGGGTATGGAGGCCTTAACGGCTACTAAGCTGGCTCTTGCCGATATTTCCAATGGGGATCGCTTCGAAATTACGGGAACGATCAAGTTGACCAATGGGAAAACGTATTCCGCAGTAAATACCTATACTGACGTTACGAGTGGGCCGTTTTATACAACTCCGTTTATCTACCGACTGAATGTAGTGAACTAAGGGAATAGGTATTCAGATAGCAAAAAGGTTTGCTGGAGAGATAGCCTGCTACTCTCCAGCAAACCTTTTTTGTTGACGATCGGTGGAATTTAAGCGATTGGTAACCATTAAATTAACATTAAAATTGATCATGCGCTCCTATTTGAGTAGCTCGTATATATACTTATAAGTGTTCAGGGTAGGATTATTTTAAGTTGATAGTCCGGCTGTAAAAATACCTGGGAATATATTGTTCTGTGAAAAGCATAAAATGAATATAATTCTATTAGTCTACAAAAAGACTATTTTTTTTAAACGGAATAATATTTTGAAATTTTCAATATTAAAAAAATATATATTTGTTTTAATGTTGAAATTCAATTGTTTGTAATGGTTTTTGTCAAGTTATAGATTTGTTTCAGTACACTCATTTCTTAACTTAACAGGAATCGATACTATGAGAGGAAGTCTATGGGTAAGCCTGCTTCTTGCGAGCTTGCTTTGGTCCAATGCATGGGCGCAGGATCGACGAATAATTGGAAAGGTAACATCGGCTGAAGATGGATCGCCTTTGCCCGGTGTTTCAGTTGTTATTAAAGGCTCATCAAAAGGTACCAGTACCGATGCGGCCGGGCTTTACGATCTGACAGTTCCCAACGTGAAGGGCGCTACGCTTGTCTTCAGTTTTGTTGGTACAACAACCCAGGAAATCAAGCTTGGCAACGAATCAGAGTTAAACGTAAGTCTGGTTTCAGATTCAAAACTCCTGACCGAAGTAGTCGTTACGGGAAGCGGGGTTGAAACCAGTAAAGCGAAACTTGGTATTGCAATCGAGAGCGTTTCCGGGAAAAGCCTGCCACAGACGCCGACAGCCTCTATCGATCAGGCCCTGGTTGGTAAAATTCCGGGAGCACAGATTTCCTCTGTCAGTGGTAATCCCGGTGATCCAGTCAACATCCTGCTTAGGGGCATTAACTCTGTGCAGGGCGGCACGAAACCACTCATCATGGTCGATGGCGTGCAGGTAGCCGCTACGGATATTAACTCGCTTGATTTGAGCAATGTAGACCGGATTGAGGTGGCTCAGGGCGCTGCGTCGGCGTCTATTTATGGTGCTCAGGGCGCGAACGGCGTTATTCAGGTATTCACCAAAAAAGGGAAAAAAGGCCGTGTGGCGGTTAACTTCTCGACTAGTTTCTCGACCAATGAGTTTCTAAATACGGGTAACGTACATAAAGCCGATTTGCATCCCTACCTGACCGATGGCAGCAATAATCTGATCGATCCTTCTGGCAAAGTGTTAGCCGTTGATGCAAATGGTCAGCTTCGCGGCATTTCGTATCAGTATGGGGGTGCTACCCGCTATGCTATTCAGGACATTCGCAACGTAGCCGATAAACCCTATAATGCCAATCTGAAATACTACGATCACTTCAAGCAGATTTTCCAGACGGGCACTACTTCAAATAATGCCATTAATATTTCGGGCGCTTCGGAGAAAAGCGATTTCAATATATCGGTAGCCAATAACCACAACGTTACCCCCGTTCTGAAAAACGGGTATATCGACCGGAGCAATCTATCGGCGAATCTGGGAACGGAATTGTTCAAAGGATTTACTATTCGCTCGACGACGCAGTTAGTGTATACCAAAAACACCCTGAAACCCGGTCTGGGCGCTGGGGGAGGTCAATACTATGGCCTGGGTAATAAACTGGGTAACCTGACTCGTGTGTATGGTTTTCTGAATACATCACCTTTCTTCGATTTGACGGCGAAAATGTCGGCTGATGGAAATGCTCCGTATCAGAATTACGCTGATTTTGTAAGCGTTAACGCTAGTAATCCATTTTTTAACATGCAGTATACCGATGGACTGGATAACAAAATAGACGTTGTTCAGAACTTCGATGCGAATTACAAAGTCAATAAATTTCTGGAACTGGATGCCAAATACGGAATCAACTACCGGAATGAAAATGCACGGTGGACGTATTATAACCAGTCGCAGAACGCCAGTGTCATTTATTACGGAGCAGAAGGGACGTATGCGAGCAATTTTGCGCCTGATTCCAACGGGGAAATCGACAACTGGCAGTACGCGACTACCTTCCAGAACTTCCTCGGTACGGCTTTCATCCGCACCGATTTCCAGAATGATTTTCACAGCAAACTACCGATTCAGACCAGCACTCAAATTTCGTTCGACTATCGGAAGAATAAATACACGGAATACGATACGTACGGCGTAGGATTGGGGCTGGCACCGCCCTATAATATTTCCTCGACCGGATCACAGGCGGTTTATTTCGATTATGTGCAGCCATTCGTCACTTATGGGTATCTGATCAACCAGAAAGTTGATTTTGGCGATTACGGTGGCGTAACCGCCGGTTTCCGCAGCGACTGGTCGTCGGCGTTTGGCGGTGGCTCCACGCCGTTTACCTTCCCGCACTTCGACGGACACATTGCTCCGTTGTCATTCTTCAAAGGCAGTGGCATCTCGAACACATTACCGTATTTCAAACTACGGGCTGCGTATGGCGAAGCCGGTATCCAGCCGGGCGCTTTTGACCGCTATCCGGTGTTGGATCAACGGAATCTGGGATCAGGACTAGTGTATTCGGTTCCTGTTACCAGCAAAAATCCCAATCTACAGGTAGAGGTCTCGAAAGAATTGGAAATCGGTACGGACTTCACCATTGGCGGAAGTGCAGGCCGTTCGTGGCTTAACTCGGTTTCTGGGTCGTTTACCTACTGGAAACGCAAAAGCCAGAATGTGATTTACACGGTTAGCGTTCCACCTTCCCTTGGATCGACCGGGCAATTGACCAACGCCATCGATATGTCGTCGAATGGGGTGCAGTTTTCGTTAACGCTGCCTGTTTATAATTCTCCTGGTTTGAAGTGGGATTTCACGACCAACTTTGGTCATCAGATTTCGATGATCGATGCGATTTCGGGCGGGGCCGACATTATTTTAAATTCAGGTGCGGGCGATGCTGCGTTGGTGCTAACATCCGGTCAGCCTATCGGTCAGGTGTATGGTTACAAAGCGCTGACCAGCCTGGATTACACACGTCAGGATGGCAAGACAAAGTACATATCGGATGCCAACCGAAATAATTACACGATTGTAGATGGGCGGGTAGTTGATAAAACAACCTATCAGATGCAGTTTACGGATGAGAAATATCCGCTGATGAACCCCAACCCGAAATTCAACGCGTCGTTTATCAATGGATTCAGTTTCAAAGATTTCCTCACACTGAATTTCCAATTCGACTGGATTTACGGCAGTCATCTGTATAACCAGACAAAAGAATGGATGTATCGCGATGGCATCAGCGGAGATTTTACGAAACCCGTTACCATCGACGGAAAAACAGGAGCCTATACGGCCTATTGGTCTAGCGCTTATTATAACCTGTGGGGTAGCCTTCGTGGTGCCGGAAACAACGCTACCAAAGACTTCTTCGTTGAGGATGCTTCGTTCGTTCGATTGCGAAACATTTCGCTGGCTTTTGATGTGGCTAAACTCGTAAAATTGCCTTATCTCAATAAGTGCCAATTAGTGCTTACGGGCCGTAATCTGGTAACCTTTACCAAATACTCGGGCTATGATCCTGAAATCAGCTCAGGAGCCTCAAACTCTTCCTTCGACCGGGGCGTCGATCATAGCACACTGCCAAACATCAAGTCGTATCAGGTTGGCCTGAATATCGGATTCTAACCTTAAACTCCTTCGAGACATGAAACGAATTAAAATATATAAATTTCTTTCCAAGGCTTGCCTGACGGTAATTCTTTTAGGGGCAGTTTCCTGCAAAGACCAGCTGGACGTTGGTAACCCAAATGCACCTACCGTAGCCGCTAACGTGAACACCGAAGCCGGGCTTATCAATTTTGCTCAGGGTGGTGTGTATATCAATGGTTTTGCCAATGGCGATGGCTGGCTGGGCGATAGTTACTTTTCGCTGCCCTGGGGCTATATGGAGTTGATGGCTGACCTGGTGGGCGCTGATGCGTCCAACAATCAGATCACAACCATTGGCCAGCCGGATTATATTATTCTGGACAACGGGTCGAAACAAACAAACTCGTCTCCCCAAATTGGTATCATTCGGTCGTACAACAACCGGGCTGCAACCGGGGCTGGTAACAACGCTATTTATTACCAGTGGCTGAATATGTACGCACTGAATAATGCCTGCAATCAGATGCTGGATCTGGTCGAAACGATCAAATTCTCGGGCGATGCGGCCACGAAAAAAGCGACCATGCAGGCCTGGGCATATTGGTGGAAAGGATATGCCTATGCGTCGATCGGTTCGATGTATTATTCGGGGCTGATTGAAGATAAAGCGGGGGTTACGAATGGTGATTATAAACTCCATGACGCAATCATCAACCAATCGAATACCTACCTCAACATGGCTACTACTGCGTTAGGAAGTGCCACCAATGCCGCTGATTATCAGGCTGTATTAAGTAAATTAATTCCTTCATTCAATCAGGTTGGGCATGGGGGCGTTCTAACGGTCGATATGTGGAAGCGGAACATTAACACGATGCTGGCCCGGAATATTCTGGTGAATAAACTGGCTCCGTTTGTAAACGGTAATCCCAGCGCAACCATCGCCAAATCCTCGACAACGGCCATGACAGCCGCCGACTGGAGCAGTGTGTTAACACTGGCAACGAATGGTGTCAAAAAAGACGATTTTGTGTTTACCGGTCGGACAACCGCTAGTAATTCCTTTTTTTCAGCCAGTGGCGGAACGGTAGCTGCTTTAACAACCGGCGTAAGTAGCAGCACGACATTTAAAATCAGCGAACGATTTATCCAGAATTTTAACGCTGGTGATAAACGGTTTACGAATAACTTCAACACGGCCAACACCTACAAAAACGATTACATTTATACGACTCGGTATAACATAACCGATGGTGGTGCTGGCGCAGCTGGGGTCGCTACGTATGGTACAAAGGCCGTAGGCGCTTACGAAGTCTATATTGCGGGTAGCTACGAAGAAAACGCACTTATGCAGGCTGAAGCCAATATTCGCCTGAATAATATCGAAGCTGGTTTAGCTTTTATCGATGCCGTGAGAACCTATCAGGGAGCTGGCGTTGCAGCAGTGACGGGTACTGGATTAACCCTGGCTAAAGCGCTGACGGAACTGACGAAAGAGCGTCGTACATCGCTTTTTGGACGAGGTTTATCGTTCTACGATAGCCGCCGATGGGGTTGGACATACGATATCGCTAATGGAGGTGGAAGCTATGGAAACACGGTTGTAACGTCGGCGGGTGCCATCAACAAGAATGTTGTTATCAACTATAATTTCATGGATTATTGGGATGTACCCGCTGATGAATCGGTATTGAATCCCTCTACATCAGGTGTAGCAACCAAAAATCCGAATTTTTAAGCGTACTGAGTAAATTTACTATCTATGAAAAAGGACTGCCTGAGCAGTCCTTTTTGTTTTATGGATACGCCGGTTAGGGTTTACTATGTAACAATCCGAAAGTTTTGAACTTTTTATTTTTATGAAAAAATAAGTTGAATTGGCAACTATACAGTTTGTTTAACCAATATTCAATCCTTTTTAAGTATAAATAAATATAGATTTTTGAATATTGTAAAGTGTAACTCAACCCTTGTTTTTTACCGTTCATGGAAAAAGAATAGGGCTTATGCAACATAAAAAGGCTATCTACTGTCTTTATCTCTTGCTTTTTTTGAATTGTACTATTCCGTTTTTTGTAAAAAGCGTATAGAATGTAGTTTATAGTATATTATTTCGTGTGTACTTATATATCCTATTTGGTTAATGATAAAAAAGGTAAATATTTATTAATTATTAAAATAATATTCCGTATGGTGAAGTGATAGCCGAATATTTAGGTGGTAATGTGATTTGTATAAAAAATTTGTGTTGTTTCTTTTTACTGCTAGTTTTGTAGATAGTAAACGTATTTTCTACTTAACAACTAACGTACATGATTCGAATTTTATCTGTGAGTTTACTTCTGGTATGCTCACTCTGGTCCACTGCGTGGGCGCAGGACAGGCGCATTACGGGTAAGGTAACGTCGGCGGAAGATAACTTACCCTTGCCAGGGGTTTCTGTCGTGCTGAAAGGCACAACCAAAGGCGCTAACACGGATGCTGGCGGAGCCTATAGCATCGATATTCCCAGCAGTGGCGCTGCAACGCTGGTATTTAGTTTTGTAGGGGTTACTACTCAGGAGGTGCCTGTGGGTAATCAGTCAGTGGTAGATGTAAAAATGGTTTCTGATAATCGCCAGCTATCGGAAGTGGTCGTAACGGGGGTCGGGGTGGCAACCGACAAACGGAAACTAGGTATTGCGGTCGAAGCGGTTTCATCGAAAAACCTCCCGCAAACCCCAACGGCCTCCATCGATCAGGCGTTGGTGGGTAAGATTGCTGGAGCGCAGATTTCCAGTGGTAATGGTACGCCGGGCGCACCCGTAAATATTGTGTTGCGTGGGATTAACACCATCAACCGCGGAACAGCCCCCATTTTGCTGATCGACGGTGTTCAGGTGGATGCTACGAATTACGACTCGAACGGTAACCTGAACAACAATCCGACCAGCCTGCTCAGCAGCATCGATCCGAATACGATTGATCGGGTTGAAATTGTACAGGGAGCCGCTGCGGCTACACTCTACGGTGCACAGGGAGCCAACGGCGTTATTCAGGTATTCACGAAAAAAGGGAAGTCAGGCCGGTTGAATATCGATGTAACATCGAGCATTACACGCAGTGAATTTTTAAATGTGGGTGGAGTTTCCAAAGCGAAATTTCATGGCTTTCAGGTAGATGGTCAGAACAATGTCGTGTATCAATCGGGTACCGATCCCGTCACGAAAAACCCTATTTATTCGCCACTTCAATTTGATGCCAATACGCTCCGGTATAATGGGAATGTGCTCTACGATCCACTCGCAGTAACGAATTCAGCTGATAAACCCTATACCGCGAACCTGAAATACTATGATCACTATGCGTATTTCTTCCGTCCGTCAAATACGTATAATAATAGCGTTGCCCTAACAGGCGGTACCGATAAAGTGGATTTTGCATTCTCCGTATCCAACAACCAACAGGAAAGTAACGTCATCAACAACGGAAATTATCAGCGCAGTAATCTGCTGTCAAACATTGGTATTCAATTGGCGAAAGGGCTTACTTTTCGCACAACCACTCAACTGGTTTACACTCGGAGCACGATTAAAACCAATGACCGTCTGATTCTGTATGCTGTGAATAATGCGCGTCCGTTTGCTGACTTTTCGGCTTTGGACCCTGACGGAAATCCGGGCGTTTATTATGGAGATGCGGTGGGCGTAAACCACAACAACCCCAGTTTCTGGCAGAAGTACACCAACAATAAGGATAACAAAGTTGATGTCATTCAGAACTTTAATTTGAATTACAACATCAACAAATTCATTACGCTGGACGCGAAATACGGTGTCAACTATTCGAAACAGGAAATCGTAACGACCTATCCGAATCAGACAAAAAACCGCAACGTCATCGCGTCGAGCAATAACCAATATCGGGGGTATTTCGCCAACGATCCATCGGGCGAAATTGACAATAATAGTATGACCACGACCTACCAGAATTTCCTGGCTAGTGCGTTTATCAATACGGATTTTCAGAACGATTTCAAATCCAGCCTGCCCATCAAGACAACGACGCAGTTGGCGTTCGATTACCGCAATCGGAACTTCCACCAGTTCTATACGTATACATTGGGCTTGCCAACTTACGACCCGTTTACGGCAGCGCAATCTTCGACATTCCGGGTTCCGGGTATTGTAGCACCCACCGCAGGTCGGGCTGGTTTACCGGGTGGTGGTGATTATACCGAGCCATTCATTACGTACGGATATGTTGTCAATCAGCGAATTGATTACGGGGATTTAGCAGGTATATCGGGCGGTTTCCGGACAGATTACTCATCAGCGTTTGGTGCGGGTTCTGAGCCTTTTACGTTCCCACGTGGTGATGCCTATTTCCGGTTATCAGCACTGAAATTCTGGGAAAACAGCTCCATCGCTGGATTCTTCCCTGAATTGAAATTTCGGGCAGCTTACGGCCAGGCCGGTATTCAGCCAAGACCGTTCGACCGTTATCAGGTGCTGAGCACGGTATCGTTAGGATCAAACAATGCCTTCTATATACCAGCCAGCCAGCCTAATCCCGATCTGGACGTAGAAGTATCGTCGGAATTGGAAATTGGTGCTGATTTAGCATTGACGCCATCGAAAAGTTCGAACTGGTTAAGTAGCCTTCGCTTATCGGCAACCTATTGGGACCGCTCGACCAAAAATGCGATTTATGACGTAAGTGGCATTCCATCAGCCGGGATTAACTCGGTGAAAGACAATGCGTTCTCGCTGGCATCGAATGGTTTTCAGGCTTCCTTGAATGCCACGATTCTGCGTACGAAGGACTTTACCTGGAATCTGACGACCAATTTTGGCCGACAAACCTCGAAAATATCGGCGGTGAAAAACAATGCTGAAGTCGTGGTTCTGTCGAGTGCGGGTAGCTCAAACTATGTATTGAAAGCGGGCGAAAAAATTGGTCAGTTGTACGGCTACATCACGGTTCATTCGCTGGATCAGAAAGATCCAAGTGGAAACCTGTATATCCCGGCCGATCAGCAATCGCAGTACACGGTAGCCAGCAACGGAATTGTGGTCAGCAAAACGACGAAACAGCCGTTTTTCTCGGCCAACAAATATAGCTTCGGTGATCCGAACCCGACATTCAACATGTCGTTCATCAACGATTTCACCTTCAAAAACTTCCTGACGTTCGGCTTCCAGTTCGACTGGGTACAGGGGAGTCATATTTACAACCAGACGAAAGAATGGATGTATCGCGATGGTATTCATGCTGATTACGCTAATCCAATCACGATCGATGGCCAAACGGGTGCCTGGACGGCCTTCTACCGAGGGGTGTATGCACAACGGCAGGCCAACGGAACCAAAGATTACTTCTACGAAGATGCGTCATTTGTTCGCTTACGTAATGTGCAGGTTGGTTTCGATCTGAGTAAAATCGTAAACCTGCCGGTACTGCGTCGTGCCCAATTGGTATTGTCAGGTCGCAACGTACTGACATTCACGAAGTATACCGGTTTTGATCCAGAAGTTAGCTCGGGAACGGGTAGTTCGGCCTGGGATCGCGGTACCGACCACAATACGATGCCGAACCTGCGTTCGTATCAGGCTACACTCAACATTGGGCTATAATTCTTCAGGTGATAGATGAGCGATGCTTTCGCTCGTCTTGTTAGCTAACTTTCAATGACTTACGAATGAAAAAGATACATATTTTAGTCGCTGCGCTGGTTCTGGGATTAGCAACATCCTGTAAAGAGCAGCTGGATGTAAAAAACCCAAACCAGCCAACGGTCAGCAGCGCCAATACCGAATCGGGTATCGTCAACCTGGCGCAGGGAGCTGCTTATATCAATGGCGCTAAGGAAATCAAGACGGATTTATACGATGGTGTTCCGGGCTATTTCTGGTCTGGGGCAATGGGTTTCCACGAACTGATGGGCGACATTGTTGGGGAAGAAGCAGCCAATCAGTTTGGTAATCAGATTGGCGCGCCCGATTATGTAATTCTGGATGATGGAACGAAAGTAGTGAACCCGAACGCGCCGAATACACAGTATGCGCTGATTCGTCAGGTCAATGTGAACTCCAATCAGGGCTCTAACCCGCTATTTCACGAGTGGTGGTATATGTACTCACTGAACAGCCAGATGAATAAGGTACTGGCTCTAATTGATCAGGTAACGTTTACGGGTGATGCAGCTACGAAAAAAGCGACGATTCAGGCCTGGGCGTATTGGTGGAAGGGTTTTGCTTATTCGCGGATTGGTTCGATTTATTATGCCGGTATTATCAACAGTGCGGCTAATGGAACCAATAATAACTACGTGACTAAGGAAAAGCTGATCGAAGAAGCGAATGCCAATCTGGACAAAGCAGCCTCTACATTGCCAGCCGCTTCGACCGATTATACGGCTATTATGACACAGTTGATTCCCACCTTCAATCAGGTAGGGAAGGGGGGCGTTCCAACACCCGATATGTGGAAACGGAGCATCAGCACCCTGAAAGCGCGGAATTTGCTGGTCAATACACCAGCCAAAGCCATGACAGCTGCACAATGGGCGCAAATTCTGACGCTGGCCAATGCCGGGACTTTGGCTACGGATAATATATTTACGGGTCGGTCGAATCAAAACGGTGATTTCCTGAATCCGCAAACGGGTACGGTTGCCGCCAAAGCTACGGGCGATCCGTCGGCGGGGGCTACCTACAAAATCAGCGAGCGGTTGATTCAGGACTATAAAACGGGCGATCAACGGTTGGCGAATAACTTCACCCAGCGCGCTTCTCCCTGGATTGGCGAAAATAGCCGGGGAAATTCCTTCAATACACGCTGGATGCTGGTTGATGGTGGCAAGAAAATGGCTGGCGTCATTACCATAAGCGATCGGACGCCGGGTGGTACAGAGCTTTACCTGGCTGGTAGTTATGAAGAAAACGAACTCATGAAAGCCGAAGCTCTGATCAATACGGGTAAAATCGAAGAAGGTCTGCAATCGATCGATGCGGTTCGGAAAGCGCAGGGTGCCGGATTAGCTGCCGTAGCGGGCACCAGCCTAACCGCCGATCAGGCAAAAGAAGAACTCCGCCGTGAACGTCGGGTGGGGCTGGCTTTCCGTGGATTGTCGTTTTACGATGCGCGTCGCTGGGGCGTTATCGACCCAATTGCCAGCGGTGGTGGGCGGAAAGGAGCCGTTCTTCTGGATAGAACTGGTAAAGTCAGCACGAACGGTACAATTGAATATCGATTCCTCGATTATTGGGATGTACCCGATAACGAGCTAAAATACAATGCACCGGCCGCGAATAGTGCGCCAACTTCAAATCCTAAGCAGTAATCAGTCTTGGTCCAGTTGCGCTTGAGGCTCTCTATTTACGAATAGGGAGCCTCTATTTTTTAGAGATAAATCAAAGGACGTGCATCAGGTCAGGTTTAATCAGCGTATAGGACGAAAAATAAGGAGATGGGAACGTATAATTCTGGACAGCTGAACTACTGGAAAACAGATAGGAGAACACAGGCTTATCTAACGAAATATTTATACGATGACAGTGATATTTTCGTTTAAGTGTGGTAGCTTTCTCAGGCATTTAGTATATTGTTTTCCCGATTAAGCGAGTTGTAACCCTAAAAGCATTTACTTGGAGTATAACCTATACATGAGAAAATTTTATAGTGTTATTGGCTGGTCAGTCTTACTGGCCATGTTGCCGGGCTATCTTCTGGCTCAGTCTCAGCGTATAACAGGTAGAGTTACATCAGCCCAGGATGGACAGACCTTGCCGGGCGTGAATGTCGTTGTGAAAGGAACGACGACGGGGGCTACGACTGATGCGAATGGTAACTATAGTATTACGGTTCCAAATCCGAATGCGGTGCTGCTGCTTACCTCGATTGGCCTGAACTCACAGGAAGTAACTGTGGGCAATCGTACGGTGGTTAACATTGTCATGCAGGAGGCTATTAATGAGCTTACTCAGGTAGTTGTTACTGGTTATAATACGACTCAACGGAAGGATATTACAGGTTCTATTGCTTCCATCACCGCCGATAAGTTTAAAGATATCCCCGTCAATAGTCTGGATCAGGCGCTACAGGGTCAGGCAGCGGGTGTGTTGGTAACCCAGTCGTCTGGTACACCTGGTGGCGGGCTTTCTGTTCGGGTTCGGGGCAACACCTCCATCTCCGCATCGAACCGTCCGTTGTTTATTGTCGATGGTGTGCAGATTCAGGCTGGTGCCTTAACGACGGGCTACGGTGGGCAAAATGACAATGCACTGGCGCTGCTCAATCCCAACGATATTGAATCCTTTCAAATTTTGAAAGATGCGTCGGCCAAAGCAATTTACGGCTCCCGGGCTGCAAATGGCGTTGTATTGATCACGACGAAACGCGGGAAGGCAAATCAGAAAACAACGATCACGGCCGATGTACAGCGAGGTTTAACCGAAATCATTAAGCGGCCTAATCTGATGAATTCGTCGCAACTGCTGGATTTACAGCGCGAAGCTGTCATTAATGCTGGGCAAGATCCCGATAAGCTGGGCTTAATTAAAGGAGTGACCGATGGTATTAATACGAACTGGTTGGATATGGTGTTGCGGAAAGGTGTCTATCAGCAATATCAGGTGTCGGCCCAGGGAGGCAACGAGCGTACACGTTTTTACTTGAGCGGTAATTACCGGGATGAAGAAGGTGTATTGATCAACAACAAATTCTCGCGAATGAGTGGTACCATGACCATTGATCATAATGCGACCGATAAACTATCCTTTGGGAGTAATATGACCGTATCCAGAGCGGTAAACAATCGAGTGGCTGGCGACAACTTTCTGGATGGCGTTTATTCGGGTGCAACCCGGAGCTTACCCTATTATTCTCCGTACAATGAGCAGGGGCAGCTGTATGGCCCAGGCGATTCAAATTATCCAGGCTTTCCAAACTTCAATCCAGTTGGCGAAGCACTTTTACCCCGACAGCAAGTGCTGACGACTAAAATGCTGGGTGGTGTGTATGTGGAGTATCAATTTCTCCAAAATCTACGCTTTCGATCCAAGGCTAGTATCGATTACAATAGCATTATCGAGAATCTATACTTTCCCCGATCAACGGCAACAGGCGGGTATACCGAGAGCCTGGGACAGCAGGGCTATGCCGAATACAATACAATTTTAGCGGCTACGTTTACGAACTCTAATACCCTGTCTTATAATACGTTGATTAATGAAAAACACCGTATTAGCGCACTGGGTGGATTGGAAATTATCAAACGAACCAACCGCGCCGGTTCAGTAAATGGTAAATATTTCCCAAGCGACGATTTTACGTATATCACCTCTGCAGGGGTCACCGACCAAGGTAGTTCTTCGTTGGTATATGGTGGTTTATTTTCAGGATTAGGTGAAGTCAAATACGATTATAAAGAGAGATATTTAGCCAGCGTAACGGGCCGATATGATGGTTCGTCGCGATTCGGTCCTAACCGACGATTTGGCTTCTTCCCATCTGGATCATTGGCCTGGCGTATCTCCGAAGAGTCATTCATGGAGAAATTTGATTTCCTGAGTGATTTGAAAGTAAGAGGTAGTTTTGGCTACACAGGGAACGAGCAGATCGGTAATTTTCTATATCTGGGAACCTGGGCTGCAACCACTTATAGTGGTTCATCGGGTTTGGGCCCTGCCGGACTCGCCAATCCTGATCTGCAATGGGAGCGTACGCGCGAGGCAAATATAGGCCTGGATGCTTCGTTCTTCAACGGTCGATTGAATGTTACGTTTGATGCCTACAGTAACCTGACCGATAAGCTCCTCTTTAGCCAACCGATTCCGCTGACTTCAGGCTTTGGAGCCGTACAGGGAAACATTGGTAAAATCAGTAACAAAGGGCTGGAATTGACCATTGGTACCGTGAATATTGATAAGAAAGGTTTGCGTTGGAACACCGATCTGAACATATCAACCAACCAAAATAAAGTGGTTGAACTGGCAACGGATGAACCATTATTCGCTGGCTATCAGGGAAATGGCGTAGCAGCTACTAACGTTGTTTTACCCGGCCAACCGTTGGGAACATTCTGGGGATTGAAATTTCTGGGTGTAGATCCAGGGACGGGCGATGCACTGTATCAGGATAAAAACGGTGATGGCCGGATTACACCCGACGATGGACAGGTAATTGGTAATGCGCAACCCAAGTTTTTTGGCGGTCTTACCAACCGGGTCTCGTACAAAGGATTCGATCTGAATATTTTCTTCCAGTTTTCCTATGGGAATCAGGTGTTGAATATGACCAAACAAACGTCTGTTAATACAGGCAATTCAATTGCGTTTAACCAAAGTGTCGACGCCTTAAAACGATGGCAGAAAGAAGGTGATATTACCAGTGTTCCACGATATGTATATGAGAATACTTACAATAATTACCTCAGTAGCCGATTCCTGGAAGATGGTTCTTATCTGCGCCTGAAAAACGTAACCATTGGCTATAATATTCCTAAAACGCTGGTTAGTAAGGTGAAACTATCAAACGTACGCGTATTTGCTTCGGCTACCAACATCTGGACCTATACAAAGTACTCTGGGTCGGATCCGGAACTGAGTACACTGGATGGATCGACAACTGCTCAGGGAATCGACTTAAACACGCTTCCGCAGGTGAAAAACTTATCCGGTGGCGTAACAGTGACATTTTAAGTAGCTCACGGCTCATTTATTATTTTAGGTAGCACACGTTCTCAATGAAGTCTTACATAACTTGTTTCATACTGACAATTGTCCTATTGAGTTCCTGCCAGGATGTGCTGGAACCCACACCGTATGATTTGCAAATTGATGAATTGACCTTAAAACGGGCCGCTGATGTGCCGCTGGTTCGAATCGGCCTGTATAGTTCGTTTCGGGCAATGACCTCGTCCATTGTCATTGCCGGTGATTTCACCGCCGACCATATTAAACATAACGGTACGTTCGCTTCATATCAGGAATTTGGCACGAAACAGATTACGGCTACTAATTCCGATGTCACTGGATTCTGGGGCGGCATATATGGTTGCATTTATGTAGCCAATTTTATTCTGGAGCGATTGCCCAGTGTGACAGGTATAACGGACGACGCTCGCAAACAACTAACTGCGGAGGCTAAGTTTTTTCGGGGTCTGGCAAATTTTTATGGTGTCTATACCTTTGGCGACATTCCACTAGTAACAACCACCGATCAAGCTACGAATCGGAACATTAGCCGAACGGCCAAAGCAACAGTACTGGCTGCTGTTTTGGCTGATTATCAAGTTGCTTTAGCTGATTTGCCTGATGACTCATCGACAGGGGCTGCCTATTTATCGAAACGAGTTGTGCAGGCTGCACTTGCTCGCTATTACCTGTATCAGAAAAACTGGGCGCAGGCCGAAACCTATGCGTCGCAGGTTATAGAGTCGGGTAAGTTTACGATCGTGCCTGATTACAACACCATTGTTATTCAGAATTTTACGGCGGAGTCGATTTTTGAAGTAGGCTATACGCAAAATGATGATCCGGCTACGCTGAATACCTTATTTGTCACTCGTCGCGAGGTAATTCCATCCGATCAGGTTGTCATTAATCTCAACTCAACAGAGTCTGGTACTCGGTCCGCAACGATTTCCTTCAACGCTACACAGCAACAAGGAAATGACAATGGCTGGACGGTTCGTAAATATGGCATCGCTATCGAAAATAATGCGAACATTGTTGTGTTCCGACTGGCTGAAATGTATTTGATTCGGGCAGAAGCCAGAGCGCAACAGGGGAAACTAACGGGTACAACCGGAGCTGTGGCCGATTTGAGTGTGCTTCGAACACGCGCAAAAGGAATTGCCGTAACAGCGACATCGCAGGCCGATATATTGCTGGCCGTTGAGCGGGAGCGCCAGTATGAACTCGCTTTCGAAGGACATCGCTGGTACGATTTAGTACGAACTGGTCGGGCGCAGGCTGTCATGTCTGCTTTCTCGCCGAACTGGAACAGCCGATATGAGTTATGGCCAATTCCGCAGAGTGAAATTTTACGAAACCCTGGCTTGCAGGGCGCTCAAAATCCAGGGTATTAATTAGAAAAGAGTCGTAAGTGTCATGAAAGACAATAAATTACGTGGATTAATCGGAATGGTTATCGTACTCGCGATGAGCGTATTTGCCTGCGAAACAAGCGATATCGACCGAATCTTTGAAGGGCCGTACTATGTCCGTTTCAACGATACAACGCTGACCTATAAGGAAAGTTATTCGAAACCGATTACGATAAAAGTCCATAATGTTGGTCCGCAATTAGATCAACCGATTACCATCAATTATACGGTGAGTGGTACGGCTCGTGAAGGGAAAGAGTACAACATTATTGGTACTAAGGGTACGATTACCATTCCGGCCAAGTCGAGTAGTGGAGCCATTACAGTACAACTGATCAACAATGCCAACAACATTCTGGAAACAACTTCGCTTAAGTTCACCCTAACCAGCGTTCAGCCAAGCACACTTCAGATTGGTGTTGGTTCAGGCAATGAGATTGTTATGGGAAAACAGTTTACGTTATTTATTCAGGACGACTGCCTGTTTGGAGGTTCTTATAGTGGGTCCGGGAAAATTGGAACGCAGACGTATACAAACAATGCCTCTATAACCAGTACGGATTGCAAGAACTACATACTTGATAACTGGAATATCGGCTTGTTGAATTTTGATGCTATTCACCCAACGCTGACGTTTGTTGATAATGGCGACAATTCCATTACGATTCCGACACAGAACAATGCCGAGTTAGGCGCTAATGATTCGATCAAAGGTACAGGTGCCTGGAATCCCCGAAACAAGGTAATTACGCTAAACCTGATGCTGACACTTAGGCTCACAACGGGGAAAGATACTACCGTAACGTTTGTTCAAACCTATACACCTCAGTAAAGAAACAGCTATTGTATCATTATTTGACGAGATTCGACCATGCGACAAATTATACGTTTCCTAATCATACCGGGAGTAGTTGGCTGGCTCTTGGGAGGATGTTCTGAGAAAATAGAACCCAAACCACCTACCTATTCACAACTGCTAACCGGTACTGATAAAAAAACCTGGAAGATGGTATCTTTTCAGATCATCGATCAGGGGAACGCGTCGGGTGTAATACCCGTAGCACAGAGTAATCTTGCTCCCTGTATTTACGACGACTTACTGACCTTTTACGCCAATTCGGAGCGAAAATTTGAAGCTAGCGAAGGAGCGACCAAGTGTAGCCCGTCAGATCCTGATATTTATGTTACTGATACCTGGACGCTCGTTAACGCGAACGCAACCCTTGAATTCTACATACCCGTATTGAACGGTGTATATCCCTGGGTCATTAAAAACCTGACGGCTACGTCCCTTACAGTTCAGTATTACTTCCCGGATATCGATGCCAGTTACCAGTTTACATTCAATTCAGTTACGACCAAATAGGTATATGTTTCGATTCGTACTCAACCTAACCTTACTGGTATTATTGACGCTAGGGGCATACGCTCAGGCACCCACAAAAGCACCCGCCGAGAAATGCTTAACGATGTTTATGGACAGCGCGCGTCGGGCCAGGAATCCAGGACTGGGGTCGCTCGATGATTTTGAGCGTGAGCTTCAGAAGAAAATGATTGAGCTGAAGGCCAAACTAGCGAATGGTCGGGTTCCAGCGGCTACCGTGATTACGATTCCGGTTATTGTTCACGTTGTTCATAATGGAGAAGCCGTTGGCGTAGGGCGAAACATCAGTCAGGCACAGGTGCAGTCGCAATTAGCCGTTCTGAATGAAGATTACCGACGGAAAACAGGTACACGAGGATTTAACGATAATCCACTAGGAGCAGACATTGAGATTGAATTTTGTCCGGCAGTTGTTAATCCGCAGGGGCAGCCGTTAGCCGAACCAGGAATTGATCGCTACAACGGCAATAGAACAACCTGGAATAAAGACAATATTGAAGGCGTTTTGAAGCCAAGTACCTATTGGAACCCGGATAAATATTATAATATCTGGGTTGTTGATTTGAACGAGCCATCGGTCAGTGGTCAACTGTTGGGGTATGCTCAATTCCCAAGCCAGTCTAATTTACCCGGTATCCCTACTGATTCGCCTGCGAGTACAGATGGCGTTGTGGTCTATTATAGGGCTTTCGGAAGCTCCGATAAAGGTTCGTTTCCAGTACTTCAGTCGCCCTACAATCTGGGCCGGACACTAACCCATGAAACGGGCCACTGGCTGGGGTTACGGCACATCTGGGGTGATGCAACTTGTGGCGATGACTTCTGTGCAGATACACCTCCGCAGGCTTCAGCTAGCAGTGGCTGTCAGGTGGGACGGATTAGCTGCGGAGGAACCAACATGGTGCAGAATTACATGGACTATTCGAATGATGCCTGCTCCAATATATTCACCATCAATCAGAAAGACCGGATTCGAGCAGTAATGGCAATCAGCCCCCGCCGGCTTACTTTGCTGTCGTCTAACGTATGCGGTACGCAGGTCGCTACACGCCCAACGTCGAACTTCCGGATTGATAATCAGCAGGTTTTACTGGGGGGGCAGGTGAAATTTACCGACTTGTCAGATGGTTTCCCAACCCAATGGTTGTGGACGTTTGAGGGAGGAACACCTTCTACTTCAACCGAACAAAATCCGACGGTGACGTATAACCAACCCGGTAAATTTAAGGTAACGCTGGTGACTTCGAACGCCGTTGGCCAGTCGGACCCACTGGTTCGAACGGAATATGTGGAAGTACTAAATGCTGGTCTTTGTTCGGATATAACCAACTTCAACGGTACCACAACAGTATTGCGCGAAACGGGAGGAACGGGTTACGTAGCGGGTCAGAACAGCCATAAGAGCCAGGCGGTTTCCGAATTTTTTGCGAACCGACTTGCGTATAATAATCTGGCCGGTGCATCGCTCAAATTCGGTGTAGCCAAAGCGGCTAAAGGGGCTGCAACCGAGTCAGTCGTAACGGTAACGGTCTGGAACGGACGAGGATTCCAGGGCGGTCCTGGAGCTATTCTGGGACAGAAAGATGTGCCTTTGCGTGTTATTCTGGATGATGTCGCAAATAACCGCGCAACATCGGTTACGTTTGACAGAAGCTTGCCATTGAGCGGATTGCCCTTTCATATTGGTATCTTAGTGCCTTATGCAGCAGGGGATACAATCGCCTTAGTAACGACTAAAAATGGCGAATCATTGGGAGCTACTTCCTGGCGGCAGAATCAGCAGGGGAACTGGCTTCGGTATGCCGATAGTCTGGGTTTAAACGTCGCGCATAATATTGCTGCACGAGTCGGACAGAAACCATCTGTACAGATTGCGGCATCGGCTATATTCATCGACCCCGGCCAGACTGTAACCCTAAACGCTCGTGGAGCCAGCATTTTTACCTGGACAGGCTCAGGACTAAATACAACGTTGGGCGCGCAGGTAGTTGCTTCGCCTAATCAAACGACATCCTATACAGTCACAGGTTCAGGACTTGATTTATGCAGTACCACAGCCGTTGTAACAATTAACGTCCGAACAGGAACGGTTACGGCTACTCCGCCTTTAGCCGAGCAGGCCCTTCAGGTAACGCCCAACCCTAGTGACGGACCAATGACTGTATCGTTTACTAGTCCCTTACGAGGAGTCTTAACGCTGGGTGTTCGTACCATTAGCGGAGCTGAACTTTCCCGACAAACCTTTCAAAAAACGACCGACACCTTCCAGCAACCTCTTGATTTAAAAGCCGTATCTGGTGGTGTTTACTTTGTCGAGATCAGGATAGGCGACGAGGTATTTAGGAAACGCATTGTGAAGCAGTAAAACCAAACAGAGCCGAGTTGCAAAACTCGGCTCCGTTTGGTTTAATCTATTTCTTCGTGAATACCTCTACCTGTTACCGCAAACAGTTCCTCTTCTTGTCTATTAAGGTTGTAGCCAATCGAAATTCGTAGGCTATTATACTGGCTCCAGGAATCTCCACGATAGCGAGCCGCTTTAGTGAGTATCAGACTCGTCCCCTCTGTAATCTCACACCTATAGATTTGCGGGTCAAAATGCATGAATTCTCCTTTTGGGCTATAGATTGTCATTGGCTTTAGGCTTTTCCTGTATTGTTTTTCTAAAATTGTTTTTAGTGAATCCAATTGATTCGCTTTATTTTTTAGAAAAATCACGACGCCATAAGGCTGACTCCTTCGCTCTTGATTCCCGGCATCGGCCCATTCGTCAAACTGCCATTCTATCCTGGCAGACTGGCTGGAATCGATAAAGTTGTGATGACCAACTAAAGAGCCACATGGGTGGTTCTGTCCCAACTCGGCCATTGTAATGGGAAATTTTATTTTATACCCAGCTAGTTCTGTTTGGACAGGTTTGGGTTTGCAACTCCAGAATACTATCCACAGCACAGATAGTACGATACTTCTTTTCATGGGTTAGTAGGGATTAAACGCAAACGTTTGTGATGTTGCGCAAATCCCTTAGATAACCAATTCCTGACGGAGTCACCGAATTGTCAATTTTTTTATTAGAAAAATAGCCCAAAAAAAGATGTAAACGACTGATTGTGAAGGTAAAAAAGGGGAATAGGTCACTATGTCAGTATATATTTTGGCAAGGTCAAGATGAGTGATGAGTTGTTTAGGAAGCAAGTTATAAAGTAGTAAAATCAAACAGAGCTGAGTTATGCTTTATCATCATAACGAGTTCGATTTCTCTGATGCAACAATGGTATATTTAGTTAATATTACGGTCGATATCAATTACAAATTACAGACCTAGAGTAGGGTTATTTTTTCTAACAAGTCAGTTCCATGGTTGTCTGTCAAATTATTTGCCTTCTAACTCTGCTACTTTCTACTCCCTTTCTGGCTTCGGGACAAAAAGTAATCGATTTGACCAATAAGACGTTCATTATGGAGCTGGAAGGGGATACCACTAAGGCTGGAAATGATTTACAGCTTTTATTGCTCTTTCACAAAGACGCTAGGGCTACGTTCCGAACGAAAAGAGGAACTACTATCATTAAAGACAGTCCGCTTAGTTGGCGATTTACAGGAGATTCACTGTGGTTACAGCCTAGATCAATTTCATTTGAAGCAGGAGGAAAGACACAATTAATTGATCGTGAGATAATGAAGTTTTTTATTGTAAAAACGTCGGGCGGTTACCTACTTAAACGAAAAGACGATCAGATGCTTTTGGTTGAGCAGAAATAAAGTAAACAGCGCCGAGTCTTTCAACCCGGCGCTGTTTACTTTATAGTTTATCATCGTAAATAGGACCGCTTAGTAAAGCAAAAGCTTCCAGCTGCTTTTTTGTCAAGTTATAGCCAATAGCGATCTCTAAACTGTTCCGTTCAGGACTGTAACTATCCGCTTTTGTCAATACCAATAAGGCATCTTCGCTGATATGACAGACATAAATGGGCTTCACTTTGGAGAAGTTTCCATTCGATTTGGTAAAAACAAGCGGTTCCAAAGTCTGTTTGTAGCGCTTCTCTAGGGCTGTTTTAACCGAATCGAATGAAGCTTCTTTATTCTTTAGGAACATAACCACGCCATGTGGTTCATTTTTTGGGTCACTATTGCCTGTATCACCCCAAACGTTAAACCACCATTCCACTTTAATCGCCTGAGTGGAATCTACAAATCGGTTACTGTAGACAGTATGTCCGTTCGGGTATTGCTTTTGTAACTCAGCAAGATTGATAGGAAAATGAAGGGAATAGCCCATTAATTCCGTAGTAACAGGGCTGGGTTTACAGCCCCATACTAGCAAAAGTAAAGCGGTGATTAGCAGTTGAATTTTCATTGGTTGGGATTAAGCGATTAGAGTTTCAAGCCTCCTTTATAATGCATCAATCCCTTAGTGGAATTGCAATAATACACTGGAGGATTTTTTCAAGCAGCCATTGAGCCATAGTGCTGGTAAAAAAATCCTCCAGTGTACTATTGCAATTCCAGCAAAGCAGGATGAGGATGAAGTATTTGATCATCTCAGTTGAGCTTAATTATCCAGCACTTGTCTGAAAAGGTTCCTAAAGGGGGCTTTCAGGAACCTTTTATTTTCTATGTTACCACAATTCGGACTTAGGCAAAATCTTAATACCACCATGGCCGGGCACTGTAGAGATGTAGGTTCGTGAGGAGTCCTTGGTATCCCAAACGACCGCAGTCATCTGCACTTTTATCCACCCATTCTTGGCGAAGAATGGGTGGTAAATAAACCGCTCCTCGCCAGATTCATCAGCGTCTAAGTATAATTTGAATTTACCTTTTGGTAATTTCATGTAGGTAGAAGCTATAGTTCCCTCCTTATTGGGGAATCCTACAAGCTTAGTCTGCATCTCTAATGCCGCCATAGTATCAAGTTCGCCATCAATTAAGACACTGAACTGGCGTTCAACCAGTACGCCTGGAATCAGCCGGTAGGTCCACGAGGTTGGCTTTGAAACGTCCTGGATGGCGACCTGCTTGTGATCTAAAAAGCAGCCAGAGAGTATACCGCTAAGCAGGATAAGCATTACGTATTTTGGCATCTGAGTATAAGCTTGGATTAATAAAGAGATTAGGGACAGCCGCGAGCGTTTCTCAATGAACCATTGTTCGCCATTGTCCAGACAATGGCCGAGAGATTTCCTCCCTGCGATTGGAATTGATTAAACGCCCGATATCCCCATTCATTATTAAACAGATCCATATAAGCCGCAGCTATTTCAGCATTGTCAGGATCACAAACAAAATTTGTAGGGAGAAGTGAATTGGGATCAATCATCCTATTGCCTTCTCTGGCTTGCCCCAACTGCCTGGCAACAGCGACCGTAAAACTTTGTGCATTTAAGGCATTGAAAAAGGCATGACGATAGGCATTACAAGCATTGTCCTGACAGTTGGTCACGTTGAATCTTACTACGGCCTCTAAAGAAGCGTTGATTGCATTAAGACGAAAGGTGATTTGGTCTTGCCAAGACCTATCGGCTAGAATAGCCCTTTCTGCTGGACTTGTAACGAAAGCATAAGTATCTTCTAAATATTTGTCAAGTAAAACAACAAAGTCCGGCTTATTCCCAGTCTGATTCACATAATCCCGGATTCTATTCATTAAATCGGGATATTTAGCAATAACGGCTTTTTCGTCATCGGTGAAGCTAATGCCTTTGTTCTGTATTTCAGCATAAAAATTTATTAAAGCTCGAATCTCGGGCGTATTCAGATTTGGAGAATCAGTTGGTTGGTTGTTTGGGTCATTGGGATCAGTAGTATTCGGCTTATTACAGTCGTTCGAGGAAGTAATAGGCGAATTCTGAATATTACCCGTAGGCGATATATTGTTAGCCGGTACGACCTTGACGGTTAATTTATGCCCATCTTTGTAAGCGTCGGGTATAGCCCCCACACAAAACCACAGTCGAGTGGGACGTTAGGATTTTTGCCAACGGCAGTACAAACATCGAGTAATAAGGTAATGTTCGTTTTAATGAATTACTTCATTAAAGCCTTCTTTGGGATAGTCGATCAAGTGTTTAAGAAATGATTCGTAAAGCCATAAACCAGTCAGGACCAAGAAGACTTAGCCCTGACTGGTTTATAAATCGCTTTTAGTCTACGTTATACCAAATCTTTCCAAAACTTGCCGCAAAGCGTTCTTGCTCAGCTTGGTTAAGATTATACCCAATAGCAATTCGAAGGCTGTTATGGCGACACCCTGAATCGCCTTGTGGACAACTGGCTTTGCGCAGAAATAAAACGGCATCTGAATTAAGTTGGCAGTATAGCTCGTAGGAAAACGGAATACTACTGTTTTGATTTCTTAGTATCAAGGATTTGAAAAAGTAGGAAAACCGAACCGAACAAAAATATTGTTCCAGAACCTATAAACCAGTAATTTCTAATAATGGATTCTGGGCTTTCAGCGACAAATAATTCGTATCCCTGAAGTATTATGATTGAGCATAATACACCGATACTCATTAATAGTGCAACGCGCCGATAAAGACCCCATTTGAAAATGACTGCCCATAGGTAAAGCCAACTGATTACAACTGGTAAGTAAGCAAGCTTTGTAAAAATTGGCCCAGCTAGTAAAGCCGCTGTAGACCAAATAATAATAGGCCAGTTAAATTTCGAATCATTATAGGTGATGCAAGTAAAGAGCAGAATAATGATTATAATAAGAGCTTTTATAAGCCTAAAGTAATTGTGGACAGTACAGTTATTTGATAGCTTTTTCATTGCAGATCTCAATTACAATTTACACTTTTAGGAGAAACTGAGTTGTCAGTAACGGTGATTTTGTTTCCATATGCAGACTTGTTCTCGCGTAAATCTTGTCCTAAATCAGCCGGATTGTATCCTTTTCCAAGGGGACCAATATAACCTTGTCCGTCAGGAAGGGTGATGTAGGGAGAAATAACCTTGCATGCAAATGTTGTGCAGTTGTTGTCTACTAAGTTGTATTTGGGGCTTCCCAGATTTTTTATTTGATAAATAACATCCTTGAATTGAGAAGCAGACAGGTTCACTTTTAAGGAAACATCGTAGGGAGTTCCACCGTCATCACCCCAATCGCTATCAGTAGATACACTGGTTGCTGCAATCAACTCATTTTTTACATAAAATCCTGCTACTAATCTTATTACTTGATTGGTCGTTGAATCATAACGCTCAAACCCAAGGTAAGTATGGCCTGGTCTTCTATAAGATGCACTGGGATTAAAGTTTGCAATTTCTCTTGTTCCATTAACTGGCTGATCAATATACAATGTGACACTGTATTTGTACTTTGAGTCAGCGGGGACCGTACCGAAACAATTGAGTTTGTCGGCAATATTTATTGGCCGTTCAGGTCCAACTACTACATAGTTATTCAAAAAATATTGGTCACTCAAATCCTTCAAATTAGGGAAATCTTTCCAGGAAGGTGGCCGACTAATTGGATTTGTCGTCGTTGGCTTATTGCAGTCACTTGGAGAGGTGATAGGTGAGTTCTGAATATTACCCGTAGGTGATATGTTGTTAGCCGGTACGACCTTGACGGTTAAACGATGCCCATCTTTGTAAGCGTCGGGAATAGCCCATACAAAGCCACAATCGAGAGGAATATTAGGATTGTTGTTAAAGGCGGCTCGGACGTCGGGCCGTGAGGCTTTGTTCGCTTTTATTGTGGTAACTTTGGTAAATCGCCCGTAGACATCTGCAATGTAAATGTCCAAATACGCATAACCACCATTTTTAGCAAAAGCCCAACCGCTAATTTTGTCACAATCAATGCCCTCTAAGTTGGCTATTGTTGGAATAGGTTGATTTGTGTAAGTTATTTCTGTATCATTAATAGGATTGGTTTCTGGATTGCCTCCACCTCCTCTCGGGTTGTCGGTCAATGGAGTAGAAGGTTCATTTTCAGTTGGTATTGGCCAGATTGTGATTACGATTACCGGTGTTGGACTCCCTTCTTCTTCGCATTCTTCTTCATCTTCCTCAACTTCTTGCGTTTTAGGCTTTTGCTGCTTAGGAACTTTAGGTCGTTTAGGATTTAAATTGGGGCATTTTGTTGGGTTCTTGGGCCAGGGCCAACTTCTAAGGTTACTAGCGTAAACTTGCCCCATCAAATCGGTCCTGATTGTCAAACTGCCGAGTTGATAGTCCCACACATTTCCTCTATTTGCGTCGAATTGGTTAGACCTATCTGTAGGATATAATCGACATCCTGGAACAAGTTGTAGGCTCTGACCTGGATACTCCCAGTAAAGTTGTGATTGGGCTCCTCCTCCAAGGTTTACAAAATCTATGACTATATCATATCGCTGCCCAGCTGTTAGATAAATGCTTCCCTGTTGCCAGGTAGGACCATGACCTGTCCAGTCGTCAATTAGTATTTGCCCGTTTATCCATAAGCGAGTACCATCATCATTGTTAGTTTTGAACGTATAATTTCCGCTAACAGGCGCTTCTATTTGGCCGTACCAACTAATAGAGAATCCATTGGTGGTAACTAAGCCAGGTATAGGGGAACTGGTCCAGTTGAAATTAATTTGAGCATCATTTCGAATCGCTACTAGATTTTTCGATAAATCAGTGCTATTGTTATAGAAACCCGTTAATCCACTACCTGTGCCACAGCCTCCGGTTGGATTATCGACACCACCGCCTACATTTCCTGAACCTGTGCTTGTAGTTGGTGTATTGGTTACCAGATTACAGCCTGTGGTAAAACTAATCGAGATCTGATTGCCCGATTGGCTTATTGAACCTGTCATGGCTCTACCCGTTCGGGCATCACCGGGGAACGTATAGCTAAATACCATATTTGCGTTCACCGAACCCGCGAAAATTCCGGGTAAGCTCAAATTTATAGGTGAGCCGTCACCACCTGTTATCTGATATTGAAGTACGCCAGAATTACAATCATAGCTTACTATTTGGAAAGCCAGAGAGCCGCCCGTTGGGTTAGTAGGTTGTGTTGGCGGATTTGGATTAGAAGGTGGGTTTGAACTACTCGTTAGATTACACCCTGTGGTGAAGCTAATAGCAATTTGATTACCGGACTGATTAGCAGATCCTGTTACGGTCCGACCTGTACGGGCATCGCCGGGAAATGTGTGCGTGGCTACGGTGTTCGCGCTCACTGTGCCTGCAAAGATTCCCGGCAAAACCAGATCAATGGGGGAGCCATTGCCACCGGTTATCTGGTATTGGAGTAGGCCTGAGTTACAGTCATAGCTTACAATCTGGAAAGCCAGATTGCCATTCGACGGATTGTTGGGTTGTGTTGGCGGGTTTGGGTTCGAAGGCGGATTCGGATTTGTTGTTAGGTTGCAACCATTGGTAAAATTGATGTCGATCCGATTACCCGATTGAACAGCGTATCCCGTAACTGTTCTACCTACTCGACCGTCGCCCGGAAAGGTGTAATTCGCCACTACATCAGCGCTCATCGTGCCGCCAACTATGCCCGGCAGTGTTACATCAATAGGTGATCCGTTGCCACCTGTAAACTGATACTGTAATTGTCCAGAGTTACAGTCATACCCTACAATCTGAAATGCTAAAGCACCGGCGGAGCGAGCGCTCTTCTGTTGTTTGGCACCTGCCTCTGCTGAATTGACTTGTACGACCAATCTTGCTTTTTCGACAAACAGACTGGTGGCATCGGCATAGTAGGAGCCACGGAGTAGTCGAAATTCGTTTTTACTACCCGCTTTGCTGAAATAGCCTTTTATCGTATAGGTTACAGTTGGTTGAACCGCTGATAATTCTGTGCCGATATAGTCGGTATAATCTCCACCCGTTTGCACAAATCCTTCCGGTAGAATGGCTTTTAGCCGAAAACCAGTTGAACCAGCCGTTGTAAATAACAAGGCTGAATGGATATTCAGATAGTGGGCTGTTAAGGTGATGGTAACTTCTTCGCCCACTAAAACTATTGGTTTATCCGCTCGGACGAGGAATTTGATTGGATCTGCATCAAATGAATGAACAGGTTGCTCTTTTACTGGTCGGGGTGTCGATGATTTTCGAGACTCTTCGCCTGGTTTATGCGTACCGTCTGTAAAGGAAACAAGGCTGATGCCTAAAAGGAGTAATGAAATTAGTGATCGCCAACTTGGGGATTGGCTTTTCTGAGCATGTGTATGTAATTGTTTTCTCATTAATTGTAGCTTTAATGCGGCTGCAATACTAATGAGTTAGTTGTCTTATTGATATTCGTTGTTTATTAAAATGTCATCAAATTGCCTTTTAAATATATTAATAAAAACGGCAATACACCCAAATGGGCAAATTATTACTGATATATGCTGAAACTTATTATATACTGCTTTATGAGAAGTAGTCTGAAAAATGGGTAGGTACGAAGATTCAAGATAGCAATAGGTGAACGCTGAGATGCGAAAACAAAATCAGCGTTCACAAATCCTATACCAAGCATAGATTGTCCGACCTGACGGTCCGAATTCTACTAGTTCATTAAACTAAGATTGACTGAATTTATCGGTCCAGTCAAGAGAAGAGGGTATTACTGAATTTGTTAAATCAATAACTTAATCGGCTAGCTAATTTTTCAAATTTTCAACGGGAAGAAGAGAATATTCTTATATGTTATTAATAGTAACTTAATCATCATTTGAAATAATATAAGTAATAAATTTTTAAAATATATATTATTTATAGAGAATTATAAAAGAATATAATGGCACATATCTTGCCGATTCACGACAATGAATAGTCGGGATGTATCGGCGATAGAGTCATTGTATGAAATTTTTTTTACTAGCTTTTCTGGTTGGATTTGTTTGTTGTTCATTATTCGCTAAGTCCGCGAATGGCTCGTATGACCCTTCCGGAAACGTGAAGGAAAAGCTTGGTTTAGCCCGAAACGCTACGTCTCCTCCTGCTATTCTCAAGCATACCCGGCTGCATTCAGGCAAACCAATTCTGTCGGGTAAGACCGAAAATCTACAGCCGAATTGGGTAGATGACCCGCGTAGTTTGTCGATTATTGCGCCACTGCCTCTTCCAAAGCCACTCTCATTAGCGTGGCGAAAACCTCTTGGACCGGATCCGATCCGATTTACCCTGCATGCTAGCAAAACATATCTGAAGGTAGGCGAAGAGGTGGATCTGTTAATTACAGCCGAGCTATTACCCATTACACCCAGTCAGCTTTTCTTTTTTGAAAGCCAGCGTTCGTTTAGCGTAAAACTGCTGATACCTGAAGGTTTCGAACAAACGGGCGGAGATTATTATGAATACATTGGCGCCGAACTCCGCCAGGACGGAATAACGTCGATTGCCTACCATCTACGAGGTCGATTTGTTCAGCCAGCGGCCAATGCCAAATTTACCTTACTTCGTGGCCCCAAAGATGCATCAGTTACCAGCTTATTTGAAAAGAAACAGGAACTCCGACTGGAAACCGTGCGTGAGGAACCTGTCAGTCTGGTTGGAGCAAGGCTGGTTGCTGCTACAGATACGGGGTGTCAGCTACTGACCAAACCTATAAGAGTACTGACTGGCCCAACGGTGAAAGGGGCTACCTCCCTAACTGTACTCATCCAGAATGCATCGCCCACGTATGGCTATAGTGCAGACAGCATCACGTTTAGCTCGAACAACGTCCTGCGCGTCACCAAAACATCAGGTTTTTTATTTGTACGGGAATCCAGTCAGCCAGCGTGCTATCGAAAATTAGCCTATACGATCGCTACAACGGGTGGTCAGCAGGCAGGCACCAATGCAATAGGCGTCCAGCCTGGCGGCAGTGAGCCATCCTGTAACGGCCCCTCTGGCTACATCGGCGTAAATCCTGGATCTGGTGTCATTTGTAATCAGTATGCCACCGCTGCACCGGGTGGTTCACAGGCACGGACCTCAGCGTCTGCCATCACCCTAACCGTCACTGGGTGTACCAATAACATTGCCTGGCATGGGAATGGTGTCGAAGGCAGTGGTGGGACTTCGGTAACTATTTACCAACCCGGCTCGTACTACGTTACCTGTGGCACCAGCTTTTGCCCCAACTCCACTAACTATAGTAATGTCGCCACCTTCACTGGCTGCGCCGATCCCTGCGCTGGGCAGAATCGCGATCCCCAATGGAATGATACCGGCCAATGGCGTTGTAACGGCGCTGACGTGCAAATTCTGGTTCGAGATGACAATCCATGCTCATATTCGTATAATAGGACCGAATGGCGAACATTCAGCGCGAACAACTGTGTCTGCAAACAAACCCCAAACTGGCAAAACTCTGAAATTCAATGTAATAACGGAAATCGTCAGTGGAAGCAACACGATTACAATGACTGTACTAATCAGGGAGATCGGTGGGGGGATGTGGTCGAGTATAATACCTGCGCCTGTCGTTCTAATCAGCCTGACTGGCGCAATACGGAAATACAGTGTAACAACGGGAATCGGCAGTGGAAACAGCACGACTTCAACGAGTGCTCCAATCAGGGAGATCGATGGGGGGATGTGGTCGAATACAACACTTGTGCCTGTCGCTCCACCGCCCCCGACTGGCGTAATGCGGTGATTGAGTGTAACAATGGTAACCGACAATGGAAACAGCATGATTACAATGAATGCTCTAACCAGGGGGATCGCTGGGGAAATATTGTGGAATACAATACCTGCGCTTGTCGTTCTACGGCCCCTGACTGGCGCAATACGGTGATTGAGTGTAACAATGGGAATCGCCAGTGGAAGCAGCACGACTTTAACGAATGCTCCAATCAAGGCGATCGATGGGGTGATATAGTCGAGTATAATACGTGTACGTGTCGGTCAACCGCTCCCGACTGGCGTAACACGGAAATTCAATGTAATAATGGAAACCGTCAGTGGCGTCAGCACGACTACAACGAATGCTCTGGTTTAGGGGATCGCTGGGGGGATGTTGTCGAATACAATACCTGCGCCTGTCGCTCTACTGTCCCCGACTGGCGCAATACGGAAATACAGTGCAACAATGGCAATCGGCAGTGGAAACAGCACGACTTTAACGAATGCTCTAACCTGGGAGATCGTTGGGGAGATATTGTCGAAAATAACTCTTGTGCCTGTCGGTCAACGAATGTAGTCTGGGCATGGACGAATGACTACCGTTGCTCACCAACGACGGTCGGTACCAGACAGCGACGACAAATCAATACGAACTCCTGCAATTCGGCTACAGAGCAATGGGTGGATGTCGAAGTCAATACCTGTGATTGCCGGCCTAAACCCGATGCCGGTCCTTACACCCGCATTCTGGAAAAACCCTTTGAGAATGTAGACAGCCAGACCTTGTGTGAGGGAGGCAACATCGCCTTTGGCCTTCGGTCTTTATTACTGGCCGCTTCCTTCGGGTTATATCCAGGAATGGTTCGATCCGGCTGGGAATCTAGGTAAGAAAGACGCCAATTGGGACATCGACAACATCACGCCCGCTCAAGCCGGAAAGTATACCTATAAAGTCACCGATGCCAATGGTTGTGTAGGAACCGCTCAGGTACAGGTCAATGTCACCCCTGCCAGCTACAACGGACGCGTCGATGAGGTAACCTGCATCAAGGTTCGGGGCTGGCTGGTCAACACCACTTGCCAGGAACGATCCAGTAAAGTACGAATTCTCATCGATGGACAGCTCGTGGCCACCATCTGGGCGAACCAGCCTCGACCCGACATTCGGCAGTATGTGCTGGGTCGCACCAGCGGGTTTGATCAATATGGCTATGAATGGACTGTACCAGACCTATTTAAACAGGGTTTTCATTGGGTGACGATCACCGACATGCAGGGCAATCCCCTGGGGAACAGTTCGACCGGGCAACCCTCTACCAGCATAGGCGGGGGGACACCAGCGACCTACGTCATCGCTAATGGGAACCCATTTACTATTGGGTCGCAATTCACCGTCTGTCAGGATAGTCCCATGGCTTTTGGCCTGGATCACTGGCAGGTACCTGGGTACTCTATGCGCTGGAAACTACCTGATGGCACCCTCACACCGGAAAATAAAAATTTAGAGATTAAGGCCATTAAGCAGTCGGGTACCTACACCTATCTGGTCACCGATCCGAGAGGTTGTGCCAGCTCAGCACAGGTGCAGGTCTCCGTTATCCCCGCCAGCTACAACGGTACTTTTGAGGAGGCTACCTGTACGGCTGTGAAGGGTTGGCTGGTCAATTACAACTGCCAGGACCAGTCCAGTCGGGTACGTGTGCTGCTCGATGGGGTGGTGGTCGATACCATTTGGGCCAACCAATCCCGTCCCGATGTTCGCCAGATCGTGTTGGGTCGGACGACCGGCTATGACCAATATGGTTTCAACTAGACCGTTCCAATGATCTACCGCAAGGGACCGCATGCCCTGATGCTGACCGACATGCAGGGCAAACCCCTCAACAACACCCAGGGTAAGCTACTCTACCAGCCTGACACCAAAGCGTACTCCCGCATTCTAGACAAACCCTTTGAGAATGCCTCAACCCAAACTTTGTGTGAAGGTGGCAATTTGGCCTTCGGTCTTTATTACTGGCCGCTTCCTTCGGGTTATACTCAGGAATGGTTCGATCCGACTGGCAAACTGGGTCAGAAAGACGCCAACTGGGATATCCAAAACATTAAACCGGCTCAGGCGGGCAATTATACGTACAAAGTCACCGATAACAATGGTTGTGTAGGTACGGCTCAAGTGCTGGTCAATGTCACCCCAACCAGTTACAACGGACGGGTCGATGAAGTAAGCTGTACCAAGGTTCGGGGCTGGCTGGCCAATGGCTCCTGCCAGGACCGATCCAGTAAAGTACGAATTCTCATCGATGGGGTGGTGGTCGATACCATCTGGGCGAATCAAAGCCGACCCGACATCCGGCAGTATGTGCTGGGTCGGACCAGTGGCTATGACCAGTATGGTTATGAATGGCTGGTGCCGGCTCAGTACCGGCAGGGTACGCACACTGTCGCGGTTACTGACATGCGGGGAAATCCCCTGGGCAACAGTTCGACAGGACAGCCCACAACCAGCCTGGGCGGGGCAACGCCCAAAACGTATGTGATCGCCAATGGAAATCCGTTTACCGTTGGTACCGCCTTCACCGTCTGCCAGGATAGTCCGATGGCCTTTGGTATGGACCACTGGCAAGTGCCGGGCTATATCATGCGCTGGAAACTGCCTGATGGGACTATTACCCCAGATAATCGAAATGTGGAGATTAAAGCCATCAAGCAGTCAGGTGTTTACACTTATATCGTCACTGATCCGACTGGCTGTATCAACTCGGCTCAGGTGACTGTCACAGTCACCCCGGCCAGTTACAACGGTACTTTTGGGGAAGCCACCTGTACCAACGTGACGGGTTGGCTGGTGAACTACAATTGCCAGGACCAATCCAGCCGGGTACGTGTGCTGCTCGATGGGGTGGTGGTCGATACCATTTGGGCCAACCAATCCCGTCCCGATGTTCGCCAGATCGTGTTGGGTCGGACGACCGGCTATGACCAGTATGGTTTCAACTGGACCGTACCAATGATTTACCGAAAGGGACCTCATGCTCTGATGCTGACCGATATGCAGGGCAAATCCCTCAATAATATGCAGGGACGCATGCTCTACCAGCCCGACGCGACCCCCTACTCCCGTATCCTCAATGAGACGTTTACCAGCGCATCTACCCAGACCTTGTGTGAAGCGGATAATATTGCCTTCGGTCTCCACTATTGGCCTTTGGAAAACTTTCCTGGCTATAAACAGGAGTGGTTCGATCCGGCTGGGAACTTGGGCATAACCGACAAAAACTGGGAAATCAAGGCCATCAAATCGGCCCAGGGAGGCTATTATACCTACAAGGTCACTGACAATAACGGCTGTGTGGGTACCAGTAGGGTGTTGGTTAATGTCACTCCAGCCAGCTATAATGGTCGGGTGGATGAAGTAAGCTGCACTAAGGTTAGGGGCTGGCTCAGTAATGCCACCTGTCAGGAACGACCCAGCAAAGTACGTATTCTGATGGATGGGGTGGTGATTGATACCATCACCACGAATCAAAGCCGACCCGATATCCGGCAGTATGTATTGGGTCGCACCACTGGTTTTGATCAGTACGGTTACGAGTGGCTAGTACCGGCTCAGTTCAAAACAGGCCTTCATACAGTTGTCATTACCGACATGCAGGGCGCTCCGCTGGGCAACAGCTCAACGGGGCAGGCCAGTTCCAGTCTGGGCAGTGCTCCTCCACAAACGTATGTGATCGCCAATGGAAATCCCTTCACTATTGGTACTCAATTTACTGTTTGTCAGGGGAGCTCGATGGCGTTTGGTCTGGACCATTGGCCTGTACCGGCAGGGTATATACAACGGTGGAAATTACCTGATGGGACTATCACGCCGGATAATCGAAATGTGGATATACTCGCTGTAAATCAGGGTGGTACGTATACGTGCATGGTTACTGATCCGGCTGGCTGTGTCAATTCCACACAGGTGCAGGTAACGCTTAAACCTGCACCCTCAGCCCCCACGCCCATTCGGCTCAATGGGGGTGCCAGCAACACCTTCTGTGCAGGTACAGGGGTTCTCTTGACGGGTCAGTGCCCCAGCGGTACCCCCTTGTGGACGTACATCAATGGGCCAGTACCCGGAGCCGGTTCCACCAGTACTAATGCCAGCATTGGCCATCCTGGTCAGTATCCAGTCGGTATGTATCGCTATAGCCTGGCCTGTCAACAGGCAGGTTGTACCGGCCCAGCCCAAGTGGTGGATGTGGTCATCTTCAGCCCACCGGCTCCTTCCCCCATTCGGCTCAATGGGGGTACCAGTAGTACGTTCTGTGCAGGCACTGGCATAGTCCTAACGGGTCAGTGCCCCAGCGGGACTCCCGTCTGGACGTATGTCAATGGGCCGGTGCCCGGAGCAGGCTCCATCAGTACCGATGCTATCATTGGCCATCCAGGCTATTACCCAGCTGGCACCTACCGCTATAGTCTGGCCTGTCAGCAAAATGGCTGTACCGGTCCGGCTCAGATTGCGGATATAATCATTCTCAATCTCCCTGTAGTGAGTATTGCGGGGAATCTAACGGCCTGCCAATCAACCTCTTTAACAGCCAGTGGAGCCAGCACTTATGGCTGGTCGACTGGCGCGACTACCCCCACCATCAGTGCTTCCGCGAGTGGACCCTATAGCGTGACGGGCCGCGATGCCTATGGTTGCTCAACGATATCGACGGTGAATGTGCAGATCCTGTCATTGCCCACTTCACTGAGCCTGTCGGCCCAACTGGCGGGGACATCGACAGCCCAAAGTCTGACCCTGACGGCCACTGGCTGTCCGGCTGGCAGTACCGTCCGATGGAGTGGCCCTGCCAACACCTCTGCCACGGGTAGTAGTTGGATCATTTCGTCGTTCACCCAGACCAGCAATTACTCTGCCTACTGCCAGGCTGGTACTGGTTGTGCGGGCGCATTGACCACGCTCAACGTCCCGTTCAATGCGCCACCAGCCCCTATCATTCGTACCAATCGAACCTCGCTCTGTTCCGGCGACTCGGTCAC
>NZ_BAAHBD010000038.1:4326-10456 GCF_054776975.1 Spirosoma harenae | reverse complement strand
GTTACACGGTGGTGGCTCAGGCCAGCTCAGGCTGTACAGGTCGACAACTCGTTTCTATTATAGTCGCGGGCTACCTCAACGCCATCCAGACGCTACCTCTGAGTCCTTCGGCGGTGTGTGCAGGGGCTGGGCTGAGTGTGCCCTTCTCCACGACGGGAACGTTTATGGCGGGTAACCACTACACTGTGCAGCTTTCCGATGCGAGTGGCAGTTTTGCTCATTCGACGACCTTAGGAAGCGGCACCACCAGCCCGATTGGGGTAATGATTCCAACTGGTCTTCCGTCAGGTACGTATCAGCTCCGGGTGGTGAGCGACTACCCCCTTACAGAAGGCACCGCCGTTTCCCTCACGGTTTCGGGGGCCGTGTCTCTGACCATGAGTGGCAAAACCTCGCTTTGTTCGGGCGAGTCGACCACGCTCACGGTGAGTGGCGGGACGAATTATCTCTGGTCGACGGGGGAGTCGGGAGATCGTATCGTTGTATCGCCTACGGAGAGCACCACGTATAGTGTCTGGTCGATGAGCGATCAGGGCTGTACGGCGCAGGTCGACAGGACGGTGTCCACCACTTCTTTTTCGGTAGCCGCCAGCAGCAGTTCGGGTACGTATAGCCGTGGGAATCAGGGGCTGGCCGCTCCGTCTGCTTTTGCCAGCAATGGCCAGACGGTTACGCTCTCCGCTACGGTCGATAATGAGCCGACGGAGCCTATCACCTACTCCTGGACTGGGCCGAATAGTTTTACCAGTACGGACCAATTTCCCTCGTTCGTCTATACCTCAGACGATCAGCTGGGAACCTATGTCGTCATGGTCAGTACACAACAGGGGTGTACTTCGGGGGCCCGGGTAAGCGTTGCAAATGAGCTAACCTGCGACCTAAGTGTTTCGGTGCTTAATAAACGAAATACTCCATCCATTACGGGGAATGAACATCTGCTTATTCCTTCGGGCTGCGTTGGTGGCCAGATCAACTGGTCCAATGGATCAATAGGTACCGTTAGCAATGGCAGGATTACGTGGGCGGATGGCGAAACGGGTGAGCTAGCCAGTGAACTCTTGGGGGTAACGCTAACCATAAATCCCCAGCATAGTACAACCTACACGATTATCTGTGAACTGCCGTCGGGGAAAACATGTACAAATTCTGTCGAGGTGAAGGTATCTTCGCCGGATTGTGCTGATTTTCAGATCAACGCATCGGCTACCACCTATGAACGGGGGGATATACTAACCCTGACGGCCAGTAATTGTAGTGGAACGCTGACCTGGTCGAATGGTCTGGGTAGTGGCAACATCGTAAAGATCGCGCCCATCCGCGATTTGTTTGTATCCGCCGAGTGCACTAGCGGGGGCAGTACATGCTATTCGAATGCCATTGCTATCAAGAATCAGGGTTGTATTAAATCGCTCTATGTGAATAGCATTTTCGTACAAAGTGATGGACAAAAACGGGTGCAGTTTGGGTATCAGGGCTGTGAAATGGGGACAGTGGCTTGGTCGGTTGTTTCCGGAAGCAGGTCCAGCACCTTCGTACAAAAACAGACGGAGGTATTAGCCGGGCTTTATACCGTCGTTGGCGTTTCGGATAATCTAACTGTTTCGGCAACCTGTACGCGTGTGGGGGGGATACCCTGCCCAGTGGCCACCCTGACAGTTACCGAAAATCAACTAAACACGTGCCAGACTTACGTGCCCTATATTGGATCTTCCGTCGGTGCTCCTCCCAATACGGTAACGATCGAGCATAGTTATTATGCCTTTAGCCTGAGCGATGAAACCGGGTATGTGTTTAATACGACTCCTCAAAAGAAGGTATACGTGCCGGTTTCTAGCCGAGAGAAACTCTATACGGCTACGTTTGACAACGGATGTAAAGCTGCCATAAAGGTGTTGCCCACCCCCATCAGCACGAGACTAACCTGGCGGGAGAAAGGGAAGGTGAACAATGGGGGGTATGCTGGTGGAGTCGATATTTTTTACGGGGTAGAAAAAGGTTCCTTCGTGCTCAATACCTATCCAAATTTTGACGATGAGCAGTACGAAGTCAATATGATGCTGGAAGGGTATTGTCCCGGACTGGTTAAATTGACAAGCAGTGCTCCCCCAGCTCCAGGCGTTAGTTTCCCCATAAATCCACTTATACTTCGAAAATCCAGCTATTTCACGTCGCCCAGACCTGTAACCTATCAACCATTTCCCACCAGTACGACCGACTATTATGGTGTTTGTCAGGTGAAGAACGCCGATGGGTCTGTAGTAAATTACCCAGCCGTCAATTCGAAACAGTTGATTGTGGTCTCGAACACCTGCCTGCAAATCGCAATAGCCAAGTCAACCGTTGCCAAAGGGGAGTCCGTTCAACTCAACGCCATAGGTTGTATCGGCACGGTGGCGTGGTCGCTGGCCGGGACAAGCCTTGGACAGGGCACTTCGCTAACGCACACCCCCTTTCCCGCTACAACGCCGTCCAGCGTGATCTATACGGCCACGTGCAGTAATCCGGTTTGTTCCCAAACGGTGGAGGTGATGGTAAAGGCCTGCTCCTTTTCGCTGAAGGCGTCTAAACCTAAGGCGAAAATTGCCGAAGCGGTCGTCCTCTCGGCGTTGGGCTGTTCAGGCGGACTGGTGCAGTGGAGCACAGGCGAAACCGGCTCGACCATTACGGTCAAACCCCTGGAAAATACGACCTACACCGCTACCTGCCTGGTCGATGGAGCCAGTGCCTGCCAGAATACGGTGGCCCTGACGGTGGAGAACACCCCGCCTGATGACATCGACTGCCCGGCCTTTCAACTCTCGGCCAGCAGCCAGTCCATCACCCGTTGTAGCCAGCAGCCTGTTCTGATTACGCCCAGCGGCTGTCCGGTGGGCAGCACCATCAACTGGAGTGATGGCACCATCGCTGGTCCCACCGCCCCCCATACCTTTATCCTCAACGATGCGGTGACGATTACCGCCACCTGCACGACACCCTACCAAATCGCCGTTACCCAGGCCCTCAGCATTGCCGCTGTCGCGCCAAAACTGGAGGTCAGTCCGACTAACGTCTATGCGGGTTTCCCTACCATCCTGCGGGCCTCGGGCTGCGTCACCAGCACCTGCCAGCCCGGCCAATACACCTGGACCGTCAATGGGGTTCGGGTGGGTAGTGGGGCCAGTATTCAAGTCAAGCCCCTGGAGAATACGACCTATACGGTTAGCTGTAGTAGTGGCGGATCGGTCACCCAACTCATTCAGGTGAAAGAGAGCGTTTGTGATCGGCCCACGGGCATTGAGTTTGATTCGAAAACCAATGCCCGCCAGGTCGAACTCAATGCCAGCTGGTGCGATGTGCGCTATGCCATCAGCTGGTCCTACCAACACCCTACCTATACCAGCCAGGGATGGGTACGAAACACCCTGGTCTTTCCACAAGGTCAAGACCGGCGCCGGGTGGTGGTCGACCGGCCTGAGGATGTGAGTGTACCGACGGGTATTCCCAGCCAGCCGTATCAACAGCAGGGGGTGACCGATGTGTACACGGTGTATTGCGTTCAATCGGGATCAACCCTGCCGTGTTCGTATCCGCTTTATGTGGATAGTCCGTTGATGGATGCTTACAACAACCCCTCCCACACCTACACGCCAGTTGGCCCCGGCACCACCGAGCCAGCGAATACGCCCGACGCCTGTAATGCATTTATCAACATTGAGAAAGGGGGGCTCAAGAACATTACCCGCAGTCCGGGGGATGATACGGAGGGGAGCTACTATGTGTTATACACCGACTGGTGTGGAGGCAGCGTGGTGTGGTACGATGGGACCCAGAAGCTGACTAGCCTGACGGTGGGTCCCTACACGGCCAGTAAAACGTTCACCTACGAATGTACCCTGCCTAGTGGTCAGGTCTGCAAAGGTAGTTACCCATTGCCTCCTCCCCCGTCTCAACCAGGCGGAGGTCGGCTAGGGGCTACCAGTGCGGTGTCGACTCCGGTGAGTGACAACTGTTCGAGCCAGATTTCGCTGGATACGGCTATGCATGTGTTTTACGAGCAGATGCTCTGTCAGGTAAACAATTTGATACAAACTCCTGAAGATGCTCAGCTGGCATTGACTAGTTTGCAACAGCAATTGAGTGGGACAGCGGTGGTTTTTCCAGCCGATTTGACACCCGTTATCCAGTCATTGACTGACCATAACTGCCAGCAGGCTTCTACCCTGCTAGCCGCAGCCAATGGAAGCACTCTAATTGATAAGACATTGTTTAATGGTACCATTAACAGTCAGTTCGGCAAAATACAGAGTCGCCTAATCGCCCTGTTGGGAGCCAGTTTGCAGGTAACCGGAGAGGCTGTTCAGAGCGATCCGCGTACCATTATTGTCTCAGTGGAGGCTTCTAACCAGAATGAGATGGACGACACAATGGAGAAAATCGCACAGGTTGACCGGCGAGACTCTGTCTCTGTGGCAGAAGATCGGCAGGTTGATTTCAATAAATTACCAATTAGTCCTAATGGCCAAAGTTTCTTTCGAGAGATTTGTACGGTCTGGAATTTGACCAATCAACCGGCCTACGCCGATTACCTTACGAATGTGTTTACCCTGCCTGCTCCTATTCAGGATGGTATGAGTCGATTACTGGCTAAACCGCTTGTTTTTCCTAATCTGGTTCAGGATGGTACACTGGGTAATCTGAGTGATGGTTTTCTGAAAGATTTCTTTCTAAAGAAAATCCAAGGGTATGAAAGCCGAGCGTTGGGACTGAGTAGTCTGTATACAGGTCCTAATCGAAGTGTGTACGAAACGGTAGCGGCTCAATTACTCAACCATTTCTATGCGAAGAGTGGCACCGAGTACTATCAGACTCAGGTAATTGCCGATGCACTATATAATGAGACCAATGTGGGCAATCGACGGATTAACAACATGATTCAGATTGTGGATGCGCTGTTGTTTCGGAAGATTGGCAATCTGGCTAAAGCCGAGGACATTGATCCTAGTTATTACCAAAAAGACTTTGTGCCTGCTTCTATTTGGCCTGCAAAGAAGTTGGATAATCAATGGTTCACGGATAAATGCAAATCGAACGTATTTCCCTCTTACGGGGCGACGGATGCCATCACGGTGAACGGTGGGCCGGGAGTAGGCGATGCCGAACGACTGGGTCTGTTTACCATTGGGGGCACTCAAGGTATTGATGTGCGGGTGAAAAGCATCACACCTATTCTGACAAATACCGAGCGTGGGTATCAGGCTACTATCATCATTCGGTATTTAGATACCTTTGGGGTGAGTGAGAGCGATTATACCAAAGACTTGGGATTTGCCAATTCATTAGGACAGTCTAACTACCTACGCTTCAACTATCGAGGTGGAGTCCTGTCCCAATGGATTCTGCAACACCAGTATGGTTATCGTCCTTTTACCGATTATCTAACCTACATTGTAACAATGAAACGCACATGGCCCGCAAACTAATCCCTTCTCGCACGACTATATTTTTGGTACTTTTAGTAGCGTCTCTACTGTGGTACTTCTGGCGATTTCTGTTTTCCAAACAGCTTGACAGTAATGATATTGTTCTTATGAGAAAAGGGCATACTATGGATGGATATGGCTTCCTATATGTCGGTGTCAAAAATGTGAGTAAAGCCAAACCCAGCCAGTACCGGGATTTTTTACCCAAAGTAGCCGCCAGCATCGCTGATACTATTCGAGAGAATATAAATATATATTTTTTGATGTATGACAGTCAAATTGAATATCATACACGCAATTGGACTCCATTTAAGTTAGAAGAGGAATTACCTCAGTCATTTCTGCTAAGGGAGCACTGGAATGGTGGTAAAGCGCCCACTCATGTCCATTGGTACATTCCTGCTCTCAAGTCGCTCAATACCGAAGTACCTGATCTGCTTCATATACAAGATACACGAGTAGAGCAGGTTAAATAACTTATCACATAGTTGGGAAATCGTCCCTCACCATAGTGGGCTGGCTGCGTCACCAGCACCTGCCAGCCCGGCCAATACACCTGGACGGTCAATGGGTTCCGGGTGGGGACGGGAGCCAGTATCCAGGTGAAACCCTTTGACAATACCACCTATACCGTCAGTTGTAGTTCCGGCGGCTCGATCTCCCAACTCATC
>NZ_BAAHBD010000038.1:0-4316 GCF_054776975.1 Spirosoma harenae | reverse complement strand
GCGTTTGTGATCGGCCCACGGGCATTGAGTTTGATTCGAAAACCAATGCCCGCCAGGTCGAACTCAATGCCAGCTGGTGCGATGTGCGCTATGCCATCAGCTGGACTGTCCAACACCCCACCTATACCAGCCAGGGATGGGTACGAAACACCCTGGTCTTTCCGCAAGGTCAAGACCGGCGCCGGGTGGTGGTCGACCGACCTGAGGATGTGAGTGTACCGACGGGTATTCCCAGCCAGCCGTATCAACAGCAGGGGGTGACCGATGTGTACACGGTGTATTGCGTTCAATCGGGATCAACCCTGCCGTGTTCGTATCCGCTTTATGTGGATAGTCCGTTGATGGATGCTTACAACAACCCCTCCCACACCTACACGCCAGTTGGCCCCGGCACCACCGAGCCAGCGAATACGCCCGACGCCTGTAATGGGTTTATCAACATCGAAAAAGGGGGTATTAAGAATTTTACCTATAATCCGGGAGATGATGATACGGAGGGCAGCTATTATGTATTGTATACCGACTGGTGTGGGGGCAGCGTGGTGTGGTACGATGGGACCCAGAAGTTGACCAACCTGACGGTAGGTCCCTACACGGTGAGTAAAACGTTCAATTACGAATGTACCTTGCCCAGTGGTCAGGTCAGTATCTGGGCGGCTATTAGTTACTGGAAATACCCTATTTTCCAACCGATAACTTTTAGGGCAAGCTTACAGTGTGAACTATTTATGCTGAGAGCAGTGATAAAAAAAGCTCAACTATGTTAATAAGGCATTTTTTGAGCAAGTAATTGATGATGAAGGGTTGTCTGAGACTACTTATGAACTTTCAGCTAGTTTCAATGAAGTTTCAAAAAAAATTATGAATAGAAGGAATTACTCCCAATACGATCAGATTGTCAGGCGCTTGGAGCAGGAGGATTATTTCTTCTTAGATTTTCGATGTCGGCAATATCCCTTGGTCTGCCAAGTGCTGTCTTTTCCTCAATTAGATCATCAAGAGCCATAAATGGAATTTGAACACCATTGCGCTCAACAACCTTTTTTCTGGCGTAAGCTTGCCAGAACTTCAAGGGGGCTTTAATAATGGGCAAAGCATCAAGGGTATAGTCCTCAAACTCGAATTGAAAATTTGATTTCCAAGGGTCTGGTGCTTCTTCCTCTTTGAACTCTTTTACATCTAGACCGAGTTGCTCTAGCGCATTAAGCAATTTGAAGTAGTTTTCGTAGCTAGGATAATACCAGAGATCTATGTCTGGTTTTTCAACAACTTGTCCCCATTTAGTTATTGATTTTCTATAGTCTCCATAGTAAGCCACAGCCATCCCGCCTATAACGAGATACTCCATCCCATTTTTATTTAATATATCGAATACTTGAAGGGGATTAGTATTAAAGTGCATACACAGAATTCCCGCTCATGGACGTGCTATTCCATGACGAGACTGTATCTTTATCATCTTTCAAGAAATTCATAAAGCTCTCAAACCTTGCGTGCCGCTCTTCCGACCTAGTAGAGGTTTGATCACTTGGTTGAGAATTCTCTTTGAGCTCCTCAACACTGCTATAACGTCTTAGCTCTTCCATTGCAAAAGACCTTTATTGGCAATAAAGGTACTCGAATATACAAACCTATCTTTTTTAACAACAAGAATGACGCCAAAAAGATTGTTAAAAGCTTGAAATTTACGACGTTTTAATAGCCTTAGATGTAGATTTGTGGTGTCGAAACTACATCTAAGGCTCCTACGCCTATTTTTAAGTTAGCACTAATCCCAAGTTCACGTTCAATACCCACCCAATTTCCTTTGAGGCATGATGGCAATTGGTTAAGAGTTAATTCATTCAATAAAAGTTGATTATGCGCTGTACACCGACTGGTGTGGAGGCAGTGTGGTGTGGTACGATGGGACCCAGCCGCTGACCAACCTGACGGTGGGTCCCTACACGGCCAGTAAAACGTTCACCTACGAATGTACCCTGCCTAGTGGTCAGGTCTGCAAAGGCAGTTACCCATTGCCTCCTCCCCGTCTCAACCAGGCGGAGGTCGGCTAGGGGCTACCAGTGCGGTGTCGAGTCCGGTGAGTGACAACTGTTCGAGCCAGATTTCGCTGGCCACCGCGTCCGCTGTGTTCTATAGCCAGATGCTATGTGGGTTGAGTAACCTGATTCAAACCAGAGACGATGCAATGGCAGTGCTCAATAGTCTGCAAAGTCAATTGAATGGTACGGGTTTGGCGTTTCCAACCGATACGACGGCTATTCTTGATGCGTTGCTGGCTGGGAATTGTCAGCAGGCTGGGACTTTGCTGGGGACGGCAAATGGTAACGCCTTGATCGATATCACGATTTTCAATGACCAGATTAATAGTCAATTTGGTCAGATTCAACAGGAAGTAGTCAATACGGTGGCCCGGTGTTCGGCTCCTAAACCGACTATTTCCAGTAACCAGATCAACGAAGATCGTCAAATCACCCAAGGCACGACGTGTCGAGGCTGCATTGCCGGAGATTGTTCGAAGTATTGGGTGTATTTTAACAATGCCACTAATTTGCAAACGAACTGGTATGAGCGAGCTGATTATACGTCGGCAGATTACCGAGGTAAAACTTGGGCTATTGATGGGCCGTATGCATTAACGGGTGGGGATGAGAAATATTTTCGCAACTCAGCTACCCGCTGGCTGGGCAATTATGTAACCCCTGATGCCGATAAATTCTTCGGCAACAATCCCACTAGAGAAAGCAGTAGTCAAGGTAAATTTCGTTTTGTGATAACAAACACACAGTTTTTGTTATCAAATGAGAATTCGTTTGCTACAGAGCAGGACTTGGTGAATCAACTGTTGGGCGACTTTATCCACGATATAGGACCAGAAAATATAGTATTTCCACACAATGGTAAATTTGCGAATATTCTCAAAAAGTCAATTCCTATTGGAGATGTAATAACTAGGTGGTCTCAAAGTAACTTCGATACGAGGAATGTATTTGGATGGGCTATGGATTTACGTGGAGAAATAAATGTAGACGTAGCTTCAGGATTAACCTCACTGGAACACTTTATGGGTTCGGTTGCCGTTCGGATCAATATGCAAGATCGGCAAAACGTAAAATTCGAAGTGTTCAACATTACAAGTTTTACATCGGGCTATTTAACCAAGGACCTGCCTATCATTGGCCATTTTGTAGATTCGCCCAACTCAACAGTAAGAAGCTCTGAAAAACATACGTATTCGAACACAAGTCAGTATGTGAGTTTTACACTTACACCAAGTGAAATTAACTCGATCATTAGAAAGTTTTGTCCTGGAACGAACTGTAGAAATTATAACCCTTAATTCAAATGAAATATAATTACCTGTTAAACGTGTTATTGTTATTGTTCATGACGTCATGTCTTAATGAATATGAAAAGAATTTGATTGGAGAATATATTTTAAAAGAATATACGCTCAAAAAAAAACAAACTATTTCAACAGAACAATTTCCTAGACTTACATTAAATAGTAATAAAACTTTCTCTATTGTAGATGGTAAAAAAACATTTGAAGGCAAATGGGAAGCTGGTGATGATGGTGACCGGGCTTACATTCATCTACTTGTTGATAGCGCAGTTATTGCTGAAGGACGAATTTCAGGCAAGGGTGGAGAAATAATAGATTGGTTTCATTGTTACTCTGATAAAATCTTAAGCAATTATAGTGGAATAACTTTCATCAAAAATAAGCGAAATCTAGATTGATTCCGCTCAGAAATGCCTAGGTCTGCAAAGGCAGTTACTCGTTGCCTCCTCCCCCGTCTCAAGTAGGCGGAGGTCGGCTAGGGGCTACCAGTGCGGTGTCGAGTCCGGTGGGGGACAACTGTTCGAGTCAGATTTCGCTGGCTACGGCATCAAGTGTGTTCTACAGCCAGCTGCTGTGCCAACCAACAACCTGATCCAAACCCGCGAGCAGGCCATAGCTATGCTGTCTAGTCTACAAGAGCAGCTGAGTGGGACGGGCCTACCGTTCCCCTCCGATCTGACCCCCGGTGATCGACGCGCTGCTAAAGGGGGAACTGTCAACAGGCAGGAGCTTTGCTGGGGTAGCCAATGACACCCTCTGATCGACAAGCAAACCTTCAATAGCCAGATCAACAGCCGATACGGGGAAATTTTAGCCAATCTGTTAGTGCAGCAGCAAGACCAGTGCTCGGTCCAGACACCGCCCACGGTTGTGCGGGCGCATTGACCACGCTCAACGTCCCGTTCAATGCGCCACCAGCCCCTATCATTCGTACCAATCGAACCTCGCTCTGTTCCGGCGACTCGGTCAC
>NZ_BAAHBD010000037.1:0-17305 GCF_054776975.1 Spirosoma harenae | reverse complement strand
ACTAGTGTTGCTTTCTTACTAATAGCCAACTTCGGAGGCTAGACCATTCAGACAATAGGCAGGTTTTTGTCGGACAAAAACACAGCTTGCTAAAATGTATATCGTCAGCCCTCAAACCTAAAGGGCGGCCCGGTGTGATAGTAGGCCTGGTGCCTCAATTCCTATAAGTTCCCTGTTCTGCATTCAACAGGTAGCGGGGTCTGTATCGCATCGATAGGCCTACACCTAGTTTAAAGAATAGCTCGCCCCGCTACCTATTGAAAGGTCTTAGTTTTTAGCGACAAAGGCCAGCCATGAATCTGGGTTTTGTCTCAGCAGCGAACCTAACAGTTTAATGAGAATACGTCCCAATTCGCCACAACACAAACAAACGTACAGAGTAGAACAAGATGGGTAAAATAAATGCCCCGAAGGGCATCTAATTATAACATACATTACAAATGTTTCGTGAAAGGAAAGTGACTGTTATACAACTCTAACTGTGTTTGCTTATAGCATTATTTATCAGAGGATTTATGCGGTGAGATTAGTTGATTGATCAGGGTCATCTGCATCGAGACGATCTTCCATTCATCGTTTCTCTTTTCAAAAACATCAACTCTCCATTTATAATCGGTGTCGCCTTTTTTGTATTGGCGAAAGGGTACACTATAGTCTTTGTCAGCAAAAAGGGTTTCTTCCGTGTAGACAAGGACTACACTAGAGCTTAGAAACCGCACTTGTTTAACCTCAAATCGCAAGGAGGTTGGCTCTAAGCAGCATGGACCCAGCAACTTGAAATGGGAACGAATTTCTTGTTTGCTTTTCCACATTTCACCGACAAAATTGATCAAGGTTCCATCCTCCGTAAAATAACTGCTCAATGCTTCCCAATCATGCTTATTCCAGGCAGTCTGTTGGTGTTGAATGATACGCCTAATGGCCATTTCATCTTTTTCGTGGCTTTGGGCTACCACCGCCGTTGTCAGAAAAGCGAATACACAAGCGAAGAAGGTCTGTTTCATACGAGTTGTTTTTAGGACAAAACTAGCTCTGTAGGCTGCTCGCTGACTAGTACAAATACGACATTTTCACCTTAGTGAAATATGCCTTTCACAGCTAAGAAGGACTGCTTTTCGAACGCATCAGAGATGTCTTTGGGATTCGTATTGGCAAATACTTTAAAATCTCGGATCAAGTGCATCTGGTCGAAATAATGGCATTCGTAAGCTACCTGTGTCCAGGTAAGTTGAGGATTCGTTTCCTTGAGCAACCACGCCTTCCCAAATCGAACCAACCGACTATAGAATTTAGGCGAAACCCCCATTCTGTCTTTAAACGCTCGTTCAAACTGGCGGTTGCTCATGCAGGCTTTTTTGACAAGCTCATCAATCTTGAGGGTGCCCCCGTACTTGATTAGTTCAGGGATAACGTAATCGATCGAAATAGGCTGTCTAATTTTGGAAAGTAGGGTGAACATAAATTCATCAGCCAACTTTTTCATCTCCGTGAACTCGGTGGTATTCCTTAAGGCGTCCAAAACAGACGTAACGGCGCTTCCAAACACGATTTCACCATCATAGTCTATTTGGATCATTTCCTGCATCGATTGTCGCAGTAACCGATAGAGCGTTCCGGGTTGAAGCCCGATCTTTATCATGAGGTGATTAGGCCCAATGGAGAGAATATGACGTTCGGTTTGAGGTCCACTGATCGTACAGGCATAAAGTGATCGAACTTGTTTTGTCAGGATGTCTTCTACTCTTGGTCTGTCAAAGGGATAAAATAAGATAGAATGTTCAGGTAAGGGCGGAAAGGGAAAGGATAAACTAGTTTTGCCATCATCGGTCAGTGCATGACCAATCATGATATTATTGACGACATGGCTAATTGCCGGATGAGGCACGAAGAATACTTGTTTATCAATCATAATGAGATATCCTTGTATGCGTATCAGTAACGATAAGTATCTGCCAGCACGACCTGCCACGTGCTGATCGAGGCACTCTCCTTTTACAATGCGAACTGTGCGTGTTTTCCAGATTGCCTAGTTGACGATATAAACACTTATCCTATTCCGCAGAGTTGTGCACCGGTAGTCTATATATGGTTCAATTACTATGCTTAGGAATGTTAAATATAGGAAAGAATACGGGTGCATCCGTATACAATCCATCCTGCCAAACGCCCGGATAGTGAAACACCAGGCCAATCCATGAAACATGATTGATGCTTCGTCCTATGAAAGGGGCGTGGCTGTTGCACAACTCCAGTTGCCAACTGCCAGACATTAAAGATACTTTAACGGGTCTTTTTGGCCTTACTACTGATTACTGGGCCTATTAGGAAGCAGATTTCAGACAAAACCTTATCTTGAAATATTTGTGCAACAGCCACGGGCGTTTAAAGAGACGACTATCTAGTAGTTTTACAGACGTAGGATGTTGCCGGGCCGTTGACAAAATTCAAATTAAATGCCCATCCGATAGTATTATATCCTACGCTTTATTGGTCAATGCTTTTCAGATGTACGATGAGGGGATATTAGTTGATTTATCATCGTTACTTGCATCGCTGTAAGCTTCCAGTCATTGTTCGTTTTTACAAAAACATCCGTTAGCACTTTATATTCTTTATCCCCTTTTTTATACTGATGAAAAGGAATACTATAATCCTTATCGGTCAATAAGGTTTCTTCAATATAAACGACCGCTATATCGGCTGTAATAAATCTGACACGTTTGACTTCGAACGTCAAAGAAGTGGCAGATAGGCAGCAATCGCTGAGTTGTGTAAGATTCCTAAAGATTTCATTTTTCCCTTTCCACAACTGGCCTACACCGTTTATTAACGTTCCTTCATCCGTAAAATGATTGCTGAAACGTTTCCAATCGTGCTTGTTCCAGGCAATTTCTTGTTGCTTAATAACCTGTTGGATCGCTGCCTGCTCCTGTTTCGTTACGGCAGGTTGCGGTTGGCCAAGGCAGATGTTGAATAGCATTGCTGTGCAGCCCAGAAAAATCATTGTTTTCATGATCGATTCATTTTGTTAGGCCAAAACTACAGAGCCTCCCCGCCAGAATAGGGGTAAAAAAACGACAATCTTTTAAAAACTGTGAGAACTGTAAGCATGTAATTGTGAACGGGTTTCCTCTTCCAACAGTAAGGTAGGGGTAGTGCCCGCAAATTCTTTAAAATCCCGACGCATGTGCTGAAGGTCATAGTAGTTATGCTGCAGCGCAACCTGGAGCCAGTCCAGGTCGGGGCGTTGCTCTTTCAGGCGGAAAGCCTTACTAAAGCGCGCCAGGCGTCGAAACATGTGGGGACTAAGCCCTACTCGTTCGTGGCATTTCCGTTCGAACTGCCTAAAGCTTAGGCAAGCCTGGTCAGCCAGATAATCCAGTGAAACCAACCGGTTTGGTTCCGACAGCAATTGGAACGCCTTATCAATTGGATGCGTTGCTAGCTGCTTTTTCTGAAATTGGCGTAACAAAAAGGCTTCGACGATTTGCTGCATCCGGTCATAATTTGCCGTTTCCCGAAGTTGTTGGGCCACTTCTCGGATTTGGGTACTCCAGAGTAAAGAAAGGTCTAGTGAGAAATCAAAGAATTCAGTCATGGGAATACCCAACAGCCGATGTAAGCCCCCCGTCTCAAAAAATGTAGCAACGATCAGGTGATCTCGTCCCATCGTCAAATCAACGCGCGAAATCTGGGCACCCACACCAATACAAGCAGGGGCCGTACTAATCTGTCCGGTTTTGTGATAAAATATATCGACTGAATCGCGTGGATAGAACGAGAGGTTCTGCACCGCATGGGGTGGAAAAGGATAGGATCGTAATGGCAATCCGGCTAGGGTCTGTACATGCACAATTTGATAACCCTTTATCAAGCCGGACAGAGCGGGATGTGGAGGGTAAATTCGATTGATCATGATTAACGTATTAAATTTTACGAAGCAGCCTCAAGCGCCATGAAGACCAGCTCAAGCGCAAACTACAGCAGTTGGGGAACCCCAAAGCGCATTGATTTGAGGTCTATAATCACTAAAATAACCCCAGCGTTAGGAAATAAAAATTGTATAACTAATTAATGAGCAAGTTTTTATGGACTCTACGTGGTAGAAATAGGTTGAATGTGTCTCTATCTCAAGGTAAGTCATTTCTGTAGTAAAATCACTTATATGGTTACCTGACAGACTAAATTTAGGTTTTTTAACCACATGTGGCAGCAGATAGGGACGATTTTATGCGTTGCTAAAAAACGCCCCTATTTATGGAGCAGATGTATGAACATTCCTGCGTGTCATTTTAGGGAGGATATTTTGAGAAAACTATCAAGTCGTGTTCTTTTTCGAGCCAAATGCCTTTGGCTTAATGAAGGAGTATTGAGTCAAAGGCAGTTGGTTGACTCGCCTTGCCAGAAAAATGTCGCAATAGCCCCCTAGTCTGCCGCATTCTGCATAGGCCTCTTCGCCTAAAGCGGTAGTAACTTTGATGCGGTATAGTAATTAGAACGGTCGTTTTGGCCACTCATACGGTATGGCAACAAGTAAAGTACTCCGCATGGATAATATCGGCATCGTCGTCGAATCTCTCGATGAAGTCGTCTCTTTTTTCATTGAGCTTGGACTGACCCTCGAAGGCCGAGGCATGGTCGAAGGTGAATGGGCCGGACGCGTCACCGGACTAGGCCCCCAACGCGTTGAAATCGCTATGATGGTCACTCCCGATGGCCACAGTCGGCTCGAGCTCTCCCGGTTCCTTACCCCGCCAACAGTCGCTGATCATCGCAATGCGCCTGTAAACGCTCTGGGCTACTTACGGGTCATGTTCGCCGTGGAAAACCTGGACCAAACGCTCGCCCGGCTCCGTAAGTTCGACGCGCAGTTGGTCGGCGAAGTAGTCCAGTATGAGAACGCGTATCGGCTTTGCTACCTGCGCGGCCCCGAAGGACTTCTTATCGGGCTGGCAGAACCACTCGGTACGAAATGAGCAGTGGATGGACTATAAAGTTTTGAGAATTATTTTTAGTTAGGAATCAGCAGGGTCTTTCTGCCGGTCTGGTCAGTCATTTCCAATTTGGGATTGGCTCCCTTTACAGGAACTAATAGCGACACCGTTTCCGTCTCTTTTTCCCCTTGAAGATGAACACCCGAACCTCGTTTGGGCAAATAATACAGATGAGCTCGCTCCCCACCACTTTCGTCATCAATACCAACGACGAATGAGCTATCCGCTAAGGCAGCGATACCCCCTCGTTCGGTTCCATTTGGGTCTTTAAATTGAATGCCTGCCGTAACCCTATCTCGACGATGCGCCACTTTACCCTTCACGATTGGATCGGGAAGGGGAGCGGCTATGACAATCCGTTCCCGGTTTTGTGGGTCCACAATGACGAGCTTATTCAGGCGTAGCGAATCAGTGGGCGCTGTTACTGGGGTAGCCTTGGGTAAAGTCCAAGCGGTAATTAAGAAAGGTAGTGTGATCAACCAGGTAACTGACAAGCCCTTGAGCCACTGGCCTAACCGTTTATTGGTTTGCTCCAGGGTAGCAAGCCGATGGAGGACATCTTGTTCGTTCATGACGGACTACAATCTGTTGTATGATAAGCAAAACGCAAAACAACAGGCTAAATACTGTTCCATGAAAGGCCCCATTAATTAAGCAGATGCATGGGCGTCCTTACGTCTCACGGAGGAGCCTTTTTTATGAAATTTCTTTCTACTAATGCTGCTTACTGATAGCCCTTTATTCTAGTAAAGCCACGGACAAAAAGCCAATACAGTCCCAGTGCCAGCGGAATTAAGAAAAGCGGAGTACTGGTGATATACTTGGCCACTAAAGTGATGACGATGGCTACCCCCAACATACTGAAGAGGTATTTTGCCCAGGGAAGTTTTGACATCAGGTATTGGGTTAAGTTGGTCAACGAAACTTGTATCGATACTTAAATATATGCCGAGATTATCATTTAACCAATATTACGCTTTTTCTATCCCCAAGCCATAAAGAGTAATACCCTCTTCGTCTCAAGTGGGAGGGTATTTTGAGATTATTCAGCAGATAGTTAGGAATAATGGGCTGACGCTACTTGGATAACTAAGGCTTTATTTGCCCATTAGCTGCTGCCAATTGTATTGACCTTTCGAGGCAAGATTCCGGTTCGCCAGTTCAGCGAGCATCACCTTTAGTTTCGCCCCCGCTAACCACTCACCATTGACGAAAACACCTGAAATCTTTCGCGTATTCGTGATGGTCTCCAGCGGATTGGCATCCAGTAAAACCAGATCAGCCAATTTCCCCACCTCTATAGTGCCCACTTCGCCCTCCATCCCCAGCCAAGTCGCCGGTAGCCGAGTAGCGGAAGCTAGCACTTCTTCCGGTGTCAAGCCAGCTTGGGTCTATAGTTCTAATTCATCATGCAATGAAAACCCCCATACCACCCCGGAAACCCCAGCATCCGTTCCGGCAACGATTGGCACACCCGTTGCCTGGAAGGCGCGCACTAATTGGAAATGAAACTTGACCAGCTTATCAAAATAAGCGGTTCGTACCGGGCTAGCGTTCTTGTTGTAATTATTAGCCGTTACCCATTTGCTTTGTAGCAGCGGATGCACGTACTGAAGCGTAGGCAGGGCAATTAAACGATCCAGCGAACGGACCTGCTCGGCGATACGAACCATGGCGACTAAGGTTGGCGACAACCAGGTGCCGTTTTGCTTGGCCAGCCGGGCAAATCGCTCAGCCTCCTGCGCACTAAAATCCTGGGCGTGCTTTGAAAATTCTTCGGCATGGGCTACCATGTCAAAGTGGGGGACAAAGGCTTGCTCGAGTTTGCCTTGAAAGGCATTGGGGATATGGCCGACGGTCTTTAAGCCCAGTTTAGCCGCTTCATCGATGATGGCGAGAAACGTTTCGGTGCTCAGTTGAGAGTAGAGTTTAATCAATTCGTAGCCCTCATTTTTGGCATCTTGAACGGCTTGACGCCCCTCTTCTGCCGTATTTGCCCTTCGGCCAGGCCCCACCCCCCCATTAATCAGCGCAGCCATGGCCATACGGGGTCCTGTCACATAGCCTTTCTGAACTTCCTTTCGTTGACAAAAGGCTTCTATATTGGCATTTAGGTTAACGATTGTCGTTACGCCATTAGCAATAAAGGGCGTCATCAGGTCCTGAGTATTGAAGGTAAAGCTAGGGGGCTGGGTGGGCCTACCGGGATGCAAAGAAAAATCGGTTGGTGGGTGCACATGTATATCGATGAGTCCGGGCATCAACCATTTGCCCGTTCCATCGATGATCTGAGCCTGTTTAGGCATGGCCCCGTTTATTGATTCAATGTACCCATTATTGATGACGATCGTAGCTTGGTAGACTACTTTATTGGGTGAAGTCATCGCAATGATATTCACGTCTTTAATGATGAAGACTTTTCGGGGAATAGTCTGAGCGACAGTCTTGAATGGGGCTAAAATCAGCAGAAAGCAGGCAAAAAGTGGTTTCATATCAAGTCAATGATTAAACAAGCTGGCGATTGGAGAAAGTCAGTTAAACAGGCCTCTCATCCATTGCGCCTAGTTAGTGCCTGTCTAGCTATTGACACCCAATCAGTGGAAACTGTTTGATTGGTAAACGAGAGAATGTTGATACAGAAAGTGCCGTTACGGCAATGTCTCTCGAATCGCCCAAATTAATGAGCGGATTCATGAGCACTTTGTCATCTCAAGGGCAGCTTATTGATGAACGTTTCTTCGTCTCCCTTTTGGGAGGGTATATTGAGATCTTGAAGCCGATGGTCACGGTAGGCAGAAGGGTAGATAAAGGCTTATAAAGATGGGACTACTTGGCAATCGAAAAACTAATAGGTCCAGGAATTAGTAGTATACACATGGCAGCCTTTAGGATCGCCAGCGTACTGACCAAATTCGCATTGATATGAAGTTATACGTCGTTGAATCCGCCGAGACCCTTGAATTGCTCGAAGCCCAAGTGGTTGATCGGTTGTCAAGTGGCTACGAGTTAGCCGGTGGGGTTTCCTTTAACCCAGTGGATGTGGTCTATATTCAGGCCTTGTACTTACCCAAACTTGACAAGCAGGTCGAAGCGTTGTTAAAAGAAGAGAACGTATACAGTGAACGAGGCTTGCTGGATGTGTAGGTCTTCAGAATAATTGTTTTGGCTTTCATGCGCTTCCATAAAGAGCGATTTCTGAGATTAACAATACAGGAGTAGGTTGCCTGACGTGTCGTCCTTGAATATAACAGCGGTAACCTATGTTTTACCGTTTACTAAGCCAATTTCAGTATCTGCTACTCCATCACCCATATTTAAGAATATGAAGGCATGAACAGGTTTCAGCTTAACCGAATTCCGCTCAAAATTACTACCATCCATGCGTAGATACTTACTGCTTTATGGGTTTCTGCTGACAACTGTAGTCACTCATGCTCAGTCTACAGCCGACATCCAAAAAACCATCAACGACTTAGAGCAGATCGGGGTTAAAGGTATTTTAACCGCCGACACCAGCTTACTGGCTCAGATTTGGGCGCCTGAATTTATGGTCACTACCCCCCGCAATACCATCGCCCTCAATCGAGCGGCCGTGTTTAAAAACCAAAAGCAGGGATTGATTGACTACAGCTCCTTTGAGCGCGTTATTGAACCGATGCAAGTCCAGGAGAATCTGGTCATCACCATGGGCTACGAGTTGTTTGTGGCCAAACATGACCTGCAGGAAGCCAAGGCCGGTCAACCAACCAAACGCCGGTTTACCAATGTATGGATGAAGAAACATGGGCAGTGGAAGCAGATTGGCCGGCATGCCTCGATCATTTGCACACCATAGGCTACTAGAATAGGGTTATAAAGGGGAGACAAAGCCACTTCATCTCATTAAGAGGGTTTATTGAGAAAAAGCCTATAGAGGACGTTCATGAATACGATTCAATTAGCGCGAATAACGTGTTTTATAGTTAAACAGGAAAGCCGTAATGAATCTCTATACGGTAAAAATAGGGGAACCTGTTCAGCAGGTCTCGACTGATTCTTAGACTATGCATCCCGGCTGAACCTTAACGTATATAGTTAGCCTTTAGGCGGCCAACCATCAATCAATTGCTTGGTAAGAAAGAAACAAATGATCGATCCCTAAACTCATGTTTAATTGTAGGATAATTCCGTACTAGTTAAGATATTGACGCTTAAGTTCAAAAAGAAGCAACGCTACCGGGTTGTTCTTGGACTGATCAATTGGCTACTTAGCCAATTACTCATGTATGAACCCAGGTGCCTAATACGCTTGATTGAGTCGTGGTTTTTCTAAAAATCTCACCATTAAGATACCTAACTATGGAATAGCTTTACATACGATGGGTCCTGAATGACACTTGCCGGGTATGCCCGACTATAACCGCGCTAATTCCTTACTGCATATAGTCGAAAAAAGGCCATCAAGCTTACTTACGGCTTAGGCTTACGAATGGTCTATACCACTCTGGCCTTTAGTTAGAACCTGACCGATATCCTTCGTCGGTTTATGAGCTTAAACACCTAAGCCGATCACATAACTCATTTATGAAGAAACTACTACTGATCAGTTTGATTGGATTAACGACGAGTGCTTTCGCCCAGTCCCAGCGCACAGATAGCCTGTTCGCCCTGCTGAAAAAACACCCCCAGTCAGACACATTCCGGGTCAATCGTCTGATTGATCTAACCAATGAGTGGGGTTTACCCATTGCCCGCTATGATTCAATCGCTCATCAGGCGCTGCTGTTAGCGCAGAAACTGGAATACAAGGCCGGAGAGGCTCAGGCACTATTTACCGCCGGAACGATTTTGTACGCCACAAACCGTAATAATCCTACTAAACAGGTGGAGGCTAAAAAGGGGCAGGCGATGCTGGATAAGGCTATTTTGTTGGCCCAGCAATCTAATAACAAACGCTTGACAGTCAGGTTATTAACGCAGCTTGCAGCCTCTAAGCGGATGAGTGGCATGGAAAAAAAACAGGCGCTCACCTACGACCGCCGGGCCTTGGTTATTGCCCAGACATTGCAGGATGACAAGCTGATTAGTCAATGCCAAACTATGATTGCTCAAGACTACGAGCTGGTCGCCGAAAATTATGCGGCTGCCTTTTTTTGGAATATGCAGGCATTACAAACGGCTCGGCAAGCTGGGTGCCGTGAATGCGAATTATTCCCGTTACGATCCATGGGGAAGAATTACCTCTTGCTCAGGGACTATAAGGCGGCCCTAACTTATCTGCAAAAAGCCTTAACCCTCAACAAGCAACTTTGGGGCAAGTCGAACAATGAATTTCACTATTACATTTTGTCGGCAATGGGCAACCTGTACCGGCTGCTGGGACAGTACTCTCTAGCCTTAAGAACGTTTGAGCAGGCCTTGGCCGTGCGCAAACGGGATTACCCCATGACCACTAACACTATTTTTGACAATCAACTGGCGGCTATCTATCAGGCTCAGGGACGTTATGGGCTAGCAATTGCGCACGGTATACGTGGGTTGGCTAAAGCGCACAACGATCAGAATAATTGGTGGGAAACCGATATAGCCACTACCCTGAGCCTGGCTTATTTGCACACAGGAAAGTTGGATAGTGCGCGGTATTATGGAGGTCATAGTCTCAAACTTGCCCAAGCAACGCATAAGAAAGAATACATCCGGGATGCCTACCAGACGTTAGCCAAGGTATACGCTGCCCAAAAAGAATTTGATCGAGCCTATCAATACCAGGGCCTCTACTACACCTACCGGGATAGCCTGAACAACGAAGATATTACCCGGAAAGCGACGGCGAGCCGTTTTTTAAACCAAATTAGCCAGCAACAGAGTCAGATAAAGCTGTTAATCAACCAAAAACAGCTACACCTTCAAATCGCTCAACAGCAACGTATTCAGCGTAATGTGACCATTGTGGCGGCCGTTTTGCTGCTGCTGTTGGCGGCAGCCACAGCGGCCTGGTTGCTCAACCGCTCCCGGCTCCGGCGGCTTCAGGATGCCCAGACCTTACGAAAGCAAATTGCCTACGATTTGCACGATGAAATGGGCAGTACACTCAGTAGCATATCGCTACTGAGTGGGGTTGTCACCAGGCTTATTGCGCAAAAAAGACCCGAAGCCGTTGAGCGGGCTATTGAAAAAATCAATACCGATGCCCGCCAGATTCTGGAGTCTTTGGATGAAATTATTTGGACAATTAATCCGGGAAATGACTCCTTACAACGGATCGCCCTTCGTCTTCAGGAGTACGCCCAACCGCTGATGGAGTCGAAGGATATACGATTCAGCTTTCAGGTAGATCCTGCTTTGGCAGACGTACCTATCTCCATGGAGGTCCGGCGAAGTTTGTATCTAATTGGCAAAGAGGCCATCAATAATTTAGTCAAACATTCTCAGGCCACGCAGGCCACGGTTCAGTTGACTCTTAAAGCAACTATGCTTGTAGTATTGATTGAGGACAATGGCCGGGGCTTTGATCCAGCCCGGTTGAGTAACCGAACCGGTCAGGCCAGCATGAAGCAGCGAGCCGAAGCTATGGGAGGATCGCTTGATGTTCAATCGGCTCCCGAGTGGGGTACCCGATTAGTGTTAACAACCGCCATTACCGGATAAAGTACAGGTTACATCTGCTTTCGATATCAATGAAATTTCTTATACCTTAATGCCGAGAGTCCCTGTTTCTAAGCTGGTCACCTTATGCTGGAATAACCGCCCTCAAACACCAGTCGCTTGCTTGGCTAACGACCTATGTTCAAGTCCCTACGCAAACTGAAACATTTTGTGTAAATGGTCTACGTAGGGTGAGGCGTCTAACTAGTGCATAAATTCCAACTAGGATCGGGCCGATTCGTTGTTGCGGGTGGCGGAAAAAACTAGCGTTATTTTGATAATAGTTTATTTGCGACAATAATTGGATAGTTTCCTAACTGTTAAACTCAATCGGTAGCGGGAGGTTGAACCATAACGCTTCAGGGGGTAGGCAAATAAACAAGCCAACTCATAAGAGGTAAAAGTCATTAGGCTGCACCGGTTGAGGTACATCCGTTTCGCCCAAAAGTTGGCGAATGTTGATATCGATGGTTCGGGCGATGGCCGTGACGGACACATCACTGGGGCGGTTGCGGAAGGGGTCCTGCAAATGGTAGGCACTCTTTTCAATCAGCAAAAAGCCCGCCGAAATCAGCAGCAGCAGGGGCAGCTCAAAAATGATCTCCACATTGTTGAGGGCAATCGACAGGGTAACCACAAACAGGTAAATGATAAAGTGCAGGAAATGCCGGTAAGTCGAAGGAAATACCGTGGAATTGATGCGTTCGGCTTTGCCCATCGAATCACACAAGCGCACCAGCGTATTGTCGAGCTGGACATGTCTGAACACATCCAGCTGATTGGTTAAGCGTAACTCACGGATGTCGGTAGCGTGTTGTTGCAATAAAGCCAAAGGCTTGTTGGTATGCTCGAGGAGCTTCGCCTTATCAGCCTCTGAGATCAGCTGGTCGATACCCGCTAGCGGATCAAGGCCCCGAAGCGATTGGCCCAGGCAATAGCACCAGGCAATCTGTCGATAAGCCAGCTTGTGAAGACTAGTTGAGGTAGTCTGGTGGGGATCCAGAAAGGCTTGAAGCTGCAGCACAAAGCTTCGGGAGTCATTGACGATCGCCCCCCAAACTTTACGAGCCTCCCACCATCGATCATAAGATTGGTTCATTTTGAAGGAGAGCAGGATGGAGATAGCTGTCCCCAAAAAGACCGGAATGGTCAGGGGCATCTCGGGGAAATAGTGGCGGGCGTAGGTGGCTAGCAAATTCGTGATTAAGCCCACGACAAGGATATACACTAAGTCGAACTTAATTTTATTAAAGATATAGGCAACCGTTATTCCTTTATCGAGTAACATAGCAGAAGAGCTGTTTTTTCAGGTAACGGGAGTGGCTTTGGGATTGTTTTTAGGGGAGGAGTTTGTCTTGAGCTTGAATGCAGTCCACGGGTCTGGGTTGGATTTAAGAAGAGGTATTCTTATAGCCGTTACCGATATCGATTGTGGCGATTGCACGACCCAACTTAAAACAATATAGTGAGCCTCTTCCGTCTTACATTGGAGCGATGATGCTATTCAGTGGCTGTCTGGTAGTTTACGATCTGGCCAGTGGGCACGCACAGGCGGAATTGCGGCATTCCGACCGACCCCCGTGGCTCAATCCGTAGCATACAGTTTTCGGCAAAAGATGGAGCGCTTTACTTAACTAGTCATTTCTTGTCAAGACCTGAGCCGTTCTTTCTGAGTCACTGTATGTAGTGGATTTCGTTTATGTCCCTTCTAGTAGTTCATCCCATTGCGTGGTATAATGCCTGGATAAGTACTACTGGTTCATCGGCCATTCGGCGTTGTATAGCTAAGAATTCAGATTGCGCATGCCTTTCAGTTTTACCAGCTTTTCGCTCCACCAGATTATAAACTCATTAATAGCCACCCTTTTCCAGCCAGCAGTAGTCTTTAGGGCAAACCTCATCTCAACCAACTTGCTCCATATGAAACCACTAGCCCTAACCCCCAGCTAGCTAATCGCTACCCTGCTGCTCTCGATTTCCTGTTCAACGGGCCAAAACGACAGGGATGCCGCAGGGGCCTGTACGTATCCGCATCAAGTGACGGTAGATCCGGCTTGTTACTCAGGCAATGGCCTTACGTTTACAGCCTCAGACTACGGCAGCCCTGCCCACAGCTTTGACTGGAGTATTTATGCTTTGAAAGATACGACCAAAGCATCAGGCTTTACCCTGGGTGACTTGAAGATCGATATGCTTGCCCCGGATAAATTCACCGTGCCCGATAGCTTAATCGCCAAGTATCCGCGGTTGTTGATAACGGTTGCCACTAGTTGTGGTGGCCAGCCCTTACATTCTATTTATTACAGCTTTGTCAAAACATCAACCAGTGCCAATTGTAGCATATGGGCGGCTCAAAAATGAGTGATCTATCCCTACAATAGGCACTTTCGCTGGGCAAAATGATGCTGATCCAATGGGTCGATCAGGCAACAAAATCCCCTGTCAGTGCTGGCAGGGGATTCTCCTGTTTTTGGGTTCGATTATCTTATGTAGACTCAAGCCGCCAGCCAGAAGTAACCAAAAATGGTGTTCTCAGCCTGGCCAACGTTTCACCCCCATCCCCAATCACGTATCGGCAGCCTGGGCGTATTCGCATAGCAAGCAACAAAATAATACGATACCTATTTGCTGGCAGAACCAATTGGACATGCCAATCCTACTCATCAGGGTAAACTATCGCAGCTGGCTCACCCTAGCGTGAGGGCTACTTGTCCTCTTACCCCGCCCGAATGCGTACTGAAAGGCCAAGTGAGAACTAAATTGTCCCAAAACTGTATGAAATAGTCCCAATACTGAAAATGCAGGCAGTATCCCTCATTGCCTTACAGCGTAGCTTTGACCAATGGCTGCCAGTCAATAAACCGGCTCTCGCAAACAGCAAGAAAACCTGATTAATCGTTGACGCATTCGATCGTTTGGATAGCATCTCGACCCGGTATCCATTGACTAATAGGATGTATTTATCCACAGTTTATCGCTGCTGTTTTTGCTTGGCGATTTAGCATTGTCGAACGGGTTTTCAAGCCTGGTCTTAGCCTAAATAGTACCTAGTTTACCGGAAATATGCGTAGAATAATAAAGTTCGGCGGTGGCTTACTTAGTTTACTCCTTGGTGTATGGCTGATTTGTTACATCTACGACCATTTTTGGGGCAACAACGATGGCTTATTGGCCAACGTTGCCTATAATAACCTAGTGGCCCTGTTCCTCAGGCTGGCCCTGGTTGGATGGCTGCTCATTTTGGCCTTGACGGTTCCAGTAAAAATGGTCCAGAACCTGGCTCTTTCTGTGCTTTCAAGTATTTTCTTTCTTGGCCTGCTGGAAGCAATAGGCCATCTGGTAATCGGGCTGAACCTGATCACCAGTGCACCCCTGGCCTTTAGGCGGTTCTATATCTTTCCAGGAATTTGTAATCTGAAGCCCTATCCGGCAGGGGACCTCCATCCGGTAACCGGACGCTCCCACGTGCCCAACGGCTCCTTTTGCTTTACGAACTGTCTGGGCGACTCAATTCGATGGACCTATAATTCAGCCGGCTCAAATGACAAGCAACGAGACGTAGACAACCCTGACCCAGCCAAAAAGCGGATTGCTTTCCTGGGTGATTCGTTTCTAGAGGGCTATATGGTTAATAATCCTAAGCGGCTATCGAATCTGCTAGAGCAGCAAACGGGCCTGGAGCACCTCAATTTCGCCGTCTACAGTTCAGGGCCAATCCATTATTACTTAACCTATAAAACGATTGCTAAAGCCTATGGTGCCGATGTAGTGATTGTGGGCTTCTTAGCGGCCAACGATTTTGAGATTTATTCTACGCACCAGGCGTACCAACAGGTGGACTGGCCGCAATATATTCCCTATTGGCAGGGTGTCTATCCTCACTATACCCTGCGGTATAGCCTAGCCAACGTTGACCAATCAATTCTTCACGGCAATCATACTCAAGCGTCGCTGCTGAAGGTGGTCGATTCGGTCTACGCTAGCTTACCCTTTGGCAGCAAGCTGAAAGCTGACTTTCTGACTCACTCCAGTATTATTCGAGTAGTAGATGCCCTGAATACGAAGGCCTATCGCGAAGGCAGCTTCACTAAATACGAGCAATTCAGTGAACTCGAGTGGCAGTATGTAAGCTACTCATTAACCAAATTGATCCAGGAGGCCAGAGGAAAAAAGGTGCTCCTTCTTTCCATTCCAACGTTGTGGGATCTGAAGGCACTGAAGCGTGGAAAAGTGAATCGACTCGATCCTTTGCTGGCTAACTTTTGCCAGCAGCAAGGTGCTTTGTTTATTCCGTTAGCACCGACCTTTTTGGCTTCTAAGCAGACCTTACAAACGTTTTATGTTCCCTGCGATGGGCATTGGTCGGCTGAAGGGGAGGCTCATGTTGCGGCTGCGTTGATTGACAATCCGATTTATCGTTCGTTAGTTGGGTTGCGGTAAGCCTTCTCCAACTAATTTTTTATAAGTAGAGATAGCCACTGCAAAGTCAAAATAGATAAACAGGGCCGGTGTGATTTCCATACCCGAAGATAGGCAAGAAAAAAAGCCTGTTCGTCAGCCTAAACGGTCTTCACTTTCTACCCGATACTTCGCCAAGCAGTCTTGTTTATAAAAGAACGTTCAGATTTCATGCGTACGCGCTGGCGCGGGTTTTTTTCTTCACCGGAATAGTGTTTTTCACGGCACTAGACGAACAGCAGGCGCGGGGATTAATGGATGAGTGACGTGCTGCGCTGGATTGACTCGATACCCTTTTAAGAAGTTACCCACTCGACTTAGCCTGCGTCGGGAGATGGGCATGGTATGCCCACTGCTCAGTGTCACCCTCCCCCTGGTGTACTCACTTCGTTGCCAGCCCACTACATACCTGGGGTTGACCAGCAAGGATTTGCTAATGCGGAGAAAATCGGGCAGGTGCTGTTGCTGAATCCTAACGAGAGTATGGTAAACCAACAAGACTTTGCCATTGGTATAATGGATGTTTGAGTAGTTGACCGAACCGCTCAAAAAAAGGATCTCATCGGGTTTATAGGTGATGAAAAACATAACGCTATAGCTGTGGATCAGTTGTGTAAAGAAACGGATGGATTTACCTTGCCCTTTTCTTTCCTACGGCTTATCTCTGTTTCAGCAGCTGATGAAGCAGTCGTTCTACCTCAGCCTGCTTTTGCTTGACGGATTGTAACTCTTGTTGTTGGGTTTGAATAGTCTTATCCTGTTGAATGCTATAGAGAGTCAACTCCTCCACTTTCTCTAGTAGCGTTGCATTCATTTTCACCAGATCAACACCCTATTTGACTACGGGGTATTTCTTCCTAACGGGCGGATTTATACGGTAAGCAACTGTATGTTGGGTGAGACTTGATTATCAACGTTTTAACTCAACATCAATCAAATACGATTTCCTTTCTGATATGCAAATCTACCCCGCTTAATTAAATAGAATAGCCGTTTTTAAGGCCGATTGTTGAACACCCTTTTTGATAAGGCAGTGGCTATTAACTAATAGACTATTGAAACTATAAAAGCCGTTTCTTAGCGTATAAATCCGCCCCTTTACACAAAGAACCCCGTGTATAAGCAGGTGTACCGAAATGGGATAGAATTTACTATTTCCCCGGTTAATTCCCTGTTCTGAGGGAAAGGGCTTACTCATCAAGGGCGCTCATTATTTCGTTGAACTCCTC
>NZ_BAAHBD010000036.1:0-546 GCF_054776975.1 Spirosoma harenae | reverse complement strand
GGTTGTGCGGGCGCATTGACCACGCTCAACGTCCCGTTCAATGCGCCACCAGCCCCTATCATTCGTACCAATCGAACCTCGCTCTGTTCCGGCGACTCGGTCACCCTTTCGGCCTCCGGCTGTCCGGCGGGGTCCACCGTTCGCTGGTCCACCGGGTATACTGGACTGATACTGGTTTTGGCTCCATCGGCCACCGATATCTATACCGCCATGTGCGCCATTGATCAGGTCGTTAGTCAACCCTCGAATCAGGTTCGGGTGACAGTAGGCAATAGCCTGACCGTAGTCGGGTCAACCACCTACTACATCGGCCAAACCATTTCCCTGACGGCCATTTCCTCGACACCTGGCAGTTTGACCTACGTCTGGAGCGGACCGGCAGGCTTTACCCAGTCAGGTCCGGTGCTGGAGCGGCTGGGGTCGGCAGCTACCTACAGTGGCAGTTACACGGTGGTGGCTCAGGCCAGCTCAGGCTGTACAGGTCGACAACTCGTTTCTATTATAGTCGCGGGCTACCTCAACGCCATCCAGACGCTACCTCTGAGT
>NZ_BAAHBD010000035.1:0-8800 GCF_054776975.1 Spirosoma harenae | reverse complement strand
CTTCGCCAAGCATTTGCGGTGGTCAAGTTTAAAGAAGATTTCAATCCGAATTATCAACCTATTTTACGCTCAATGGCTTGACTTTTAACACAGTTCATGTAAAGAATTTATCTGGCGCTCATTTGTATGAGATTGGGAGTCGCTACTTACGATTGAAAACACTCATTCCATTAACCACTTTTTCGCAATTTGAGCGATAACCCTTTTCAGTTCCTGAAGGAAATTGGGTTTAACGAAATAGTCAGTGACTCCTAATAATTTGGCTTTCTGTCGATCCTGCTCGGAATCGGAGGTTGTTAAAAATAGAATGGGCATGGCATAATAGGCAACCTGAGCTCGAAGCCTGGCCAGAATGTCAAAGCCATCTAATTGAGGCATATTTACATCTAACAACACGAGAGATGGCTGTTCCAGCATATCCTCCAGGAGTCTAAATAATTCTTCCCCACTCGACAGTACTTGCAATACATACTCGGTCTTAAGCGATGTAAACGCCTGTTGTGTCAGGAATCGATCATCGTCATCATCGTCGACGCAAAGTATCCATGGTTGTCTCTCCTTATTCATCGCAGTGGTAGTTAAGAACTGCCCATGCCCAATCTTCTAAGCTCCGAACTCAAATCTTTCTCACTGATAATAAGCACTTATGTGTAAATTATTTAAAAAATATGGTTGATCGGAGGAAAAATAAATTCAAATTTCCCGCTGACTCGTCCCATTGCTTGGTATATAAAAAATCAAACGTACATCTGGTTTTGATAGAGACACTAATGCCCATTCCGGTTCTATTTCTGCTAATACGTCTAGTCGTAAAGTAGAACCAGAACTCCTCGTTAATGTACGGGCTAACTTTCAACCCCTTAACCGATAATTCATGAAATAGTCGGGTTCGATTTCGGATGAAATGGTAGCTATCGTCGATAGACCTGAACCGATTCCAAATCAGATTCTGGTTATCAATAAAGAATTTACCCAAGTGGAATTTCAGCGTAACTCCGTTCATGAATGTGGATTCATTGTTGTATTGCCCTGAAAGAGCTAAAAACATGTAGCCCAAATTTATATCCAACCACCGATTGGCTTTCAAAATCGAACTTGCGTATAGGAGGCCGATATCTTGTTGCGGATTCCAGCCTGGTTGTAAAGCAAATGATACCGATTCAGATGGTTTGTATTGCGCAGCAGGTAGCAGCCATACAGCGTACGCGTCTGGCGTTTGAGCTAAGCAAGATACATCATATATAGTCCCACCTATAAGAGTTACCGCGAGGAAAAGGGTTAGCTTCATCCTTGTTTTCTAGCTTTATGTAAAGCTTGGAACGGTCTTATAAATTATACTTACTGGTTCATCTTGTCAATTAACGAGGAGCAAGGCGGTTAGCGCAACTGTTAAAATTCCCTCTAACGCTACGCTATATACGCAAATCGTGATCCTGACAATTCCCGGTAATTAGTGGTTAATGATACCGATTGACTCTATTGGTCAATCGGTATCAAATTGTGCAAACCCTTTTCAAATGGCGGAGACTTAATTGATGAATGTAAGTAGTCGAGTACTGGTTTTAAGGGAGCAAATTTGAGGTGGTATTGAAATGCTTCCTGATTTCGAAATTTTTCGTACGTAATAAACTTCGTGTCATCATCTGTACGCTGACTGAGCTGATACGTTACGATGCCGGATTCCCCTCTAATTTGCGGCATCGCTTTATGGTATATCTCCTTAAACTTATTTTCCGTTCCGTTTTTAGCATCAACGAACAGCATAATCGTAAACGGACGATCTTCAGGATTAGGTGTTTTACGCCAGGACCCTTTGGGGATCGGTTCCAAATCCCTGACCATAATCGTCTCGACGGGTGAGCTAGTTGCTTGTGATACCATACGTTGAATCGCTTTTGCCGGTTGACGTTGGTTATTGGCCGTTAGCGCTGCCTGATTACTCCACCGTTCAATAACCCAAAGCGTGGCAGGGCTTTCACGTTCATAATAGACTTCAGACATGATATTGTCCTTTGCATCTAATGAGTTACGAACGTAGGTAGTCACCGCTTTCCGGAACGACTTCTGATAGGCCGATTTAATCGGATATTTTGTAATTTTTACAGCGACCGATTCCGCCTTTTCATGAAGCAATGCTACGTTCCTGGATTTACTTCTGGATTCTATCTTTCCTGGTATTGGTTTGAAATTGATCGTATTGGCCAATACCTCCACCATGACAGCCGTGACAAATAAGCCTCCAGCTGCCACTAACATCTGTGTTCTCATTCGTAATACGCTTGTAAAATAGGTTGATGAATTGTCAATACCCCCACAGGGGCAGGGCTATTGATGCCTACTAAGCCAATCAGCGACTGCAAGGGAGAAATCAGCTACGTCAATTGGATGACGGCTCGTAATCAGGTTCTGATCGACAACGACCGGAACATCAGATACCGATCCACCAGCGTTAACCAAGTCCGATTGTATATTCCAGTATCCGGTCAGTTTCTTACCCTTTAGGATGCCCGCAGAAGCGAATACAAGCGGGGCATGGCATATTGCGGCAGTCAACCGGCCAGACTTGTAAAAATCTTGCACAAATTTAATGACATCCTTGTCGTACCGCAGGTTATCAGGATTCCAGGCCCCGCCAGGTATAAAGATGGCATCATACTCTTCCACTTTGATCTGGTCCGCAGTGCGGTCAACCTTAAGCCATCCAACAGGGGTTAGGTACTGTATTGCCATAATGGAATTCTTTTCCATTTCCGGATGGGTAAGGCCATATCGTCCTGGTGCAGGTTTGTATTTTGGAGCAACAATATCAATGGTTGCACCCAGCGATTTGAAATACCAGACTGGTCCTGTTAATTCGATTTCTTCAAAACCATCCGACGCGATAACGGCGATTTTCTTTCCTTTGAGCCGCTGCGTATCCTTTATTGGCGTCAGGAAAAAACTTTTGAGTTTTTCATTTCCTGGCTGGTTTAACATATCTGGTACTGATAAACCAGCAGAGGCAGGTTGCGTAGAGAGTTGTTTCAGGATTTCAAATTCTCGGGTAGCCGAATTCTGTCCCTGGGCGGAGAAAATAAACCCAAAAAATGCCGTAGTGGCGATTGATAGACACGTTACTTTATTCATTGCCATTTTTTGTTGAGATGAAACAGATTGTTGAAGTTTATAGCTGATCCGATAAACTTCTTTGCTCTTTAAGCACCTGTTTATACTATTTCAAATTGCATGCCAACGAAATAAATATCTGACTATCAGTATTTTATTGGAATTAACAGCCTCTTAAATTTAACGCTATATCGTTAAATTGGCTAAAACAACGGAATGTCGTTACCGAGAATTTAGGTGAGTTAGTGAGTAATAAAAAAGTTAAATTCCCAGCTTTTTCATTCTGGATTTAAGCGTTGATGCATTGATTTCCAGAAGCTCAGCAGCCCCGCCTGGGCCATATAGCTTCCAGTTACATTGCCGAAGAGCGGCTAGAATATGCTCTCGTTCATTTTCGACCATAGTTTTGACCCTGGTTTCATTCTCAGTTCCTCTGACAGGTTGGGTAGTTGGCTTGGGAATATCTTTAATTACATCTCCCTGGCACAGCAGGATAGCACGGGTAATTAGGTTTTCCAGTTCCCGTACATTTCCAGGCCAAGGATAATTGAGTAGCATTTTTTTTGCGTCTTCGGAAAAGCCCTTGATCGATTTGCTGAACCGGACAGTCTGCACGTCCAGAAAGTGCATAGCCAATGGTATGATATCGGCTTTCCGTTCTCGTAGAGGAGGGAGGTGCAATGGAAAAATATTCAGCCGGTAATACAAATCGATTCGGAAATTTCCGTTTGCCATTTCGTCTTCCAGGTTACGGTTAGTAGCCGCTACAATACGTATATCGACTTTCTTTCGTTTTCCGCCAATGGGTTCAATTTCCATTTCCTGCAATACGCGTAAAAATTTCACTTGCAAATCGGGCGGGAGCTCGCCAATCTCATCCAGGAAAACCGTACCTCCATTAGCCTGTTCAAATTTACCGATGCGTTTCTCAACCGCTCCGGTGAAACTCCCTTTTTCGTGCCCAAATAACTCCGATTCAATTAAGTTTGATGGCAGCGCAGCACAGTCAACCACTACAAACTTGTTATTATGTCGTAGCGAAAGTTCGTGTATAGAACGAGCTACTAATTCCTTGCCTGTGCCGCTCTCGCCCAATAATAATACCGGAACATTCGTAGTCGCAACGATTTCCAGATTTCGTAAAACTTCCTGTATGGGTTCACTCGTGCCCACAATCTTTTTAAGCTCTTTTTCCCGGGCAGCTATTGTCACTGGATTTTTTGCCTTGGCTGTACTTTCCTTCACTAAAGACTTTTGAGAGTGATGATACCAGGCTATATCCAGCATGGCTAGTACGTCACGCTCTCGAAACGGCTTTATTAAAAAACCATACGGGCCGGTCATCTTTGCGGCCGTAAAAACGCTTTTATCAGAGTTCGCTGATAGGTAGACAAAGGCAATACCTCTATCATTGAGCGTACGGGCTAAATCAATCCCTGTTTGATCTCCTTTTAGAAAAATATCAAGCAATACTAGATTCGGTACCTGGACATCGATGATATCGAGCGCGTCTTCAACCGATCGAGCAATGGGAAGTACGTTGTAATCAGCCTTTAACAGAATAATCTTAAGGTTGTTGGCTTCAATAAATTGATCCTCGACAATTAAAATGGTGTCCTTCATAAATAGATTTCGCTGAGCATTTAATTTAGGACTGTATTTCTTGTTTTCTGATAGCCAGCCTCTTCATTTTTGAATTAAGCGTACTGGGGGGAATCCCCAACAGGATGGCGGCCCCATTCTGACCGTTAATACGTCCACGGCACACGTTAAGTATGCGCAGAATATGATCTCGTTCGTTCTCGTCAAGTGTCTTGATTTTTTTATCAAGATACATGCGGCCATCCGTTGCTATTGGCATTGACTTTGGAATGTCCATTGCCTTTACCGTATCGCCTTTAGTGAGTAAAACGCTTCGTTCAATGATGTGCTCCAGTTCTCGGATATTTCCTGGCCAGTGATACCGCTGCAAATCTTCCAGCACATGACTACTCAGAGACTTAATCTCCTTTCCAACTTTAGACGCGTATTTAGCGATAAAGTGGCTCGCCAGTAAGGGTATGTCTGAAAGGCGATCCCGTAAGGGCGGCAATCGGATTGGAAAAATATTGACCCGGTAAAATAAATCGCTCCTGAATCTGCCGGCGGCAACTTCCTGTTCGAGGTTTCGATTAGTGGCTACAATAACCCGAACATCGACTTTAATCACCGATTTTCCACCAATTCGCTCAATCTCCTTTTCCTGAAGTGCTCGCAACAGTTTACCCTGCAAATCCAGTGGCATTTCTCCAATCTCGTCTAAAAACAACGTACCATTGTTGGCAAGCTCAAACTTCCCAATTCGTCGCTCAGACGCACCTGTAAAACTTCCCTTTTCATGTCCGAATAGTTCAGATTCAACTAAAGTAGCTGGTAAGGCGGCACAATTCACCTTCACCATCAGCTTCGACTTTCGAGGTGAATTGTTATGAATTGAGCGAGCCACCAGTTCTTTACCAGTGCCGGTTTCCCCTAAAATTAAAACGGTACTGTCCGTATAGGCAACCTGTTGAATAAGTTTGAGAACAGCTTGGATTCCAGCACTGTGACCAATCATATCTGAATTGTTGGCTGGTAATTCAAGCTCTTTCAATAAATGGATTTTCTCGTCTTCCAACCGTTCATTGTAATGCTTAATTTCCGCCAATTGCGCTGAAATCAGGTCAGTTGTAATCAGGTTTGACGCCATAACAGCAAGTTGAGAGCAAATTGTAAGAAACAGTTCTTCCTTTTCCTGTACGAGTTGAACATTTCGGGTGAGAAAGGTCAGTATGCCAATCACTTCATCGCCGACCCGCAGTACGATTCCTCCCGCAGCCATCGACGTATACAGTTCTACGTCTTCTGAAAAATTAGTATGGTAAGCATAGGCAAGTTTCAAATCGGTTGCGCCAAAGTAGTGAATGCCCGCTTTTTCTATAAGGACATCGTACATTCCATCAGCGTTGTTAATCTGTTTTTCGGCGTAAGCCTGAACGATGGGATGATGGGTATATACTGAAGCTTTATCGAAAAGTATTGGTGATCTGAACTGAAAATCTTTCGATAGTGACCAGATAAGAAAGTCATCAATCCCGAAAAGCTCCTTAAGGTGCCCCTTGATGGCCTGGGTCAGTTTATCTTTATCCCGGATCGAGGCAATTGAAGTGCTGAATTGCATCAATCGATTTTTTTCTTTCTCCCTGCGCTCGGCTGTCAGATTGAACTGAATAGTCTGTAGTCTGATTGACAATTGGTTAGCTACTTCACGAATCAGCTGAATGGTACTTGCCGCAATGACAGGATACCGGTCAAATGCCAATACCCAAAAGCCGAAAGCTTCGGCTCCTTTGGCAAGTTTTGTAATGGCTACCTGTTTGACACCGCTATCATAATTAGCTTTCAAATAACTCGGTAAGGGGCGATTACGAATCAGGTTTTCCAAATCAAAAATCAGTGGATCGTTCTGTATTAAAACCTTATCTAAAAATCCGTCATTAATCGGATAACTACTCGACACTATCAGTGAATGGCCATTTTCGTAATAGTCGACAGCCTGATAATCGAGTATATAAGCACTTGCGGTAGATTTATCACTATTGATTGCGGTAATGATTGTGTTGGTGTAGCCAATTACATTTTTTAAGCTAGTATTGATTACGGCCAACAGTTCATCATTACTACGCACCGAAGCCAGTAAGGCGCCCAACTTGATTACCCTATCCTGAAGAGCGAGTTGAACGCGGACCTGTTCCTGTTTAAGGAGATGAAAAAGGGCTTTGGTAAACTGGGACAAAATAAGTTTAGCCATCGGAGAAGCCACTTCCTCAGTCCCATTATTACGGGCATAATTGATAAATATGAATCCCCTGGCTCGACCCTCATAACTAAGTGGATAGATAACCTTCTCGATGATTCCATGGCTAAGTTCGGCGTGTAGGTGCGGTACCTCGTGAGCCAACCTTACTAAGGTTTCTAGATTATAAAAGGTAAGTCCTTCTGTAGACTTCCCGTGGCAATGATCATAGATCGAATACGCCCCAGAATAGGTATCGTATGGGATCTCGTTTGTGCAAAGATCTGTCGCCTGTACGACCAGTGAAGCCCGGTACGTTCCGGTATCGCTTTTTAAAATAACCACGAAGGATACCGCGTTAAAGTACGGCAAAAGAATCTCCTGAACGACTCCTTTCAAATCTTCATAATCCTGAACGTCCAATAAGGAAGCGCTTAGACGACCCAATTCCGTAAACCGGTTTTTACTTCTGACTGCCAATACGCGTTCTTCTGCCAGTACACAGTTGACTGCCATATTGATCGTTACGGCTACTAACGTTAACGCGTCGACAAGGTCGGGTAGAAGAGGGCTTGATTCGTTAAAAAGTAATAAAAAATTCCCGGTAAAATCGTTGCCGCCCCGCAGCGAAAAGACCAGAATTCTGGAGCCTTCCGGAGGTATATTTAAAAGGTATTTACTCACGGCTGACCTTTGCTCGCTATCATCTAGATTAAACTCGCTAAAGCCTTGGTGTTCTGAATTGTTGTCTAGTAAAATCTCTTCAATGGACAGCTCTTTCAAGTGTATCTTAGGCCAGAAGGTATAGTGGTCCGTTGTCGAATCATCCGTTTGCAAGAGGTCATAAAGCTGATTATTTTCTGAATCCAGAATATAAATAGCCGCCTGATCATACTGAATTTCTGCCTTGAGGGTCGATTTAATGATGCCAGCAAGGTGAGACCTTCGTTTGACGGCCAACAATTCTGTGGCTACCTTCCGGACCAGTTCATGGGTTTCTTTCATCGCGATTCTTTTAAAGGATTAAAAAGAATTAGCATCGATAAAGTAATTTTTTTACCAACGTGAGTTTATTGGCTGGTTTCCTTATAAAATTCTTGCCAAACTTTAATCCGTTGATTTACAGATTGTAATTCAAATGGCTAATCCGTTTTATCGCGATATATAGTGATTGTCTCTCCGTTTATCATGATATATCGTGATGGTCGGTTTGTCACCGGAGAGCTATCGTACTTGTCCTATTGCAATCGCTAACAACTCCTTGCAAATCAATATTATTGGTGATACATTCTAGCCAAAATAAAGTGGGAAGCAGCTATCAATAGATAGGTTGCCTTACGGGAATACAATTCGTGACTGGCCAATAAGTCATTAGTTTACAACAGGAGGAAAGCTTTTTTGAAAGATGCACTACTATCACAAAAGGGTCAATAGTTTTCAAATCATCGTTCTTAGTTTGTTGCTGGTTAGTTCGCAGCTATCTTTTTCTCAAAGTATCTGGACTGACCAATCAAAAATGTTATCACAATTACGGAAAAGCAAAGCCGATACTGGTCGGGTGCATGTTTTGCTAAAGCTGGGCAACTATTACATGCTTAGGGAGTACTATCTGTATAAAACTGGGAGGCCCCAATCACAGCTTGACAGTGCTGCCTTATTTGCAGAACAAGCCCTTCAACTTAGTAGATCATTACACTATGAAAATGGGAAAAATGAGGCTATTTTATTGAGGGCAGATGTATCGATTAGGAAAAATAAAATAGTTCCTGCCCTAGACTGTATATCGTCAACCGAAAGTGGACAGATGCGGGTGAAAAGAGAAGAGACGGTTTTAACAGCTTTGTACTCGCTGAAAAATATGACTTTTCCGTCGTTTGAGCA
>NZ_BAAHBD010000034.1:0-28774 GCF_054776975.1 Spirosoma harenae | reverse complement strand
GTGATCCCAATAGCGAAATACTCAATGGGTGTCCCATTGCCGCCGGTAGTCTGGAAGCTGAAGGCACCCGTTTGGCAGTTGTACTGGGGAGCGGTCAACTGCAAATTGCCGGGTGGATTGATCACTACGTCCTTAACTTGAAGCACGAAACTTGTCGATGCCTGTAGTCCACCCTTATCGGTTGCGGTAATCGTAATGGTATAGTCGCCTACTGCCTGCGGAGTGCCAGAAAGGATGCTGCCGTTTAAGCTAATACCGTTAGGTAAACCCGTGGCTGATAGCGTAAGTGGTTGCCCTTCCGGATCTACAAACGTACTGGCCGGAATAACGAAATTGTAGCTACTTCCGAATTGGACTTGCTGATTGGCAATGGGTTGATTAACGAAAGGGGACTGGTTTTGGCCGCTGGGCACACTGAACAGATAGGCTGCCCCAGCCTTCTGCTTAGCCATACCACCGACGGCATCTGTTTCATTATTGCTGGCCCCCACCAAAGCCATTTCACCCTCTAGTGCCACATTTAGCCCAAAATAATTTTCGCTTCCTCTATCATTAGCCACGATTTTACTGGACTGAGTCCAAGATCCATCGGGTTGGCGATTGAAAAAGTAAGCTCCGCCGGCGTTAGGCATCGGATTACTACCTGATGCATCGAATGCAGTGCCATAGGCTCCTACCAGAAACCTATTGCCCGACAAGTTCACTGATATACCAAAGAAGCTTTCAGCCGATCGGTCAGCAGCAACCACTTTGCTCACTTGCTGCCATTGACCATTGATTTGTTCAAATAAATAGGCCGAGCCAGCATTCGACAGGGCATTTGAATTCTGTTCATCCGTAGTATTGGTCAACGCACCCACCCCTATATAATTTCCGGCAATGCTCACCGATGAGCCAAATAAGCTACCGAGTGATCGATCACCCGCTACCAGCTTAGCTTGTTGCTGCCACTGTCCATTCGGTTGTTGAACAAATAGGTAGGCAGCCCCTGCATAGGTTAAATAATTATTGCCTTGAGCATCGTAGGAATCTCGGGAACCTATGAGAATGCGATTATTCTCAATGCTGACGGCTTGGCCAAATTCTTGATACGAGCGCCGGTCCGACGGCACTAATTTCGTGACAGAAGCCCACTGCCCATTTGGCTGGCGCTGAAACACATGCACGGCTCCCGCAGTTGGCAACGAATTAGTTCCGTCAGCGTCTGTAGGATTATTCCGCGAGCCGACTACGATGAAATCGCCCGAAATAGCGAGGGTATTACCAAACTCACGATTAGCCGCCCGATCTGGTTCAACCAGTTTGGCAACTTGCGTCCATTGCCCATTCGGTTGGCGTTCAAATACATACACGGCCCCTGCATAGTCAAGCGGATTGGCGCCGTTAGCGTCGGTTTTATTGTAAGATGCACCAATGGCGGCATACGTGCCGGAAATAACGGCTTGATTACCAAAATGATCCAGCGACATCCGGTCGCTGGCGAGCAGTTTTTGTTTTTGACTAAACTGCCCATTTTGTAATTCATAAATATAAGCTGCTCCTGCACTTCCCTTAAAATTTGAATTATTGGCATCGTAAGACGCATTGTAGGCACCCACAATGGCGTAGTTACCCGACATATCCACTGAATTACCGAAGTAGTCATTCGTATTGCGGTCGCTCGCCACGATCTTTTGCTTCTGAGTAAACTGAGCCTGCGCTACTGGGAGCGCATTCGTTAGCCACAAGACAGCGAGTAAGCATAATCGATACGTTCGGAGTTGTTCATGAGTAAATTGTAGAAACGTTAACATATACACAAGGATTGGTTGAGATAAAAAAATAGTGGCAGCCATCTGATCCAGGTTATCCAGATAGACGGTGGCGAAATTAAAAGGCCGGATGAAGGGCTACCAGTAAGACTAATCAGCTAGTGTATTTAGGGGATCAGTTAGTGGAATCGACTGTTTAATTAACAGGGCATGGCAACTAAAAAAGGAGTAGCGTAGTTTATTCAGCCTTCAGCAGCAATATACTAACTACAGGCGGTTGAGTTACGGTCTTCCAGTGTTATCACCATTAGAGAAGAATAGTGGTTAAAGATCGAAAACGTCGGAAGAGCATCTACGTGTTTTGGTATAGTTCAGGTAGGAGCAACCGTACGGTTGCTCCTACCTGGAGTTGATAGTCGTTAAGAGTCTCAATAATCGCTCCAAAGTGAGACTATATTTAAGTATTGTAATTCGGCTAACTAGTGCCCGCGTCGAGAAGGATCATACAGCCGAGCATCAATCTCGAATACTTCCGACTTGACGACTTGGCAACTCGAAAACAGCTCATGGCGGGGGTTGATCAAGTAGTTAGCCATGACGGGTACCACTGAACTGGGCACCTGCACTATTAAGCAGTCCGGCCTTTGCAGCCAATCCACTAAAAAGCTTTGAGAGGACAGCGGGCTACTACCAGTGGCTCGCCAATCAGCGGGCAACTCCTGCTCTTGAAAAGAACGTATCGAGTCCGGCACCTCAATGGTAACTAAGTAGTACGGAGGTATGTACTTAGGATTAAGATGCACCAGCACTTCCAGCAAGCTCAAGGCTGGGGATTCGGTGGTATACAACAGCGATAGGCCCTTGGGGTTCCAACGGCCACCATACAAAGCAGCTCCTTGTCCAGACAGTGGCTCATGACGATAAGCAGCCTGTAGTAAACGATAAACCAGCATGTAATCAAGTGGGTAATTCGAAGAGCGTGTTAGTAGAAAATGCCGTGCTCAATGCGGCCTAACACATCATTGACTTGGGTGAAACCGGCAATGGTCGTTAGCGTTTGCAACGGTGTACGGCCATCTAATTCGCCTAGCGGATAGCGCAGCCATTCTCGCAAGGCCTGCTCATCATTAGCGTACACCCGCAAGCCATGCTGGATAACTTGATACAATAACTCTACCCGTTCAGCGGTGGGTCCGCTCAAAGCCGTTTGGCGCCGTAATCGGTGTAGAGTACTTTCCGAGAGCTGCAACAGGGGGGCTAATTCTTTGAGGGTAACGCCGAGTTGTTGAGCTAACTGGTTAAGCCGTGCATCGAGTCCATTGGGTTTAATTTGAACCGCTCGTTTGGCTCGCAATGCCGTTAGCTGGGGGGCTGAGTGCTGATTGGTTTTCATAACTGCAATTATCAATTGACAATTATACAACAATCAATTGACAATTTCAAGTTCCTTTTAATGGCGTAGGGATTCTGAGTAAGCAATGCAGAGATAATTAGACTGTACGCGCTTAGTTAGATTGGACATATATTAAAACACTGTTTCTTAAAAGGCTCCCATCTGTGACCAAGAGCGATTTATGTATCAATAATTCAGGGCGTTTCTTGAAACAGAAAGCCCCTCAACTGCATCAAGCATTCGTCGATGAAGTTGAGGGGTTGTTAACCTAATCCGTTGATTTATTCGCTACGCAAACTCTTCACCGGGTTGAGCAGGGCGGCTTTTATACTCTGGAAACTCACCGTCACCAAGGCAATGAGTGCCGTCAAGAGACCGGCCACCACAAACACCCACCACTGGATTGCTATTCGATAAGCAAAATCCTCAAGCCACTGGTCCATGGCGTACCAGGCCAGCGGGGACGCAACGACCATGGCAAGAAGAACCATCTTTAAAAAATCCTCAGCCAGAAGGCTCAAGATCGTTCCAACACTAGCCCCTAACACTCGGCGGACAGCCACTTCTTTGCTTCGCCGGGCTGCCGTGAAAGCTGACAGGCCAAAAAGCCCCAGGGAGGCAATCAGGATGGCTAGGCCTGAGAAAAGCCCAAATAACTTGGTAAACGTTTCGTCTTCGCCATATTGCCGGTTATACACATCTTTGGCAAACTCATAGTGAAACACATCGGTTGGGAAGAGTTGATCATAGCTTCGCTTTAGTTGGGCAAGCGTTTGCTGCTTGTCAGCCTCAGCAGCCATACGAATCGTCATAAATCGATTGTTGGGGGTGTACCATAACATGACCGGGTCGGTAGCCTTATGGGCGGATGCCCAGTTGAAATCTTCGACAATGCCCAGCACATAATACCGCTGTCCGTCTTTAGCCGTTAGGACACGACCAATGGCTTCCTTATCCTTTCTAAACCCTAAAGCGCGCACCGCCGTTTCATTCAACACCACTTTACGCACAAAATCAGCGGGGTTGCCGTAGGTGGATGTCATCCCTTCGGTAAAGAAAAATCCAGCCACTACCTTCAAGCCAAACACAGTGGCGAAATCCTGATCGACTCCCGAGCATTTGATCCACTTTAAACTCGACCCACCCGTGCTATCAGAAGAAAAGGCAGCCAGGAAATTAAGACCACGTCCTGCCTGATTGCCGGTGTACGAAGCGCCTTGTACCCCAGAAATTTTCCGCAATTCATTGTATATCGTCAACCGAAAGTGGACAGATGCGGGTGAAAAGAGAAGAGACGGTTTTAAACACGTTGTAGTTTCTGAAAAATATGACTTTTCCGTCGTTGGGCCATCGTCAATTGCTTGATTTTTTGTCGTTCGGCTACAATTTGGTCTTGGCGGCCCCAGTATGTATCGGCTGGCCGCACATTATCCAGCGATTCATGATAGCGTTGGTGATTGTAATAATTCACCCACTCCGTTAAGCGATCTCTCAACTCATCGGGACTATAGTAGTGCTCCAGCAACAGTACGTTTTTCATCGATCGATGATACCGCTCGATTTTGCCCTGTGTCATCGGGTGAAACGGCGCACTGCGAATATGCTCAATACTTTCCCCTTTCAAATACTCCTTCAGATACCGAGACACATAGGCCGAACCGTTATCTGATAGCATGCGAGGTCGCTGATCAGCAGTCAGGCTACTGGCCTTCAGAGCCGCTTGGACAGTGCGCTCTACGTCGGTGGCCTGCATACCGGGGCACAGTTCCCACGCTAAAATATAGCGCGAGTAGTCATCCAGCACTGTCGAGAGGTAATACCAACCCCAGTTCCTGATCTTAAAGTACGTGAAGTCTGTTTGCCAGAGTTGGTTGGGAGCCGTAGTAGGATTATAGGACTGATTGGCTGCTTCCATCAATCGGTAGGCTGGGGTCGTAATTAAACCTCGGCTTTTCAGGATACGATAAACCGTAGATTCAGACACAAACCATCCCTCATTATCAACGATATAGCAGGCCAACTCTCGGCAGGACAGATCAGGGCGCTCTAAGGCTAATTCCACAATGCGGCCCTTTTCAGCGGGTGGCAGTTGGTTCCAAGCGCTGGTTCTACGATAAACAGGATCGGCCAAGCCATCATAGCCATCCTGCAAATACCGTTTATACCATTGATAAAAGGTCGATCGTTTGATACCTAACTCGCGCAGCGTAGTCTTCACGCTCAAAGGCGACTGCTCGACCAGCGTGATGATTTCCATTTTCTCAGACTGACTCATGTGATGGTAGCGATTAGTCGTCGGCTTTAAGGCTTTTTTTTAATACCCTATTTTCTAGGCTCAATTCGGCCACCAGTTGTTTAAGAGCCTCATTTTCGGACTTGATCGATTGTACTTCGGGAGCGGTAGCTTCTCGGGTGGTATCGCCAGCCAATCGCTTTTTGCCCGCTTCCAGAAACTCTTTACTCCACCGATAATAAATGTTGGTATTGAGGCCTTCGCGTCGACAAATCTCGGCTACTGACTGTTCGCCTTGCAAGCCTTCCAGCACAATGCGAATCTTTTCTTCAGCGCTGTACTGGCGTCGGGTCTGCCGTTGGATGTCTTTGATAATGGATAAGGCCGGCTTGCGCTCGGAGGTAGCAGTTAAAGCAGATTGGGCCGTTTTGGAACGGTTAGGCAGGGATTTTTTGGCTGAATTGGACATAACCAAGGTGATTTAAGTGAAACAATTTAGGAAATTGTCTCTTCCCATTTTCACCTATTTTGTCCACTTTCATTTGACGACGTACAAAAATAGGAAGTTGCACCTTTATGCCAATGGCTATGTTTGCTCAATGTACCGACTAGACAACTCCATGACTAGCGCGCCTTTAGTTTCTGAACGAGTTTTTAACCTACCTCTTAACACGGTGTGGCAGTCACTTACCAGTAAAAACGCATTAAGAGAATGGTACTTCCCGCAATTACGAGACGTCAAACCCATCGTTGGCTTTGTGTTTAAATTTACGGATGAAGGCTCCACTTTTCAGAAAGAATGGCGGGTTACCCAAGTAGTAGGAGCGCAAAAATTCGCTCATACGTGGGCTTACAAAGGCTATAGGGGTCTGTCGGAGGTAAGTTTTAGTTATTCGCCGAGAGCGGTAAGACCAAACTCCGAATTACTCATATTGGCTTAGAAAGTTTTCAGAGGCCCCACACTTCGCTAGGAACCGATTTGTATGGGGCTGGGAGTATATCGGAAACCAGTTAGATGGGTATTTAAAAAAGGCGTAGCCTGCCATCAGGCAAGTGGACCGGCTACAGTACTGATTGGCGACTGTCATCCAATCCACTAGAATTTTCTTAATAACAGTTTACACCAACTTTATATTAAGCGGGTGCTTAGGTAAGTTTGAAAGGGAAAAGCAGAAAGTCCCTATCATTTGGGCATCACCTCTCAGTTCGTTTTTAACAACCTTGCTAAGTAAGGCTCTCTGTAGGTTGATCGTTTAGTGAGGTTGTCGGCGGTATTGCAAGGGCGTTGCGCCCAATCGTGTGCTGAATATTGCTATAAAGTGACTTGGATTAGGGTAGCCCAACTGGTAACTGATCTCTTTTACACTCAAATCGGTGTAACGCAACAACCGTTGCGCTTCCTGTATACAATGTTCCTGGATTACGGCCGTTGCTGTTCGACCAGTCAGCTGCTTAATGGTATCGTTGAGATGAGCAGTTGAAATGGACAGCTTCTCTGCATAGCGGGATGGCTTCTTCCAATCTCTGTAATGCTGATGAAGTAAGGCCAGAAATTGCCGCTTGATCAGCTGTGGCCGGCTTTTCTTTACCTTTCCGTCCTCGGCAAGAGAAGAAGCCATGTAGGTAATGATGTGGAGCATGCCGGTGAATAGGGCCACGATCGCCTTCGTAATCGTCCAGGGCTGCCTAAAAAGCTCCTCCAGTACGGCTAATAGCTTTTTGATTTGTTCAAAAGCAACTGTCGATTTCGGTTGTTGCAACTGCAAAGGGTTTTGCCGGTAAAGCTCCAGTTCGCTTTGTAAATGCGCATCAATTACTGCTGAATTAAAATCGATGATCCAGCCCGACAGGGGTGTTTCGGGAGTAAGCAAATGAATCTGCCCGGGGAATACAAGCAAGAGAAAAGGCCCGTCTGTCGTAAACTGCTCAAAGTCAATCGTTCCCACCAGTTTTCCACGATCAATAATGAGAAGCATGTAGTGCTTGTCACGATGAGGCAAGGCAACACTATGGCTGCCGGTAACTGGATTATCCGGACTTAACCTTTTTAGCACGATCTGCTTTGACCCGGGTTCTGAAAGTCCGAATTCAGGTATGTGTGTCGTCTTTCTTTTTGCCATTTCGAAGGGTGATGAGAAGCCATTGATCAAACGGACCGCCGGCACAACCAAGAGTAGCTTTTCAGAATCCGCGATTTCCGATATTAATGCCTTGATTTTGTTTATTTATTGGTTGTTTAGCTCGCTTTCTTTGCATCAAACTAATAATAATCAACCTAAAGAACAAAGCAATGTTCAATGATTTTGTGAAACAAACTGCAAAACTTAGAGTCGTTGTTGCAGGGGGTGGCCTGGTCGGGATGACGGCCGCAATTGCCTTCAACCGATTGGGCGCGAAGGTCAGGGTGATTGAAAAGGCACCGGAGATCCGGGCTGCTGGGGCTTCCATCAACTTGTGGAAAAACGCGCTTGACGTTTTCGATAAGCTTGGGATTGGCCAGCCGATACGGGCAACGGGAACGTCTGTACAAGCCTGGTTTTACAATGCGGCCGGACAGCGGTACCGGGCACCGGGTTTTGATCCGGAGGGTTATGCGTTTACCTTATTTTCAAGACCACAATTGAACACCATCCTTGCCGAAGCGGTGGGACATGAAAACATTTTACTGGGCAGCAAAATCGTGCATTTTGAGGAAGAAGCGGACCAGGTGACCATTGTTTTGGCAGATGGCAGGAGGCTTGAAGCTGATCTGCTAATTGGAGCTGATGGAGTCTATTCCACCGTGCGTCATCTACTCTTGCCGGACTATCCCGCCATGGAACATGAAGGGCACCACGTCTGGAGAGCCGTTGTTGCGCCCGGTGATGAACCGGTTGAAAGCACGATCCTCACCGTTGGTCGCGACCGAACAAGGGGCGGGTTTGCCAGAACCGCGGGTAATCAGGTTTTCTGGATGATTAACCAGTTTGCCAGTGATCCCCCAACCGGTACCAAGAAAGAAGAGGCCTTGCGCCGGGCGCAAAAGATGAATGACGGGGGCTGGGGAGAGCCGCTCATCAGACTGATTGAATTGACATCCGAAGAAAATATACTGTATAATCAGATTATGTATGTCCCCAAGCTGCCATTCTGGGTAAAAAAGCGCGTAGCGCTTATTGGCGATGCCGCCCATGGACTTTCCCCCCATATTGCCGCCGGGGGGACGCTCGGTATTGAAGACGTCTTAGTGCTGACGAATGCAATTGAAGCCAAACCGGATCTATCAGCCGCCCTAAAACACTACGAAACCCGGCGTATGCCTTACTTCGACATCGTGGGTCGCTTTTCAAAAGATGTTGAACAAGCAAAAGATTCAAAGGATTATGCAACCCGCTACGCTGCTTTTACGCACTGGATGCTGAACGATGGCTACAAAGCTGCCAGGTCATTGTAATCTCTGTTATCTACTGACAATAACGCACTGATCAGGGACACAAAATATGACTCATCCCTTCTGGGCTGAAATGATGCGAATGGTCATAAACTAAAGGTTAACGATTGCTTTAATAATGCGGAGAAGCATGAACTTTCGAGAAATGTATCTGGGGATGTCTTAGTTTCATAAATAATATTTCAATCAAGAAATATTATTTATGAAACCGATTTACCTTTGTGGTACGATGCGTTCTCTGCTGACATACATTCTGTTGATCGCTGTACTATTGCCGAGCATTAGTCCATGGGGAACCATTGCTTATTATCACTTGAATAAAGACTATATCGCACGCGTCTTGTGCGAAAACCGCAACAAACCTCAGCTGCATTGCGATGGAAAGTGTTACCTGGCCAAACGCTTGAAAGCCCAACAGGATAAACACGACAAAGAAACAACGGAACGGATTCAACAGACATCTCCGATCCAACTCTATTGCGAAGCTTATTTTCAATTTGATTTTAAAGCTTCACCAACGGTTTTACAATCCCCTCGTTTCGCTTACCAACTTTCTTCTTATTCGTCCTACATTCGGGACTTCCTACGGCCTCCTCGTTTAGGGGTTATCGCCTAGCGGATACTGTTTATTGGCTAACGGACAATTGTTTGGCAGCATATTCTCATGCTGGCATGAGGGATTATTGTTGGTATAGTTATGGCCTCCGCGTATTGGCCCCTTCCTGTTTTTATCAGTTCTGATTAACACTATATGAAGCCATAAATTCATATAGCAACCCTATTTATCGCTAATTCATATGACTTTGTTAAAAATAACCATCATCCTGGTGGGGTTGGCTTTTGCTGCCTGTCAGTTGAACCAATCGGATAAAAAAAATACCGACACAAGGAGTAACACCAAACAGGCTTCTTCGAAACCAACCGCAGTCGCTGACTTAGAAAAAACTGTTCTGGCCGTTCACGACAGCATCATGCCGGCTATGAGCGATTTAATAAGCCTCAAAAAAGCCGTTTCGGGACGTATCGCTGAACTGGACGCAAAACCGGCTTCTGCCGAAACCCACCAGTTGAAAGCGCAAGGGGTAGCCATTAATACGGAGCTGTCGAACGCCGATCACCTCATGATGGATTGGATGCATCATTACAACGGCGACACGTTGGTAACGCTCAATGAGCAGCAAGCGATGGCTTATCTGACGGCACAACAGCAGAAAGTAAACACGTTACGAGAGTTAATTAAAAAAAGTATCACCGACGCTCAGGCCTACCTCAAATGACGATGAAACCGATCTTTCTTGTAGCTGCAGTTATGTGCACCCTGGCTAGTTGCCATTTGACCGATGAAAAATTACCCTACATCGGTGAACCTGAAACCGTCATGAAAGTCGTTGACGGCAAACCGGTTACCCAACAGGAATATCCCGCGATTCCGGCGTTCTCATTCACCAATCAGGATGGAAAAACGGTATCCGAGCGCGATTTCGATGGTAAAATTTACGTGGCTGATTTCTTCTTTGTGACCTGTCCAACCATTTGTCCGATCATGAAGAAAAACATGCTGACCGTTTACAACGCGTACAAAGACAGCCCAGACGTCAGCATTCTGTCGCATACGATAGACCCTGACCATGATACGCCCGCCGTGTTAAAGCAGTATGCTACTGATATGGGCGTAAGCGGGATTACCTGGCAATTTGTGACGGGCGACCGGGAAAGGATCTACGATATGGGTGAAAACCATTACCTGGTCACAGCCGCCAAAGATTCAACTGCGCCAGGTGGCTACATCCATAGTGGTGCGTTTATCCTGATTGATAAGCAAAAGCACATTCGGGGCATGTATGATGGAACCACGAAGGAAGGTACGCAAAAACTTATTCAGGATATCGCAACGCTGCGCCGGGAATACAACTAAAGCTACTTGCTGTCATTCAGCCGGAAAGCCGGCTGTTTAATCAACTTATAATCAATTAGTTCATGAAACTTATAGCCATTTTTCGCTATTTCATGCTCGTTCCTTCCTTTCTGGCTGGATTTGGGCTGAGTAGCTTCGCCTTAAAAGCACAAACATTTATTGGCCGGAACACGCTGGCCGAATCGCCTACCAGTTTACGGTCGAGTATTATTCCCGTCCCTAACTCGCCGATGATTCAAATTCGATTTGAACATACAGGTCGCGGGCCAGTCCGTATACGAATACGGAATGAAAAAGGAACAGTCCTGCTGGATGAGGTAGCGTCGCAACCCAAGTATGCTGGTCAGTTTGATTTTGGGGCGCTTCCCACCGGTATCTACACGATCGAGTTGACAACATCGGAGGCTCGGTATCGCGAAAAGATCCGAATCGAGCCGCCCACAGCGGGTCGGGTCATTACCTTTTCAACGCCTGAGCAAGACTCGTTATTCCTAAACCAATAACACCTTGCCTCAATAATCCCTGTGCATCAACCGACGACGTACCGGATTGCGTTCACCAACCCGGTACGTCGCCTGTAAGGCTAAGTAAGACGATTCTCATGCGGACATTTATTCTTTATTTACTGCTGGTTGCGACCTTATTACCGACGATTAGTTCGTGGGGTATCATTGCGCATTATCAGCTGAACAAAGAATCCATTGCTCGTATTCTCTGCCAAAATCGGAACCGGCCAGAATTGCACTGTGATGGATCTTGCTATCTGGCTAGACGGCTAAAATCGCAGCAGGATAAGCAGGATCAGGAAACCATTAATCGGGTTGTCAATTCACCCGTTGTTCAGTTATTCTGTACGGACTGCTCTATGTTCACCTGCGAGCCTCACGAAGTGGATCGGGTAGGGATTCATTCGTACACCTATCTGTTGCTGGCTTATTCCACGCTACTCCCGGCTGTTTTTCACCCTCCCGGACGTACTCGCTAATCACAGCTTTAATGGCTTTCTGGCTTTTCTAACGCTTACCGGCTTTTTGTCGGCTACAGCGCTCGTGTGCCCCTACATTTTATTCAGCTCATTTCATGCTAACCGACCCCGATTTGGCGGATTTGCTGGCCGGTACAGGTATTTGTCGACCCTCATCGGTTCCGGCAGACAATACCGTAGTCTGGCTCGCTCTACTGCTTGTTCACAGCCTTATTATGGCTGGTATCTGTAGTTTATTCTTGGTACAACATTTTTAATCATATCCATGATGATCCCATTTTCATGTCGACCCATTTACGTAGCGATTATCGCTACGTTACTAGTTACTTCCTGTAAAAAACAAGCGGACGATGGAATCGATCCCGCTACTAAAAACTCGATTTCCATTGAATTTGAAAATCGGGTTGGTGACCAACGGCTGGTACTCGGTACCCCAGCCTATAAAAACGCAGCGGGTGAAACCTTCGCTATCACCGCGTTAAACTATTTTGTCAGTAATATCTCGCTCAAAAACGAAGACGGAACCATCCATAAATTCCCCAACCAGTATTTCTTAGTCCGCCAGGTTGATGCAAAATCACAGGTGATTACGCTGAACGATGTCCCCTCGGGTAATTATCGTGAACTGGCGTTTACCATCGGTGTCGATAGTCTCAAGAGCGTTTCACCCGTAGCGGAACGGGTGGGAGCTCTGGATGTTACCAGCTATGGTGAGGATGGCATGTATTGGTCCTGGAACTCAGGCTATATCTTCTTTAAACTGGAGGGCACATCAACCGCTGTTACGAAATCAGTCAATGCCAATCAGGCTTTTGCTGTACACGTGGGGGGGTATGGCGGTGGCTGGAATGGCTCGGCTAAAACGGTCAATAATCTGCGTACGGTTTCCATTCCGATGCCAACAGCCGCAACCGTCCGAGGCAACATCGCTCCTCAGGTTCATGTATTTGTCGATGCGTTGGAGGTGTTTAATGGGCCCAACAAAATCAGCCTGGCCACGACCAATAGTGTCCATAGCCCAACGGTAGCAACGGCCATTGCGGAGAATTTCAAGGCGATGTTTCAGGTCGATCATGTGCATAACAACAACCCGTAATCCAGGTGGCTCAATTAGTCCGATTGAGCCATCCACTTAGTTATGCAACTTATGAAAAATCGACCATCCGTCTTTTTGATGATCCTAGTGGTTTGTCTGTTGTTCGTGGCTTGTCAAAAGCCTGCTCCAGACCCACAGCCAGAAGAACTATTCGTCAAACCGGCTAATTTCCCGGAGCCTGTCTACGCCTTAGATCAGAATAAACCGACTACTGCTGGGATGCAGTTGGGCCGAGCCTTATTTTATGATGGAATTTTGTCGCGCGATGGGTCCATTTCGTGCGCCGAATGTCATAATCAGGCGTATGCCTTCACTCATCATCAACACGATGTCAGTCATGGCATTGATAATCAGGTCGGCACGCGCAATTCAATGCCGATCCAGAATCTTGCCTGGGCCACTGATTTCTTTTGGGATGGCGGGGTGCATAGTCTGGACTTAGCGCCGATTGCTCCCATCGAGAATCCGGTCGAGATGGATGAGCAATCAACCCATGTGCTGACTAAACTGCGGAAAAGTGCTAAATATCCCCCTTTGTTCAAAGCAGCTTTCGGCACCGAGGAAATTAACGGCCCCCGCTTTTTGCAGGCCTTATCGCAATTTATGCTGACGTTGGTCTCGAGCAATTCCCGCTACGATAAATGGGTGCGGGGTGAACCAGGAGGGACACTGAGCCCGGATGAGCAGGCAGGGCTAAAAACGTTTCGCACGAAATGCAGTGGTTGCCATGCGGGAGAGTTGTTTACCGATCATAGTTTTCGAAATAACGGACTCTTCATTCAGGGTAGTAACGATCTAGGCCGGGCGCATGTATCAGAATTGCCTCAGGACCGCTACAAGTTCAAAGTGCCTAGTTTGCGTAATGTGGAGAAAACACTGCCATATATGCATGACGGGCGCTTTTATTCGCTCGATGCGGTGTTAACCCACTACGCTGAGAACGTTCAACCAACGGAAAATCTGGATCCTCTACTTCAGCAAAATGGCCGATTAGGCATAGCCCTAACGGGGGAGGACAAACGGCAGCTAATCACTTTCTTGAAAACACTCACCGACGAAGCGTTTCTACGAGATCCACGCTTTGTCGAACCTTAAACAATTCAATTGAGATCATGAAAAACTATGTAGTTATTAGCTGGCTGGCCCTGTTGAGCTTGCCTTTACAAGCGTGCGATCTATGCGGGTGTAGTAATGGAGGTTCCTTTTTTGGCATCTTACCCCAAGGGCATCGGGGGTTTTTAGGCTTACGCTATCGGTATACTACGTTCAATTCACATATGAACAGCGTTAACCTCAGCAGCCGGGAACAATTTCGGACAGCTGAACTTTGGGGACGGTTTTATCCAGTCAAACGGGTTCAGGTGATGGCGTTTGTCCCCTATCAGGTGAGTCAGCAGACAATGTTATCCTCGGGACGGGTTACGCCCTTACAGGGGCTGAGTGACATCACGGCGTTAGCGCATTATAACCTGCTCAATACCTTCATGGATGACTCCATCGTTCATGTCGTCAATCACAATCTGCTGGTTGGCGGTGGCCTTAAATTACCAACGGGCCGGTATCGCTATGAGGAGAACAGTCTTTCAGAAGTAGCTAATCCCAATTTTCAGCTGGGTACTGGTAGCACCGATTGGCTTTTAAATGTGATCTATACCGCCCGGTATAAAAACTGGGGCGTAAACGCCGATGTAGCCTATCGACTCACGACCACTAATCCTAATGGCTACCGATTTGGGAATCTACTCAACAGCTCCGTTTCCGTTTTCTATTTGGCCACGAGTGGGAACTTGTCCATGATGCCCAATGCGGGTGTGAATGTCGAACAGGCGGGTCATGATGTTCGGGAGGGCGTCCTGAATACCCAAACGGGGGGCTATGCCGCTTACCTGAATCTAGGCACCGAAGTCTATTTGAAGAAAATATCCTTTGGCGTGAGTTACCGGCGGCCTATTTCCCAATATCTATCCGAAGGAGAGCTACTGGCCAATGCGCAACTGACCACGCATATCACGTTTCTTTTTTAAGTGTTGATGGTACTCCAAATCCAACATCAACCGGAAAAGGAGTACCATCAGAAATTATGCTCATACTGATTGATTGTTAACTAGTTAGTAGAAAACTTTCTTTCAAAACCCTTCACCCGATAAGCAAACCAGTTGATTTATGAAAAAGACACCCTTAAGACTCCTCTCCCTGACTCTTTCGGCCTGTATTGGACTGCCTTGCTGTACCACTCAACAGGCTGATCCTGACACTGGTACTCTGCAGCTTACTTTTGACAATATAGTCGGTAGTCAGGATTTACAGTTGACGACGGGAAACTACAGGAATGCGGCTGGCGAGCAGTTTAGCGTCACCCAATTAACTTATTTTGTCAGCAATATACAGTTCCAACGTGCTGATGGGACCACCTATACGGTACCTCAGGACAGTAGTTATTTTCTGATCCGCGAATCCGATCCATCGTCTCAAATCCTTACCCTTCGCCAGATTCCGACCGGGACGTATACGGGTCTTACCTATTTGATTGGCGTTGACAGCCTGCGCAGTACAATGGACATTAGTCGTCGAAAAGGGGTGCTCGAGCCGGGAGGTGGTCACAATAGCGGCATGTATTGGGATTGGAATTCAGGCTATATATTTTTTAAACTTGAAGGCATATGTACACAGATGGCTCCTGATCCAGCTGGGGAAAAACGTTTCCAGTTTCACATTGGTCTATTTGGCGGTTACGATACAAAAACGATCAATAACCTGCGTACGATTTCAATACCTTTTGGGGCGAACAGCGTCGCGTTAGGCATTGGCCAGCAGGCTCAGGTGACGATTCAGGCGGATGTAGCCAAGGTGTTTGATGGGTCAACCCGCATCAGTATAGCGACCAACCCAAACGTAATGGTATCCCCGTTCTCCACGACGATTGCGAATAATTACGCAGGCATGTTTCGATTCGATTCTCAATCAACTCACTAGCCATGAAACGATGTCAATTTCTCAGTCTACTGATCAGTAGCGGTGTTTTCGGACTTGTACTCTCTTGTCAGCATACGAGTGCCGTTGAACCAGGTAAACCTGACGAACCCCCAGGAGTTGAGTATAAGACGACCCCTTACCCCTGGAGTAAACCTATTAATTTTCCAGAGCCGGTCTATGACCTGACTAAAAATCCGTTGACTTACGAAGGAGTGGCCCTAGGTAAGACCCTCTTTTTTGATGGAATGCTCTCCCACGATGGGACGATCACGTGTGCGTTCTGTCATATACCCGAAGCCGCTTTTGCCCACACGGATCACGTGTTAAGTCATGGCATCCGGGATCAATTGGGTCCCCGGAATGGATTCAACATTCAGAATGTGGCCTGGAATAAAGCCTTCTTATGGGATGGCGGGATTCATGATCTGGATGTACTACCGATTTCGCCTATTCAGAATTCAGTTGAAATGGGTGATACACTGATTCACGTGTTGGAGAAGGTACGTACCAGTGCCAAATACCCAGCGTTGTTCAGAGCCGCTTTTGGCTCTAGCGAAGTAAGCTCGGAACGTTTTTTAAAGGCCCTTTCCCAGTTTATGCTTACCCTGGTTTCATCGAACGCAAAGTATGATAAGTATATACGTAACGAAGCAGGAGGAGACTTCAATGAGCAGGAGAGCAGAGGGCTCTCGTTGTTTAGGCAGCATTGTAGCAGTTGCCACGCGGGCGATTTGTTTACCGATCAGAGTTATCGCAACAACGGATTACTACCCAATCCAAACGCAGCTAAACCTGATATGGGCCGCTATAGCATTACGCTGGTTGAGTCCGATAAGCATAAATTCCGCGTACCAAGTCTGCGCAATATTGAGCGCACCCTGCCCTACATGCATGATGGTCGATTTTCTAGTCTGGAAAGCGTGTTAGCCCATTATGCAGGTGATGTACAGGACAATCCTGCCCTAGACCCCCTGCTAAAAACGGGTGGTCAAATCGGTCTTCCGTTAAGCAAGCAGGATCAAAAAGACATTATTACCTTTCTTTACACCCTGACGGATTATACCTTTTTAAATGACCGCCGATTTAAACCCTATTAGGCAGAGCGATGAAATCAGTGCGAAAGCTCAGAGTTTTTCTAGCTTATCTTTTACCACTAAATATTCCTCAAAAGACCAGAAAAATTCAGGAAAAGACATTCGCTAAAAAGCTCTTACGTCTAACGAATAAACAGTCATGGTCTGCTGTTACTTGTGTCCTGGTTCCGGAGCGCCGACGGTCCCGCTCCGGCGTACCGGCCGCTGCTGTGCAGTTGTACAAAGCCAAAGCAAGCTTCAACGGGCTAATTAACTATTTTGATGGGGTATTAAAAACATCACCCTGAAATTAGTTCTTCTCCTTTTCCCTGACTTATTGAACCCCATACTGGGCCGAACCCAAAGCCCCCAAGATCAAGCCTAGTCAACGGCGGGCTATTTTACCAATTTAAGACAGAGGTACCGTAAACATGAATAAATCCAACCAAGACCCGACAAGACGGCAATTCATGACAGCCCTTTCCCGCGCAGGAGTCGCATTCCTCTTCAACCCACTTACCTATTGGTCCACGCTTGATCCCAACCCAAAGGTACAAAGCATCGTAACGAAGACGATTGGGATTGATGCACATAATCATATGGACGTGCCGTTTAATTCTGAAGAATTTAAAGAAAAGAACTATGATTTAGCCAATCAACTGAAAAGATCAGGATTAACGGCGATTTGTATGACCTTCTGCGTTGACCGGCCTACGTTAGAAAAAGAAGGGCAAGCCTATGAACGATTCATAACCAGCCTTAACGAAATGGATGAACTGCTCAACACTAACCAGTTGACTAGGGCATTACAGTATTCTGATTTAAAAAAAGCCAGAACGGAAAATAAACCCATTGTCATTCAATCGGTAGAAGGTGGCCATTTTATTGAAGGAAAAATAGAAAGAATAAAAACGGCATATGACCGAGGTTTGAGGCATTTAGGCTTAATGCACGATGGGCAGACTTCACCGCCTATAGGTGATATTTATACCGACGCCCCACACTATGGCGGACTTACTCAATTAGGGATTGACGTTATTAAAGAATGTAACAAACTGGGCATTCTTGTTGATTTGTCGCACTGTAGTGCTGAGGGTATCAATAAAGCTCTTGACGTATCGACTAAGCCAATGCTCATTTCACATACAGGGCTGAATACCCAGTTGGGTAGCAATATGGGCATGGCAAAAATGATGATGCCACGACTGATCAGTAAAGAGCAAGCTAAACGGTTTGCTGATGCCGGAGGAGTTATCGGAGTTTGGACCCATTTAGCCAATTCTCCCTTCGAGTATACAAAAAATGTTAGGGCACTAGTGGACGTGGTTGGGTCTGAGCACGTGTGTATCGGTACCGACACGAAGATGGCTCCGCCAAGCAATGCGAATGAACGATTTGGAAGAAAAACAAACCAAAGTTGGGAAGGTCAAAAGAAAGGATTCTTCTATACTGTAGTAGACTCCTTGCTCAAAACAGGATTTACCGAACAGGAAATAGCGCAAATAGGCGGTGGCAATTACTGTCGACTCTTTGACAAAGCTACAAGTGTTTGATTAAAAAGGGGACTAACTAAAAAACGGTATGTAATAAGTGATTCTTGGTTTTTTGTGCGAGTTGACGCAATTCTATTTACCAGATGTACTGAAAGTTACCTATTTCGACACTATCCAAATAGTAGGCAATACATTCTCTCGAAACGCTCAATATTGAGACGAATGAGCGTTCAAATGTCTGCTTAATTATTCCGGTGTTTGGGAAGACGGCTAAATAGGCTTCCTTTATAACATTCATTAGGTGAGTTAGCGGTCATAGCAAACTAACTGGCTACTAACACCACATCACTCAATCGACAAAGCGGAAGTTTACTAAGTATGCAAACAATTAAGAAGTATGCGGTTTTGGTATGTTTGGTCACTTCAGTGCTGTTTATAGTCATAGCAACGTTGGCCTATCCAGGCGGCTCAGTGCTGGACAAAAATTCTATCGGGTTTGACTGGTCGAAAAATTTCCTAAGCAATTTGTTTACCCCAAAAGCGATCAATGGCTTAGAAAACCCGGGCTGGATTTGGGCACTTGTTGGAATGGCATTTCACTCGGTTGGATATGGACTGTTTTTTATCAATATGTCCAAGAAGATCTCGTCAAGACCATGGGCGACTCGTTTAACCTGGATAGGCGCTACCAACATCATCCTTATTTTCTTAATCGCAACCCCCTGGCATGACCTGGGCGTACTATCGATCATGTTAACCTTGATTGGATTATTTACCATTACTGTATTTGTCCTACAGTCAAAACGCCATGTACTTAAAGTCTGCTGTATTAGTTGCTTGTTGACGTATTACGGTTTCTTTTTCCTATTTGGTTTAGGGTATTTGGGTTTAGCAGTCATCATGCAGAAAGTATATAGTATATGTTCGCTGCTCTTAGTTTTAGGCCTGGAGTACTTTACCAAACATGAAGACTTCATACCCATTAAATCGGGAGGACAAAACATGGAAGCAACAAACCGCTGATGCTGTCCAGCAGAGAGTTAAACAATTTGTTGATTAACCCTCCCAGCAAGAAACGAACGAGCGTTCATGTGTCTGTTTCAATAGTGGGGGGAATGGGATAGTCTGTTTTAACAATCGTCAACTCTTGTCCGTAGCATACGGTACCAGAAGAGTGGTAACCACAAGCCATTCTCTCTCTACTGACCAATCATCCTGAAACACTTGATTTAAACCCGACTGCATTTAGTCGCCTGCTACGATCGAGTTTAGCTCAACCGATCACGATGCCGCAGTTTCTATCTTTATCGAGCTTAAGGCAGTCATTTTATCGACCAAATTCCCCTGATGCCGACTGGCTTCCATCTTCCAGGTTTTCCAGCGCCTGCATGGCAAACATGAGTTTCTCTATGCTGAGGGGTGAGTTCGTTGAGATAGGAGAAAGCTATTTCATGCGCTTGTCGTGAGGTTTCGATGCCATGACCAATTTGAGGCAGGATTTGACTTTGACAAAGGCAGGAAAGATACCGCGACGCCAGACGCATGGTTTCTTGTGCTGGAAACGGGAGATCTTTTTCGCCTAGTAGTAAATAAAGGGGCGTGGTAATCCGGCGCAGTTCATCCCCAGAAAGGGGTATCGGATAATCGCCTTACGGCTTTAACATCAGCGTTTATGACCGCTTTTTTATACCTACTTACGTCACGCATACCCTATCGGTCGAACAGTCCTTTCGGCAGAGTCGCTACACGTTCACGGCTGAAATAAACAACCTGACCAACGAAACCGTCATCAACAACTTCAACCAACCGCTCATGGGCCGTTCGTTCCGGATTAAGTTTCGTTATCTGCTGTTTGGCCCCCAAACGCACGACCATACCTACTAATCGTCGAACTATATACTTTTTTATTTCAAACAATCATGACAAAAGCATTACGTGAAATTGGGATAGCCTTCACCCTGGCTACGCTAGTAACCTGATCAAAACGGCCGCCATTCAGGAAACCTTCCGCGAACGCGGTGTCGTGGTTCACGGCTGGGTTTTCGCTATTCGTACCGGCAAACTGATCGATCTGAAAATCGATTTCCAAAAGAAGCTGGAAAGCATCATGGAAATTTATAACCTGTATGATTCACCAACCTTCTAGACAATAACAAGTCCCCGCTTTTCATGATCGGTTTCCTGATGGAGCATCGTAGAAAGCGGGGACTCCCGCGTCAATTGTTCCCTTGCTGCGACCCGTGCGGAACCAGCCGGAAACGGTACCGCAGCCCCATATTCTGAGTAAGGGTGTCCGGCAATGGCTCCTGCTGCTGCTCGGGAACCGGGCTAACCCAATCCGACCACGCCGTGGATTCTTGCGGGCGTTTGGGCAATTTTAGTAAAAAATCGACTGTGTGGTTGCGAACAAAGACGCGCATTTGCCATTTGTTGACGTCAAACGGTGTTGTTCCCCAAGGCAGAATCATCCAATTCCCTTCTTGGCGGACGTGCATAGGCTCGAGCGACTTGAAATCCTGACCAATGTATTGGAATTCCACCAGCGAGTCGATGGCTGCGCCGTTCAGGTATGATTTAGTTAAGCGCATCTCCACATCCAGCACCGGCCGGGCGTAGGGATAATTGAGCGTATACGGCTGATCATTCGACCAGATCAGATAAACCACAACCCAGCCAATCAGGGCTGCCCCATCAAAGATCTGAAGGTAGCGCAGGTAGTGCTCGACCAGAAATCGCTGAGCCAGAAACCAGACCAGAAAGAAGCCGACAAAAGCCGCTAGAAAGCCACCCCAGGTGGCTAGGTAAGCTACTCCCAGCCGATCATCCGGGCCGGAAGGATGGCTGTTGAGGGCAACAACCGTTTGGGAGAACAGAAAATAAATGAGGGGAGCCGCGCACAGGCTGGCGACGAATAGGGTGAGAAACCGTTCCATAAGGGTCCAAAATAACCGCTCGGTTATCGATTGTTTATCTGCCAATCAATAACGGGTTGGATTGGGTAAATAAGCCGATCCAAAAAAACAATACGTCACAGAACCACCCTTTACCAAATCCGGATCGATTGGCCGAATGAAATAAAAATCTGTGCAATATGATGAATTTTATGCACGGTTTTTGATGTAAATATTCGCATTGCCAGACAAGATTATATTATAGTTAGGTCTTTAGTGCAAAACGGGGCCATCCAGTCGGACTGCCGAAGCAGCCGGACCAAAATGAAAATAGCCGCGCCACGGTGGCCCCGTTTTGCACTAAAGACCGTCATTTATTTTTCTTCGAGGATTTTAACCATTGTAGTGTGCCGCAAACCTATTAGTTTTTGGATTGAGCTTTGTTAACGGTCTGTTAATGAGTGATAACGAAGTGTTAAGGCCGCTGTTTGTGACTATCAAGGGCTTTTACCTATCCAGTGTCTCAGAAAAATGCTGGTTTTAATACCTTTCGAACTTAATCCGTAACATACGGTTTCCTCGGCTGATCAATTAATGGGTGGCAATGTAACGAACTAGCCCTAGCAGCAGACTCACCAGTAGCAGGGCAACAACTTTCGTCCAGGCACTCGATTGCCAATTCAACCCAATCAGGATAAGAAGCAGTAAAACACTCAGGCCTTTTAGGGCGGTTTCCATCGCACTACCTCCGGCATCATTGGCGGGGATTGGCCGGTTGCAGGAGTGCCCAGCACACGAAGACTCCGTACGTTGTGATAAGTACCCAATTAAGAGTTGTGATACTTTTGATGATGGACATGGGTTCGATAGGCTAAAACAAGGTAGGAAGCAAAGGCTATCCTTCGCCAGCCCGTTTCGGTAGCGGACCGATTTAGTTGCCAGCCAGCTGATAACGCTCTATTCTACTCTTGATGAGCTGAATCGCTTCCGGGTAGGTTTCGATGCCGTGCCCAACCTGGGGCAAACTAATCACTTCCCGTAATGACTTTACTTCGCGTTGGGCGTTGGCAATGGATTGTTTATAAGGAAATAGTAAATCCTGCTCACCGACTAACAAAACCAGATCGGTTTGGACCGCCGATAACTCGCCTTTCATATAATAGGGCTTTTGGGTGTGATCTTGATATTGCGTGATGGCGTACAGTTCATAGGTTACCAACAGCTCTTTGTAAGCGGGAGATAAATCATGATTGGGCTGGCAGAAGACGGCTTCATCCAGGAATTTAAGCACATTCTTTCTACTGGGGAACAGAATAGGCAACAGATTAAAATACAGGTTTTTGGCAGATAGAGAAAAGGGTTGTAAACAACCGGGGTTCAGCAGAAATGCCGCTTTTATCCTTTCCGGAGCCACCCGGCACAGTTTGAGGCAAATAAGTCCTCCGAACGAAGCGCCCGCGATATAGGCTTTTTCTATACGGAGTTGGTCCAAAATGTCTTCGGCCCATTTCCCATAGTCAAGGGATCGAATATCCGGCGTGTTTCCATCGCTTAAATTAGGCAGGCCATTGGTTTCAACCAGCAAAAGGCGGTAGGATTTTTCGAACACAGTCAAGCCGTTATCAAAATCCCAAAATAAGCTGCTGGTTCGTGCACCCGGAAAAATGACAAGGGTTTCGGCCGCTGTGTCTCGTGCATTGATGGCCCAAATGTAAGTTTTGCCCAACGCTGTTTGGAGTTCGATCCGATCATAGCATTTATTATTTAACCCTTCGAGTTGGGAGACCCATTTCTCAAACCAGTCAACCGCTTTTTGTGGCTGTTTAAAATAGGATTTCCTCTTGATATGCATAGGCTGGAATGAGTTGATACTGACAATCTAGGTTGAATTACTCCTACGAAGGAACTCCCACTCGCCCTGGTTGATAGGAAAGTGGATAAAACAGGAATCAATACAACTACATAAGATCGTTGACCTGCCCTGTATGGTTGGACCCGAGTGGCCCCTAAGATGGCTGATGAGCAAGCCCATCGACAAGTGCCAATCGATCGGTGACGCACTTTGGGGGATGGGTGGCGGTTTTGAGTTAGCTGTTGGCAAGCGAGTCAATGGCTAGAAAGCCCAGCGATGGCCGTTATTTCCGGTCCAGTCTGGGTTTGATGTAGCCAACGTTGCTAGCAATAGATATTCTAAACGTTTTCGGTTCATTCAATCGGTTTAGACGGACTAGGGAAACCCTACTTCCAGCTGTCTCCACTGTTCGAAGATCGGGAATTTACTAAAATGTCTACTGCCCAGTGAACTCTAGTCTATTCTCACGAAAGGCTCACACTTGAGACGGCGAGCGTTTTTGCTTTTGCTACTTAACGGGTGTGCTTATAGAAACTCGCTCGATGAACACCCTTTTTAAGTAGTTTACGCCAGCATGGCTCCAACAAGATTAATTGGCATCCAGCCCAATACTAGTCGTCCTTTGAAGACTCAAATTAGGAAATCAACACAGATCCATTAAAGCGTACCGACAACGTTAATTGAGTAGCCGCTTTCCGGGTAAAGACCCCAACGATGGGGAGAGTAGCTAGAAGGACTAGCTAACCCGGTACGCACCAATTAAGTAGTGGGTGTTGATGGGTAGATTCGGATCGAAGCCCCACTTCTGACCCGGTGTAATCAGCCAGCAAAACCCAATCCATGACGAACTTTATTCAATTCTGTACGCAGCTTTCCCCGCTTGATCCACCCGCCAAGGCCGAATTAAATGCGGCCACCACGAGTCGCCTTTATCAAAAACAGGCCTTTTTGCTCAAAAACGGGCAGACCTGTAGCCAGCTGTATTTCATCAATAAAGGGCTGGTTAAGTTGTATTTCTATCGAGACGATAAAGAATGTATCCTGCGTTTTTTTGCCGAGAACACCCTATTCACTGGCCTTGACAGCTACCTCACCCGCTCACCCTCTCAACTGGTGATCAAGGTCTTGGAGCCATCCCTGATGACCTGTATTGCTCACTCGGATATGGAAGCCCTTTGCCAAAAGCATCATGGCATCGAAACTGTATTTAGAAAATTTGTCTCCACCGCTTCCTTAAACATGATCAAACGAGTCGGGGATATGTTGGAAAAAGACGCGACGGAACGCTATCGCTCTTTTATTGACGAGAATCATCACTTGCTTTCCCGAATTAGTCTGGGCGACTTAGCCAGTTATTTAGGCATTACCCAAGTTTCGTTGAGTCGAATCCGAGCGAAGAAGTAATTTTTTAACATTTGTAAAAAGACCTATCCTGTTTGGTTGAGAAGTTTGCCCCAGACATCAGACCCAACCAACATGGAGCGCCCATTACAGATTGTCAATCAACACGTCCAGTTCCCAAGGGTTTCCTTACAAGCGCCTTCAAGCAGTTTTTACCTGTTTATGGGTGCCGAAGTTGACCCCGCTGTCGGTCCCTTTTTTCTGTGGTCAAGTACCAAGAAGCAGGCACTGCTTAAGCAACTAAAAAGCTGGTGTCAGCAGCTAGAAACCGAACATAACCTCATGGGTGCGGTGGTATTCAAGGCGCGTCTGATTCCACCGGGTCAAAGCAAATTTACCGGGCACCCAACGGAGAAGATCCGCCTTGCTTATTATGACGTTGTCGTTTTAGTGGAAGCCAACACATTGGCCACTCTCACCGTCCTTCAACAGAGCAGTGCCTATCAAGAAATCGAGAAAGCCATGAAAGGGGCTGCTGGGCATAGCCATAGCTTCCTGGCGACAAACGTCAGGCGGATTAGTCCAGTTAATCACCAGCGACAAGGTGTGTTTTTATTTAACTACTTTTTAGCCAATGACTTGCAGCAGAACCTGGCGGTGTGGGAGTACACGGCAGGTTGGTTTGAGGTCGAAACGAAGCTGACCAATTCGACTGTGCTACAACCCGTTGATCCCCATCAATCGATGTATACCCTAGTGAATCATTGTCGTTGGGATAGCTTATTTACTATTTTACCATCGCTGCTTTTTAAGCCCAGCTTCCATTCGTATGTGCTGGCAAATTTTCAGGCCAACCAGGTGGCCCCCATGCCCATTCTCTATAAACTAGCCTGATGGATCCGACATGGAATACGCGATTTTTCTATTCTCAGTAATCGCTCCTCTGTGAGATGAAGTGGCTTTTTCTATCCTTTATAAACCTATTCTAGTGGCCTATGGTGTGCAAATGATCGAGGCATGCCGGCCAATCTGCTTCCACTGCCCATTTTTCTTTATCCATACATTGGTAAACCGGCGTTTGGTTGGTTGGCCAGCCTTGGCTTCTTGCAAGTCATGTTTGGCCACAAACAACTCGTAGCCCATCGTTATGACCAGGTTCTCCTGGACTTGCATCTGTTCAATGATGCGCTCAAACGAGCTGTAATCAATTAAGCCTTGCTTTTGATTTTTAAACACAGCGGCTCGATTGAGGGCGATGGTATTGCGGGGGGTAGTGACCATAAATTCAGGCGCCCAAATCTGAGCCAGTAAACTGGTGTCGGCAGTTAAAATGCCTTTCACACCGATCTGCTCTAAGTCCTGGATGGTTTTTTCGATCTCGTTTTTGGGTTGAGCTTGACTGACTCCAGTTGTCAGCAGAAACCCATAAAGAAGAAAGTATCTAAGCATGGATGTGGTTAATTTCGAGGGGAGTGCGGTTAAGCATGAAACCTGGTCATGCATTCATACTCTTAAATATGTGAGATGGAGTAGCAGGAACTGAAATTGTCTTAGCCCCCGATTAGTTGGACAGATTTTCTGAAAAGGTTGTGTCAAAAACCACCTCGGCCTGCTCCCATTTCTGCTGAGGTGTAACAAAGCCAATTGAGCGGTGAAGCCGATAATTGTTATAATGGAAAAAGTAACGCTGTAACGTTTGCTTAGCTTCATAATAGCTATCAAATTCGTTTCGCTCAATGACATCATGCTCCAAGATACTATGAAAGGCTTCGATATAGGCGTTTTCTTCTGGCGTCGCCACATGAGTAAACTCCTGCTTGACTTCCGAGCTTTTTAAAAAATTACGCACTGAATGTGCAATGAATTGACTACCGTTGTCATTGCGTAAAATGACCCCTTTCAGTTCATGCGTCTGGTTGATTCGCCGAAAAAGATTGATTAGATCAAGTTGGCGAATACTACGCTGAAACAACCAGTCTACAATCTTGCGGCTATAGACATCAAGCACGCTCAGCAGATAGTAGTTGCGTCGTTCTCCTTGCACCCACACATACTTGATATCCCAGCATAGATATTCCAAGGGTTTTGTAGCTTCAATGCGCTTGAATTTGACAAATTCCCGTTTGCCGACAGGTCGGATGATTTTGCCTAAAAGCAAGTTATTCTCATCCATTAGTCGATAAACCTTCTTTTTGTTGATTAGGTATTCTTTTTTTAGTTCGTAGGTGATGTATTCATAGCCAAAAGCATTAAATTCTGCCTTCAACAGTTGCCGAATGCTAGTTACGACTTGCTGGTTATCCACTACCGATCCGTCCAGTTTCAGAGTCGTTTGGCTGGGTCGGGCACCAGCAGTGCCTGACTTGGGCTGGTAGTAATACACGCTCCGAGGCAAGCCTAACCATTGACATAATAGGGTGCGATTCACGCGGGTTTCAAACTGTTTCATGAGGGCTAGCTTCTCCTGAGTTGAATAGGTGTTTTTTTTAGCAACTCGCTTTTGATTTCCAGCTCTAGGGCCTGTTTCGCAACAATCCGTTTTAATCGCTCATTTTCTTCCTCAAGCGCTCGGAGTTGGGGGTCAACCCGTGTATAGGAGTCTTTCAGACCTTCCTTTCCCCTACTTAAATATTTCAGTCGCCACTTACGCAGCAACGAAGGGGATAGGCTGTACTTGCGACAAGTCTCGGCATGGCCGTCACGGATTGCTTCCTGAACGATGGAGTATCGGTCTTCTGGAGTAAAAGTTCGCCTGATTTTGCTCATGATTTCTGAATGTAATGGGACTAAACTGTTTTTACAATTTTGTCCAACTATTCAGGGGGCTAAGACAAAACTGCAGTATCGATCGATTCTATGCCTCAGCCGATGAGGGCTACTTTGAACTGGAACCCGCTCTGAGCTATGGACCCTTTAAAGGGCGTAGCAGTCAAGCCGCCTTTGATTTTCCGGTGGTCAATCAGCAAGCGGCTCAACTGGATGACATCGCCCAACACATCCTATCGAAAAAAGCCCTACCCAGCCATATAGCCGGAGAAGAAGGACGTAGGGATTTGCGGGTTATAGAAGGTATTTACCGGGCAGCCAAAACTGGACAAAAAGTAAACCTGGTATAGTGTCCGAATCCATAGGGCCAAAATGGTGAATTTGCCAGACTGACACCATGCCTGTTTACCGATTATTGGAGCGGGTTGAGTTGCAACAACCAAACGTTAAGAAGTTAGCAGCTTTAGGACCTGACTAGCCGTTTCTCTCCATTGATGAGTTTACGAAATGTGAGATGATCTAATAAATCGGCACAGTGAACTTGCTTAACTTGCAAGACCATGCAGCCTAAAAACAAACCCCTAAAACGGCGTAAATACGACCGCACCGGCGGACCGGCAACTTTTAAAGCGGACGTGCTGAAAATGATTGCCAACGGCCAAAGCGTGCCCTATGTGGCTCAGGCACTGGGCATCAGTGAAGCGCTCATCTATAACCGCGACGGCGGACCGTTGGAAACAGCGAAACAAAGGGGAAGAAAAACACCATTTTTCGAGCCAGACTTCAGACATACTGATTGAGAACCAGCGCCTGCTACAACGGGTCAGCCAACTGGAAATGGAGCGATCGTCGCCCGGCGTGAGATCTTAAAAAAGCTTTAAGCATTGTCAGCCAGCAGCCCTAAGGCAACGCTATGAACTGGTCAAAAGCCTAGCTGACGAATTTAAGGTAGAGATTCTGTGCTTGGTGTTAGAAGTTACGGGGCCGCCCGGCGGTCGTACGGCTTATTATCGGTACCTGCGGGGGGACAGTTACCAACCAACACTTCACCAAGCAGAGCATCAGAACTTAGTAGAGCAGGTCTTTGGTAAGCACAAACGACGGTATGGCAGTCGACGCATTACGGCTGAGTTGCAAGAAAAGGGACATGTACTGGGACGTCATCAAGTAAGAATGCTGATGAAAGCAGGTGGTTTACAAGCCATTCAGCCGCACGGGCAGCCCCGCTAAGTCATTTGTGCTCCGAACGACGGATAGCACTCATGGTAGAGATTATTGGCCGAACTTATTATTAGGCCTGCCGTTGCCCAAGGCTCCCAATATGGTTTGGGTCAGCGACATTACCTATCTGCCTTTAATCAACGGTGATTGAGCCTATTTAGCTACTTGGATGGACTTATTCTCCCGCAAAGTAGTGGGCTGACAAGTAGACGAAACAATGGAACCGGGCCGATTTCTATGGTTCAAGCAAGGGTTGGCGATATACATTTTAGCAAGCTGTGTTTTTGTCCGACAAAAACCTGCCTATTGTCTGAATGGTCTAGCCTCCGAAGTTGGCTATTAGTAAGAAAGCAACACTAGT
>NZ_BAAHBD010000033.1:0-6900 GCF_054776975.1 Spirosoma harenae | reverse complement strand
TACGCACGGCGGCTGATGCGGTGCCCTTACTGCTCCATGCCCGTCAGAGTGGACAGGTCGTCACTTACAGTTGGGACATCCGGGCCCAGTGCCCGGTGGGTGCTCGTCTCGCGGCTAATTTAGCAGTAGAACCGATTGCTCACCTGAAAGCGGAGGTCTATCCAAATCCAGTAGCGGAAGAGTTTACGGTTAGGATTGAGAATGTACAGGGTGAGTCAGTACATCTGTCCCTAACCGATTTGAATGGGCGCCCCCTCATCAACCGGTCCATAAACATTACGTCCCCCCTCCATGAAGAACGGTTACGTCTAGAGACGACAATCAGTGGCTTTTATATGTTACGGGTAAGTACCACTCAGGAAACTATCTCTTTAAAAGTCGTTAAACAATAAAACGAGCCAGTCTTCCGATAGACGAAAATCAGAGGCTCCAACAAATCGCCCTAGTTCATAGCTGTTTTAGCGGACTAGGGCGATTTTTAGAAACTGGACAGAAATATAAGAAACATTTGTTCCGTTTAACGTAGCAAATCCATCTCAGATGGGAGGGTTTAATAAGACTGATAACCGATCAGGAGTTACCCTGAAGTTTTCTACGTTGATTTCCCTACTGTAATTACCTGGTCAAAACTCGATGAGCATGTCAGCGAGTTGGTCAACAGCAAATGCCTGACCATTGACCCCAGCGTGGATAGGGGTCGGTACGCCCAGTACTGTCTGGATGACCCGTGAACCAAGCTGAAAAATGTCATTTTGTCAGTTTCTGAGGCATCCAAAAAAGACAACAGCCTTTTGGCATATCCCTTGTTTAGGAGCTTTCTGACACGGTTTTATGTTAAACTTTAAACCTCTTACAAGTATGTCACTGGTTAAATTCAATGGAAACGGACAACTGCCCTCTCTACTGGATGAATTCATGGGCAGAGACATGGATGAGTTATTTAACTTCAACCGCAACTGGCCCGGCATTACCCGCTCGCAGGTCGGAACGCTCGTGCCAGCGGTCAACATCAAGGAAGACAGTGAAGGTTACCAGATCGATGTGGCGGCCCCAGGCCTGAAGAAGGAGCACTTCAATTTGAGCCTGCATAACGGAAAGCTGACGGTCTCCACCCAGCAGGAAGACCAGCAGGAAGAGAAAAATGAGCAGGGGCAGTACACCAAGCGGGAGTTTAGCTACCATGCCTTCTCGCGCTCGTTCTGGTTGCCTGACTCCTGCGATCAAGAGCAGATCCAGGCCCGGTACGAGGATGGTATTTTGCACATTGTGTTGCCGAAGAAGGAAGAAGCCAAACCCAAGGCACCGACTCAAATCCAAATTAACTAACTGGCCTTTAGGCCTGCCCACAAGAGGTGGTAACAGTATAGGTCACCACCTCTTTTTTGCCTCATTGTAGAGTGGCCGATGCTGGAGTGCGAATCCGACAGATTAGAATGGGCAACGATTAAAACTAGCTTTACGCTGAAAGAAGCGATTAAGGGGGATGTAGCCCTGAAACCAAAATGTAACTACATTAGCTACCCGCTAACAGATCATCTCCCTTTCTTTTTCTGCTAGGTGCTTGTCAATCCTGCGCTCAGCGACACAGCCTGCCCACCTTAGCGACTCAAGTAAGCCGCTGTTGCCTGATTTTGTAAAGCCCTAGCAAGCCCGGCAAGCCAATCTGCCTTTCAGCCGTTGACTAGCTACAACTACCCCGCCAACATGATCAAGACTGTGCTTATGCAAGTGCCTAGTTTGGCCGCCCATCACGGACCAACGGTGCTGGATGGCCTGGTCATCCTTTCGTTGGTCATCTTGTTGTGGGTATTGTTGCTTCGGCGGCTCAGCCAACCCTACTTCATTGCCTACATACTAAGCGGCATGGTGCTGGGCCCCGACGGCCTTCAACTCCTGGTCAATCCCCACCTGATTACCCAGTTAGGGGAGCTTGGCATCATCCTGCTGCTGTTCTTTATTGGCCTCGAAATCCGGCTACCCGATCTGACTAAACACATAGCCAAACCCCTGCTGGGCATGCTGGTTCAGCTGCTGCTGAGCGTTGCCGCAGTGTGGTTACTGGGTTTCTATCTCCAGTGGAGTCTGGCAGTTAAAGTGCTGATTAGCTTTGCTCTTAGTTTAAGTTCATCGGCCATCATTATGCCCTACCTGCGTCAAAATGGCGAGATCATGTCGCCCTTAGGGACGTTGACAACAGGTGTCTTACTGCTCCAAGACATGCTTACCGTGCCCATGTTGGTAACGCTAAATCTGCTCGGTCAAGCTCAGTTCAACCCGTTGGACATTGGCCTGATGCTGGGGGGCGGCCTGTTGATTCTGCTATTCCTACGACTGGCTATGGGCTCGCGAACCCTTACCTTACCTTTTGCCCACACCCTGGCCCATGACCATGATTTACAGGTCTTTTGGGGACTGCTTACCTGTTTCGGCATGGCCTGGTTGACCCAGACTTTTCACCTGTCAGCCGCCCTGGGTGCCTTTGTCGCCGGTGTACTGGTCAACCGCAGCGGGGCTACCCACTGGCTGGAGCAGAGTTTGCATCCCTTTCGGGTGTTCTTTCTGGCCCTGTTTTTTGTGGCGATTGGTTTACAAATCGAGGTAGGATTTTTGGTTGAGCACTGGTCGTTGATCAGTGGCCTGGTGTGGCTGGTACTACTGATCAACAGCCTGCTAGGGGCACTGGCCTTCCGGCTGGTCGGCTCGTCCTGGCGTGACAGTGTGTATGCGGGCGCACTGCTGTCTCAGTTAGGCGAGTTTAGTATTGTGCTAAGTCTGTCGGCTCGTCAGTTGGGGCTCATCAATGACTTCATCTATCAGTTGACGCTCTCGGTTGTGGCCTTAACCATGCTCATCACCACGCTTTGGATTGGGATTATCCGCACGTTTGTGTTTCGCTCCCAAAGTGCTGGCATTACTCCCAACCGTAAGGTAAAGGAATAGTTTCTGTGAAATGAGTAATTAATAGGAGCATTAATTGAGAATATTGATTTCACACGAGTTAGCGCATCGTTGTTCTTCGCTGGAAATAAAGGATACCTAATAATTCGTGTCCCCCCGACAAATCCTGGTTATTGGTGGCCTTCTTCCAACGGCCAGCAGCGTTGATCGCTCATTGGGACGAAAACCCCATGATTTGGTAAACCACCCAGGGCCCGGTTGCTCATTGGATGAGGTACTCTCTGAACTACGCTGGGCTTGACACGTTAAATCGTTTAGCTTGACTGACCGGTCAGTTGACCACAAGCATCAACAGGAGCCCCCTCAAGCGAGAACAGGGTCTGTTTACCACTTCAACAAGGCCATGGATGTAATCAATACCGCTCAACTAACCGATACCTCTTACTCCACCTTACGCCAACAGAACTTCCAGCAAGCAACCCTACTGGTGGTGGAAGATCAGGAAGACATTTGGACGATTGTCCGCTTTAGCCTGGCTAAACACTTCCCCGATGTGAGCTTGTATCGATGCGCCAATAGACAGGAAGCCATTGCCTATCTCACCGATTGTCTGGCCAACCGGACTAGCTTACCCAAGTTAATTCTACAGGATCTGTACCTGCCCCAGAATGAAGCGGGCTTTGGCCTCTTAAAAGACATCCGGATGTTATTAGGTAACCAGCAGCAGATTCCCATCCTGGTGATGAGTTCGTCAGTCGATGAAACCGATATCCGTCAGGCCTATCAGCAGGGGGCCAGCTTTTACATCGTCAAGCCCCAGTCCATTAACAGTTGGCTCACGCTGACTCAGAGCGTGCGTCAGTTTTGGTGGGAACAGGGCGTGCTGCCCCTGAGTTCAGTCGCAGAGCCCAGAGCGGCCTGAAGCCCTTAGGGCTGCCAGTGAATGGCTAACCGGATGCGAAACAGGGTGCCTTCACCCGGCTTACTTTCGATCTCCAGATTGGCCCGTAGCAACTCACATAAACCCTTGACGATAGATAACCCAATGCCTTCCCCTTTATGGGCAAAGGCCGACCGGGACGCTTGAGCAGTGGCTGCTTCCTGAGCATCGGCCTCAGGATTGGCGATGCCGAAGGCTGCCGAAGATTCGGGGGAGGGATTTAACACCTGAGCTAATGAACCCGCCTGAGTAACCGTGGGCAAGCCCGGTCCTGAATCCTGCACACTGACGATCCAGCGGTAGTCATTCTCCCGAGTCCAGGAAACCGATACAAATCCGGTCGGGGTATGTTTGAGGGCATTCAGGACCAGGTTCTGAAGGATACGCTGTAGGTGAACTGGATCACACTCGACGGGCAAGCTCGCCGGGCCGTCCGCCTGGAGTAAAAGCCCCCGCTCGGTGGCCAGCGGCTGGTAATCGGCTACGAGACGGGTCAATAACTGACCCGCATTGATGGGCTGAATGTTGAGGGTTTCCTGTCCCGCTTCCAGGCGGGCTACCTCGATGAGCTGGGTCATTAAGTGGCGACTGTTGGCCAGATTGCGTTGCAACATAGCCAGAAAGTGTTTCCGGTCTTCTTCAGAATCGCTCGTGAGTTCTAACATGGAGACCGCTCCTTGAATAATGCCGAAGTTACTCCGCAGATCATGAGAGGATCGATGTAATAAATCACTCCGTTGCTGAATTACCTGATTCAACTGAGTCATGGTTTTCTCCAGGGCTTCCACCCGACTCACCGCGGCGGTGCGTTGCAAGGAGTCGTATTGCTCCAGGCTTCCCACACTGATCTGGTTACTAAAAGTGGCCACGTGCTCATAAGCCGTGGCCATAACCTGCCGGTCAATGTCGGGGTAGATCTGCCAACATAGCCGTAACTCCCCCAGTAGGATGTTGCCCAGATGCATCATCTCCGTAGACAGCTCCTTTAGCAGGTACCCCTTTTGCCAGCGGTGTAGGCCATGTTCAGCGGCTAACAACTCCACTTGGCCTTCTTCGGCTTGGCCCTGTAATCGCTGCTGGAGCACATTGAGCATGAAGGGGACTTTATTGTTAAACTCTTCGCGGCTTAAGCTAACAACTGTTTTCAGGGAGGAATCAGCTTCACAAGCTGTCCGCCAGTTATTGAGCAGGGCTTCTCGCCGGGCGGCTAGATAGCTAGCTAGCTGATCTAGGGAAGCCGGGTCTTGAAGGGAAGGGGTCATGGTTAACTTAGGTATTATCTCTACGCCCGTCCGGAAGAATTATCCCAATTAGGCAACCAGGCGAAAACAAAAAACTGGCTGATAACCTTGCGAGTTACCACTACTGTAAAGGTAACATCGGGTTGAGCTATATGATTGCGGTGCAGCTAACTTTGTTTTGAGGTGAGTAACCAGAGCTGCTCCTACCCCTACTGATCAGGCCCGTATCCTTGTTTACTGGCTAAGAAGTAGAGGTAGTGGATCGTGCTTATTGTGGTATTGAGTACCAATTTGCTTTGGTCTATCACCAAACTGGCTACGCAAACGGTTCCCCTTTTTCCTGTGCTTTTAAAAAGCATTTCGGGTATCGGCCAACCCTGCCTCCAATTACCCCATCCCATCAAACGCCCGAATAATGAAGCAGATACATGTACAATGCTATATCTCATTGAGGAGCTTTATTGTGAATAAATAATTCACGGCTAAGGGTCAAAAAAAGATACCCGTGCATCACTTGCTTAAGAAGGTCCGGATAAGGGCAAATGTTTTGGCCGGTTCTTCAACAAAGGTATTGTGGCCGCTTTTTTCAAATAATTCAAATTGAGCCTGGGGACAATATTGCTTGTACTTCACCATCATCCAGGGAACCGCTACTCGATCATACCGTCCCGCCAGGATTAAAATCGGCATGGGCAGCGTTTTTAAAGCCTGACGGTAATCAAAGCGACCGATATCATTGCCAACCCTAAAATCACCATCTTTGCCCACCAGCTGATAATACAACTTGGTATTATATTTATTGGGATAAGGCTCATTGCTGGACCCCAGAAAATTCGTCGGATTGTAGGCATAAAAAAACGCGTAGGGTACCCGGCCGTACACGGCCTGATGCAACGAATCGCAGGATTGATAGCCCTGTTGACGGATCACCATCAGCGTATCCCAGACTTCTGGGTAATTGACCTTAATTTCCCGATTGTAATTGTCATCATTTTCCTGCCACATGGCATGACTGTGAAACGGAGCGGATAGGATCAAATGACTAACCTGCTGAGGATATTGTATGGCATAGCCCTGGGCGACGACCGTACCATATGAATGACCTAGTAGGTTTATTTTAGCAAACCCCATGGCCTTCCGCAGCGCTTCCAGATCATCGATATCTCGCTGTAAGCTGTATTGGCTAACCTGGCTCGCCGTGTCCGACTTTCCTCTGCCGAACCCATCAAAATAAACCAGGGTGTTATTCGTAGCCAGCGAATCAAATGGTCGTAAACCCGTGTGCACGCCACCTGGTCCTCCAGCAATCAAAATTAAGGGATCACCTTTCCCAACACTTACTGTCCACAGGTTAGCCCCATTGACGGTGTAAAACCGGCCATCGGTGCGACTATCCGGAACCGATTGGGCTACTAAATAAGGGATACTGATTACAAAAGCTACTGTAAAAGCGAGTCCTTTCATGACAAATTAGTGGGTTAATTAAGCAGTATGGTCGATAACAATTGGTAAGCAGCTGGTACCAAGCCTGTTTATTGGCGGCAAGATATCGTGACCAGGAACTAGCGAGCTGGTTTGAAGCAATAACGGGTGTTCTCAACACCCCCCTTTACAGCCTAGTCAGGACAGTGGGGCGTTCAATGAACTAGACCTGACTCCCTGGTCGAATTTTCATTCTCTCCAACTGACCGTGGGCATAATCGGCTCAAGCTGGCATTGACAAACATGAGTCATCCCGAATTTTGATTCCATAAGTGGGTGAAAGCAATTCGGATACGATAAAGCGGTGCTGAGGCTTCTCGGCACCGCTTTCCCGTTCGG
>NZ_BAAHBD010000032.1:0-11284 GCF_054776975.1 Spirosoma harenae | reverse complement strand
AATAACGTTGGGCTGTGTCTGATTGCCTACCGGGGTATGACCCAGGATTCAGCAGGCAATGCTTATCCACTGGCGACGCCCGATGTTCGTAACGGACAACAACTCGTCATTAGCAATCAGTCACTTTCGCTATCCGGTCGTTACGGAGCCTGGCGGGCTTACCTTCGGGCCTATTTCTATTTTCGGGATCAAACGCAGGCCATCACGCAGCCACTGCTACTACCGGCTTCCATTCTGGCATCGATGCCCTTACATAGGTCCGTTACGCTATCTCTAGAAGACCAGGTTCGTAGATCCTATCTAATCAGCAAATTGGAGGCTAGGGCGCCTGGCCAGGATGGTAAAGTATTCTGTCAGCTGGAAGTACTGACGCTTCCTCCCACCCTTTCGCTTTCGGATGAGCCTGACAACGTAACCGTCTGGGTGGATCTGGTACTGGGCGAAAAACGGCCACAAGCCTTGCCGGTCATTGTCGATGCTGTGGGTACCTATCCAGTATGGCTGCAAACCGTTACGATTCGGTGTTGGAAGGATTCAGCTCGCACTCTTCCGGCGAGTGTCACGAATCTGGCCGTCAAACTGCGCCAACACCGGGAGGGCAATGCCATTTCCCCAGTCCAGGAATACGTTAACACGTACCTAGTCAATGGCACATCCACTGTAGTAGAGAACGATTTTGTTTCAACGGAAAACCTGTATCAGCAGCCGACCCGAATTGATATTTATAACCGCACCGTCGCTGTCGATCCTGGCGAAGGCTATACGATCATACCGGGATGAGCACCTATAGCCAACTTGACCTGAATCAGCGGATAAACTTAAAAGGTTTAGTCGAAGCCTGGTCTAAAATTACGGTCGAGCGGTTTCAAGCGCAGCTGGACACGAAAGTGTATGGCAGAAGACGAAGTTCACGAAAGCGAAGCTTAGTCCGATCGGGTCGCTTGCGCGCGGACTGGCGAAAACGTCTCTATTTGGACCGCTCAGCGGGCGGGGTCAAAGGGATGCAGCTAAGCTTTCTCTTGTACGGCCGATTTGACGACATGGGCGTTGGAAAGGGAACAACTTACGCCCTAAGTAAATATCAGAGTAATCGAAAAAATGGAGAACAGCGGACTAGGAAACCATCGCGCTGGTATTCTAAAGAAAAAACCTTTCAAGTGCATCGGCTAAGGGAGCTCATATCGCGCTATTACGTGAATATGACCCTAGGAGCTTTGGAAAACTATTTGACGGATTCAGTTACGGTTCATCTGTAGCCGCCCGTTTTTCCCTCATTCACTATACATGACCAGTGCCTGGGAAGCTATTTAACCCTGCTCCCCCATGGCAAAATCACAGAACGATCGCGCAGTCATTGACTTAGTGATCAATGGTAAACAGGCTCAGACGAGTCTGAAAGAAGTCAGTCTGGCGGTTACCAACGCCCGATCGGCGCTGAACAAAATGAAAGAAACCGACCCTGGCTATAAGGATCGGTTAAAAGAACTGCATGCGCTGCTGGCGGCCCAGCGGCAAATGACAGCCAACATCAACCAAACCACTACGGCCTGGGGTCGTTTCAAAGCGAATGCCGCCAGTACAGCCACAGGTCTCATTGGTGGCAATTTGATTAGTGCGGGCATTTCGGCGGCCGCCAATGCCATTCCAGCTATTATTGCCAAATATCGTCAGTTCGACGCTGCCAGTAAGGAGTTATCCGCAGTGACTGGAGCCACTGGGGCGGATCTGGATTATCTCAACAAAACAGCGGCTAAATCGGGGCCGACTTTCGGCAAATCGGGCGCTGAAATGCTGGAGGCTTACAAGTTAATGGCCTCAGCGAAACCCGAACTTCTGGCGCAAAAAGAGCTACTTACCCAGACGACGGAGGCCGCTATTACCTTATCGCAGGCGGGTAAAATTGATTTGGCGCAGGCTACCCAGGTCACCGCCGAATCCCTCAATCAGTTTGGGGAGTCCGCTGATCAGGCGAACCGGTTTATCAATGTCATTGCGGCCGGAGCCAAAGAAGGCTCTGCTGAAATTGCTGACATGGGCATTGCGCTCAAAAACTCGGGTACCGTGGCCAAAGCCCAGGGTGTCAGCTTTGAGCAGACCAACGCCGTCCTGCAAAGTTTGTCGACGATTGCGTTAAAAGGTGGCGAAGCAGGTACCCAGTTTAGAAACGTGCTCTTAACCTTGGGTTCAGGAGCCAACGACACCAATCCGAAGATTGTAGGGTTGGAAAAAGCACTGGAGAATTTGGGCAAAAAAAATCTGTCGACGGCAGAGATGACCAAACTTTTCGGAAAGGAAAACATCACGGCCGCTCAGCACATCATCACCCACCGAAATGAAATTTCTGAATTAACGAAACGGGTAACGGGCACGCAGGAGGCTTTTTCGCAGGCCGAAAAAAACAATCAAAGTCTGGATCATCAGTTGGAGATATTTTGGGCGAGGGTTGAAGGCCTAGCGATTATTCTGGGCACAAAGCTGGTACCTGCTTTTACAAAGGTTGTCGAGGCTGGCATACGTTTTACCAATTTTTTGTCGGGTAATCTTTCTCCTGCGTCGGAAGCGGCCAGTGAGGCTTTTGAAAAGCAGAAAAGTAAAGTTGAGGGATTAACCAAAAACATTGCTCCGCTGCTGGAGCGATACGATAAACTCAAGGAGAAGTCAACGCTGACAACCGATGAGCAGGTTGAACTCAATAAGATCATCGACCAGGTTGCCAAAACGATTCCATCGGCCGTCACGCAGTTTGATGCCTATGGCAAAGCGATGGACATCAATACCGGCAAAGCGCGTCAGGCGATTGAAGTTCAACAGGAACTCCTCCAGCACTACAATAAAACGGCCATCGCCGAAACCACAACCGAGCGTGACCGGGCCATTGAAGACCTGCAGCGGGCAATCGACAAACGAAAAGCGGGCATGACCGTCGATGAAGATACCTCAGCGGCTGGTGGCGGGTATCGTAAAATGACGGAAGAGGAGCTTTTGGCTGTCGATGCCGAAATCGAAGAATTAAAGAATAAACTGCAAGAGCGGAATAATCTGCTTAAAGGACTGACGGGGTACGACGCAGAAGCACGTCGACGTGCTCGTCGTCAGCGGTTAGGGGAAAAAGTCGGCCCTGAAGAGCCAACCGAAAAACCGACTAACGACAAGCCATCTGGCTCGGGTGGAGGCCTTTCGGATGAGGAACAGAAGAAGCTAGACAAACGAAAAGAAGCCAACAAGGATGCGATCCTACGCATCCAGAAAATGAAAGTCGATGCCATTGCTGAAGATGAAAAACGGGAAATTGCTCAGGCTGAGTATGAATCAGATCTAGCCAAAGCCAGGGTGAAAGAATCCGTTCAGGATGAAAATTTAAAACATCAGGAAATCACGGCCATTAACGATCGATTGACAGCTGACCTTTTAAAGATCCAGCAGAAATACGATAAACAGCGGAAGGAAGAAGCCGAGAAAGTGAAGCTGGAAAAGTTTCAGGACATGAAATCGGTTCGCGATCAGATCGAGCGCGAATTGGTCACGGAAAATCAGCTACGACTTCAAGATATTGAGCAAGCAGCCGAACGGGGTTTGATAACCGAAGATGCGGCTCGAATGGCGAAACTCCAGGCAGAAAATGCGTTTCTCCTGGCCAAACGGGCTTTGTACAAAAAATACTATGATGATGTCAAAGAGCTTGATATTCAGTCGAAGGATAAACTTAGGGAGATTTCCGATGAGCAAAAAGCCCATAAGGAGAAAGACGAACGGGACTTAACTCAGAATCTCAACGCGCAGGTTGACGCCCGACTCGCCCATGCCGAAAGTGCGGACGAGAAAATGTTCAAAAGTCAACTCGAACGCCAACAGGCCATTCGGGATGTCATGCAGGAAACGCTGAATCTAATGCAGGTCAACTGGGATGAGCAGCTCAGCGGTCTTCGCACGTTCTGGCAGAAAGCAACAACGATTCAAAAGGCTGCGTTTGTAGCTAGTAAAGCCTATGCGGTCGCCGAAGCAACCGTTGCCTATGCCACGACTTTAATGTCCATGTGGCAAAATGCCAAAAATCCACTGGTGGCCATCGGCTATTCAGCTTTGGCTACGGCGACTTACGGAACGGTACTGGGAAAAATTGCTTCGGCCAATTACAACGTGCCAACCTTTGCTCAGGGAGGGTTTACCAACGGGCCGGGTGGGTATGTTGATGGGCCGACGCTGTTTCAGATGGGTAACAGGCGGTTCATTGCGGGTGAAGCCGGTCGGGAATTTGTGATTTCCAATAGGGCCTTGCAAAATCCGGTGGTGGCCAATTTCGCCCGAATCATGGACGTCGCCCAGAAATCCGGGAATTATGGCATGCTCCAATCGGGGGTTACTGGTGGCTCACCAGCTTTACCCGCTCCCACTCCGCAGGCCGCTTTGCCTGCTGGCATGTCGCATGAAATGGGGATGGCCATCCTGCAGCAACTGCAGCGCAACAATGAACTAATGGATAAGTACGCGAATCGGTCGATTATTTTTGATTATAGGCTCTTTGAGCAGTATCAGAAAGAAGTGCAGCAGATTCGTGCGAGTAATTCCCTGTAAAAGTCGGCCCAATTGGGCCGACTTTTTTAGTATAATGTGATGTCTGATTTCTTTCGTAGTTTTAGCCATTCACCCTAAATCAACCTTTCTCGATGATCCAATCTTTACGCTACCTGGCGGTGGCCATGCTATTAAGCAGTTGCTCCACTCTGGCTCCCAATGTGTCCACGCACGTTGACCCGTTCACCGACGTTTCCACCCGCTCAATGGTAGTAGGTCCGTCTACTTCCTGGCAGCTTCTGGAGAGTTTAGCATCGATCAATTCGATGTATTATTATCCGTACGCGCAGAGGACGACAACGACTGTACCCTACATTAATAATACGTTGACCCTCTCGGTTTCGCAGGGTGATACCGTTTTGACCATGGCGCGTTTCTATCCGCTGGAGGCCTATGATGTCCCCGAGGGGGCACTGTTGCAGCTGAAGTTTTTAGGTGAACGAGATGAGGATGGCATTATTTACGATTTGCCAATTTTGCGATCCTACCACACCATTCATGGGGGACTGATTGTTCGGGCCAAAGCGCATCAATACGTGGTTCAGGAACTACGTCGAAAGGCTATTGCCATCGTTAGGCTGAACAAAGTCAGTACAAATCAAGCGGACCTACTCCCTGCTGACTGGTATCCCAGCATTGACTACCGACGGGCGTTTTTAAAAGGGGCCAATCTATTATTCACTGTCAAATCAACCAGTCGGGCTTCTGATCCGGTATATGAAGTCGAACCAAAGCAAAAAAAGCAGGCTACTCCGAAAACAAAGCCTAAGAAAAAGTAGGACACTACCCAAGAAAAACCCGCTTTTACGGTTTGTAAAAGCGGGTTTTTCTTTTTATATTATACTGTAATTCAATCAATTACAAAGAAAAACCCCAATGCTAGAACTTCCAGGAACGAGCAAAGGGGTGGTGTAAACACATAAACTCTCATTTAAAATGTCTACAACGCAAATGTATGCGGGTCGGGCTTCCTATGCAAGCTCCTCACCCGTTCGTGGTCACGCGTACCGCACGCAGGTGTATCTTCAAGTCGTGGCGATTGCCCGAATTTCGGGTCAGGAGGAATCCGAGGTTTGGAAATGGATTTATGACCAGGTGTATGCCTTGTATGAAATTTACCTTCCCAGTCTGCCCAGGGGTCGAAACGAGTCACTTTTGCGGGTATCAGAACGGCATGACCTGCTGGATAAAGTGATGCTGGTGGTTCAGGCCGAACGCAGCAAATGGCATAAGGTGGAGGAAAGTGAAGTTGATTAAGAATTCTTCTAACGAAAAAGGTCCATCTGTAAAAGATGGACCTTTTTCGTTATGTTTACATCATGGAAACGTCAGTAACACTTCTGCAAGCCTTATTGATTGGGGGCTTAGTCATGAACATGATTGGCTGGCGTACTTTGTTTCTGCTAACCCTGCAATTGCTGGAAAAGCTAGTGCGGGCCATTGAGTTTTTAGCAGCAACATTACTGCGCTTTGTTCAGATGCGCCTTCATCCTTTTTTTGCCAATCTGCATCAGCGGTACCGCTATTAACGCTTTTCTTGTCCTGGCCGGTCGGGAATGTAAGGTGGATTGGGTAAATCACGCCGTTCTGTTTGGGTATCCTTTTCTCTTTGTGGATTACTTGGGGTTGGTCTGTCGTGCTGTGGCCGAGGGCGCTCATTGCCTCTTTCTCTATCTGGATTCATTTTTCTTGTTTTTTAAGGTAAGGAATTGTTCATAATCGGGTAATACTCTACGCTTTAAAAATTCAGGCTCCCAGCTACTTAGGGAAGAATCTAACTTTCTGATCTCGTTTTCGTAGGTCTTAAATTCTTCAAAAAGCAGTTTAGCTATTTTCTTTTCATCTTTTATGTGTCCAAGACTACATTCATAATATAGCTTATCAAGGCGATCATAATGAACCTTCAGTTTACTTTGCAAATCAAGTAGTTTTTCAAATCCCTCATCAGAGAGGATGATATTGTTCTCAATCAGCGAAATTAGTTGAGCAATACAGGACAAAATGTAGGCAACGATTAGATAGCCGTCTTTCTTCCATATTGTCCAGCTGAGTATACCGCTTGCGGAAAGTAACAGGGTAACTATTTTTAACCCTTTTCGTAGATTCTTTTGCCAGGTTAAGTTATAGCAGGTGTATTTGTATTGATAATAATACGTACACAAGTCCTCCCATACCCGATCCATTATTAGATCCATCGACCTGTTATATATATAGGATTAAAAAATACCCAACCTAGTTGACTAGGTTGGGGCGAGCTTTTTTATTTCTTAACTGCTTCCCTCAAAAGCTGGATATATATATCACGCAGATTTGCCTTCTCCCCTGCCCTTTGCCTATCTATCTGCATTTCTTTGATAATCAGGTGAATATCATTCGGTACGTCTAAATAGATCTTAGTTGTTTCCATGATTTATCATTTATGTCACAAATAAAATATTTATGACTAAAGATTGCAATTAATTATAAGGCAGTTGATATTTGTGACATAAATGATAAATATCAATCTTATGACAGAAATCATTAAGTTTCACGAAGTCGAGCTACTCGGCGAACAGGAAAATGAACAGGTTTGGATACCTATTAAACCGATCTGTGATGGCGTTGGTGTGGATAGTCAAACGCAGTATAAACAGATCAAAAAACACCCGATTTTAAGCCGTGTGTATAGCTTACGCTATGTACACGATGCTTCAAATAGGCAACAAGAGATGTTTTGTCTACCCATTGACTATGTACACGGTTGGTTATTTAGCATCAATATTGACCGGATGAAAGCAGAAGTAAAGCCTGTTTTGATTATCTATCAGCAAGAGTGCTACAGGGTACTGTATGAACATTTCTTTGGGAATACTCGGCTATTGCAACTTGATGCAGAACGAGAGCATAAAATCATTGCCCGTAATAAGGAAATCAACCGATTGGTACGCGACCTAATGGCTGAACAGGCAACTAATAAGCTGGAGCTACAAACGATTCAGAACCGTAGGGCTGTCACCTACCGACTTGAACCGATTCATGATGGCGTCGAAAAAGAATATGAGAAGCGAAAGTTTCTAGGTCAGCAGCTTAAAATTGAAGTCTAACCCATAAGAGTCTATTTTCTAACTTTCAACTAGACACAAAAAACCCCAACGCTATGATCTTGCAGGACTCAGCATTGGGGCACGTGTCGCAAACCTTACAGTTTTAATGAACACCTTACAAACTTATGCGGCTAACACTAGCCGTGCAACTGGCTTAGTACCAGCGGCCAAAACTCCAAGCGTAGCAACGCCTTCACGGGATAAATGGCAGAGCCCACCTCCTCAGCCCCCGGCTAAATTTCAGCTCCTGCACATCAAGCTGGAGTACTGGGATGGTGGCAAAGAGGAAATCAACCTGACCAGTCCGTTTAGCGGCTGGGTGGGTGATCTGGAGATGCAGCACATCTTTATGCGCCAGTATCTGGATGAGAACGGCCCCCGGCTGGGCATTCGGGCGTATCAGAGCTTTATGGGGCAAAATACCGAGCGGGGTGTGGAGCTTGGTGCGTCGTTTCCTCGCTATGAATTAGAGCGGTTTGAAGAAAATTGGATACAAACAGCGTTACGGTAGCCGTAAGTAACTGTCCATCAAACAAATTGGCCGCTAGTCACTTAGCGGCCAATTTGTGTTTTCAGTAGTGCAAAATCTTTTGTATACTTGATGGCTTCTTAAACCTTCTACACGATGTCTTCTAACGAATCCCTTCGAGAATTATCACTGAATGAACTCCGGGCGAAGTCAAAACTCAATGAAATTTTAAATTTGGGTAATTACACAAAGTCAATAAAGCCTGGCACCCTACTGTATGTAACCGATCCAACCCCAGGTTCGAATTTCTTTTTCTGTATAGAGGGCTTTTCTAAAATTCCAGGTAGAACTCCTATAGATTTCTTCTATAAAATCCGTCAAAGGCCGGCTAATTCAGATAGTCCTGGTGAAGGCACTGACAGCCAGTCCGCGAAACATTTACAAATGCAATTCGAAAGTTGGAGGAGTCTTGTCGAAGAATATACGCTGATTATTGGAAATTTGCCAGAAGGGCCATCCGACCCCATTTTAGAGCAGTATGAGGAGGAAGAATATACTGACTTTCAACTATTAGACGAAGATGCCGAAACACACTCTTTTACCTTACCCGTTCAGCGGTTTATTGATGCGTATTTAGGCGACGTTGTCAAGCGACTTGAAGCCCACAAGGAAACGGCGGATCTGGATGAAACCAAAACGGCTGAGATCGAAGTGATGATTGCACAAGCACAGGAGATAAAAGAGACACAGACTCAGCTCACTAAGCAACAGGTTGTTAAAGCTTTATCTAAATTTTGGGCAAAAGCTCGTAAAGCTGGGCTGGATATTTTCACCGAAGTCCGTAAAGAAGCCTTGAAAGAAGGAGTTAAATACTTTACCAAACAATTGCTGGAAGATCCCACCACTTTTACAGATGCAGTCAAAGGTTTGCTGGGGTAAGACTGTTGGCATTACTCAATCACCAAACCGAATCCCCCAGGCCTCCAGTTGATCAACCACCTTTTTGGCATTGAAATACACACTGGTTCCCCGACTGAGACTCGGCTTGTCTTCAGCCATAATGGAGCCGTCGTGGTTCAGGTGGATACTCAAGTAGCGCCAGCGAATGGTAATGCGGCCCGGATCGACGAAGGTTTCGATTTCAGCGGCTGAGGGCTTAATGCCAAACGCCAGGGTAAACAGGATATGGCATTCCTCGGGCGTCATCCAGTTGAGGATGCGCTTAGGAAGGGGTTCGGGTTGGGGAGATGTGGGATCAACTGAAGTCATGACTACTCAGCTAAAAACGGGTTGATAACCTCATCCATAAGCTTTTGATGAATTTCACGATCTATTGGCCTGGCAATTAAGTCGTAGTTGAAATTCTGCAAAATATCAAACTCCCTAATTAGAAATAGGAACTTCGGATTGCCTAAGCCCTCAATCATTGAGTTATAAAAAATCAAAATCAATTCGGATTGAGACAACTGGGCTCTAATTAAAGAAGCGTAAAACTTCTTCTCTTTTAGAGTCAATTCGCTTTGGTATATGTATTTGAATATGTGATATAAATGCCGGAAGTAATGGCCTAAAGAATCTGAAAAATTCCCATAAAACGAGAAGTAACCTTCTTTTACAAACCCATATTCCTCTTCGTTACTAAATTCTAAATTTAAATCAGAAGAATAATTACCATTCTCTCTTCTATACTTATTAACAGCTTCCGATCTACTGTTAATTATAGTACCTTTTAGTTCATGGGAAGCCTTAATAAAGACTTCTCTTTTTTCATAGGTTTTATTACCACCTCTTTGGCTATAATACAAGTTAGTTACTATCTCATGAAACAAGTCAACTAGGTGAAAAAATGTGTTTTCAAACCGCTGTTTGATCATCGTCTCATTTTGCTGCTCAAATTCTGCCCTCGTAGCAGCTAACTCATCTCTGGTTAATGCAAGCTCTTCACGTTGTAACGCTAATTCATTGCTTTGCATTTGTATACTAATAATAATGCCAGCCAAAGCTAATCCGGAAAACAGGGCATTAACAGCGCCAAACATATCACCAAATGTTCCTCTTTCACCATACCAATACAATAGGCCGTTTAATCCCCAAAGTGCTAGAACTAGAAATAGTGAGCGTTTGCCCCAATACTTTATGATATCTTCTTTATCAGTATTAGCCATTATACTTTCTCCCCCGTTTGAATGCCCCGATGCTTTAAATACACATACAAGGTAGATTTAGAAATGCCCAATTGTGAGGCAATCTCTCGAGTCGAGAGTTTCTTTTCGTTGTACAGTCCCAACGCAATCCACGATTTGTTTTCCGCTTCTTTTGACAAACCTTCTGGCCTGCCTAGTTTCTGGCCACGTCGACGAGCGGAAGCCAGTCCGGCCTGGGTGCGTTCCCGGATCAGCGCCCGTTCGTATTCCGCTAACGAGCAAAAGATCTGGAAAATCAGGACGCCCTGGGCGGTAGTCGTATCAATTGGATCATTCAAGCTGATCAGGCCGACCCCTTGCTTTTTCCAACGCTCCACTAATTCCACCAGGTTGGAAACGGACCTGCCGAGCCGGTCCAATTTCCACACGACAATGGTATCGCCTTCCCGGACATGGTCGAGTAGCTTGGTTAACTCCGGCCGGTCGGCTTTCGCGCCACTGGCTTTTTCCGAATAAATTTTATCACACCCCGCTTTTTGGAGGGCATCCAGCTGGAGGTCTAGATTTTGGTCCTGGGTTGAAACCCGCGCATAGCCGATTTTCATTGATCAATAGTGGATAATGTCTTAATGCCTCGAAACCGGGCAACTACGAATAGTTGCGTGGCAGGAATGCGGAACGTGGAAAGAATTTTCTCTTGGGCAATATCATAGTCCAGGCAGAGCTTCGTTTCCGGCAACTTAATGAACTGTTGACCGGTGAATCGAAACCAGCTGTTTTCGAATTCACGTACCTGGCGCTCCAGATCGTCGGGAGTTGGCTGATCCATTAGGGTTTTGAGATTAGAATGTCGGCAATCGAGAGCAGCTCCTCCCAGGAAGCCTTTTGGAATTTGGCGCAAGGCCAATCGTTAAGCGTACCGGGCAGATTGCTATCCGACCGGGTCAGGTTAATCAGCACCGCTCCGCTGAAGAAATCAGGGATGGGCGTAGCAAACTCCTCAACAACCAGTATAT